>JANLOP010000110.1:0-12259 GCA_031366635.1 Betaproteobacteria bacterium | reverse complement strand
TCACGTACCTTCGCTACAACCCCGAGCTTTCAGCCGAAGGGTTGGGCGATCTCGGGCTCGGCCACATCCAGCCCGCCGATGTGCAGAAGCTCGACTCGATCGACCACATGGATCAAATCCAGCAGGTCGGTCAGGTGTACGCCAAGAAAAACGTCTTGATCGACCAGTTCGCCGGGTTTAGCTGAGCGTCGTCGGTGCCGGCGGCCTGAGAGGCTGAGAGTCTTTCGATCATGCCCGCTCATCCCGCCAAAAGCCGCCCGCTCGTCGTTGCAAATGCGCGCCATAGCCCGGGCTATGGCTGTGCTTTGCGCCTAGATCGGACACCATTTGTCGCTGCTCGGTCACGCTCGAATTCCTCTCAGCCTCTGAGCCAGCCCGGCGTCGCGCCGCCTGCCGCGTGAGCTGCCGATGCGCAGGCCGGGCCGAATCATGCTGATGCTGGCCAGCCTGCTGCTGAGCGCCAGCCTGGCCGTGCTGGTGGCGGCCGACCCGGTGGCCGCGCTCAACACGTTGGCGGCGCTGCACAGCCGGCGCAGCGCCGCAGCGGTGGCCTACGGCCCGCTGCCGCGCCAGCAACTCGACATCTACACCCCCAGCGCCGCCGCGCCGCCGGGCGGCCACCCGGTGCTGGTGTTCTTTTACGGCGGCTCGTGGAACCGGGGCGAGCGTGCCGATTACCGCTTTGTGGGCGAGGCGCTGGCCGCGCGCGGCGTGCTCACGCTGGTGGCCGACTACCGGCTCTACCCCGAGGTGCGCTACCCCGATTTTCTGGCCGACTGCGCAGGGGCGCTGGCCTACGGCCTGGACGAGGCCGCGCGGCTGGGGGGCAACCCGCAGCGGGTGTTTGTGATGGGCCACAGCGCCGGTGCCTACAACGCGGCAATGCTGGCACTTGACGCCAGCCGGCTGGCCGCCACCGGCCACGCGCCGGGCGAGCTGGCCGGCTGGATCGGCCTGGCCGGGCCGTATGATTTTTTTCCGATGACCAACCCGGACGCCCAGCCGGTGTTCTTCCATCCCCACTACCCGCCCGGCACCCAGCCACTGGACTTTGCTGGCGCGTTGTCACCGCGCAGTTTTCTGGCCGCCGCCGAAGTCGATTCTTTGATCAACCCGCAGCGCAACACCGTGGGCCTGGCCAACCGGCTGCGCGCGGCTGGCGCGCCAGTGCTGCTCAAGCTGTACCCGAGGGTCAACCACATGACGCTGTTGGCCGCGCTGTCGGGCCCGCTGATCTGGCTGGCGCCGGTGCTGGACGATGTGCTGGGCTTCATCAACGCCGGGCCGGCGCTGGCCGGGGCGCCAGGCCAGGTGCTCAATCCACCTTCGCCCCCGACGCCTTGACCACCGCCGCCCCCTGTTTGCCCTCGGCCACGCTGTTGATGCGGTACTTTTGTGCCAGCGCCGGGTTCTGCACCAGCACCGGTTGGCCCGGCGCGCTGCGCGGGCAGCAGCACCGCAGCGGTCGGCGAGGGGCGGCCGGTGATGGTCAACCAATGGGCGTGGCGGCGCTTGATCGTCATGCGCTGTCTGCGGGGTCAGCGCTGCCTGGGTTGGGCAGCAGGGCCGCCAGCGGCACGGCCTGCACCCGGTCGGCAAGGTGGTAGCGCCGTTGGCCGGGGTAGACCACATACAGCGCGTCCAGCGCAAGATCGGCCAGCGCGCTGCGCATCGACGGTGTGAGCCGGGGCGCGTCAGTGCGTTTGAACTCCACCCCCACCCGTTGACCGTCTTTGAGCATCAGCAGATCCAGCTCGGCGCCTGAATGGGTGGCCCAGAAGTAAGCCTGCTCGGGCCGGGCGATGCGCAGCACCTGGTCCAGCGCAAAGCCCTCCCACGACGCGCCGCTGCGCGGGTGGCGGGCCAGCGCGGCGGGGTCGGCAATGCCCAGCAGCTCATGCAGCAGGCCGGTGTCGCGCAGGTAGAGCTTGGGCGCCTTGACCTGGCGTTTGCCGGTGTTGGCAAACCAGGGCTGCAACTGGCGCACCAGATAGGCCTGGGTCAGCCAGTCGAGGTAGCGGCGCACGGTGCTTTCATTCACGCCGAGCGAGCGTGCCGGGTCGGCCGCATTCCAGACCTGGCCATGAAAATGCGCCAGCATGGCCCAGAAGCGGTAGATCGCCGGGGCCGGCACGTTCATGCCGAGCTGCGGCAAATCGCGCTCGACAGTGGTGCGGATGAACTCGCGCCGCCAGATGCGGCTGGCCGCGTCGTCGGCAGCGGTGAACGAGCGCGGAAAACCACCGCGCCACCACAGTGATTCGGCCTGGGCGGGGCCGGTTTCGTCAAGCGTGAAGCCGCCCGCCTCAATCACCTCGATGCGGCCCGCCAGAGATTCGCTGGACTGGCGCAGCAGCGCCGGCGATGCGCTGCCGAGCAGCAGAAACCGGGCGGGGGTGGTGGTTGATCCAGCGCCAGTGCCCGGCCGGTCGATCAGCACCCGCAGCACCTTGAACAAATCTGGCGCGTGCTGAACCTCGTCGATCACCACCAGCCCCTGCAGGCCTTGCAGTGCGATCAGCGGGGTGGCCAGTTGGGCGGCGGCTTGCGGGTCTTCAAGATCAAACCAGTTGGCGGACGACCCCACCGTGGCCTGCGGCATCGGCCCGCTGAGTGGCCTGGGCATGCGTGGCGTGGGCGGCGGCATGGCTTGCTGCGTGGCTGGTTGCATAGAGGCCAGCAGCTTGCGGGCCAGCGTGGTCTTGCCCACCTGGCGCGGGCCGACCACGGCCACTGCCGGGCTGCGGGCCAGTGCGGCGCGAACTTCAGACTCCAGCCGCTGGCGATCAAGCATGGTCACCAGTGTATTGAAATTCCCGCTTGTCATGCGGGATTTTCAAGGTACTACCGGTTGATGACAGGGCCCACCCAGCCGCGCGGCACCGCGCTCAGCAGCCGGCGGGTGTAGTCCTGCTGCGGCGCGGCCAGGATTTTCTGCACGCTGGCCTGCTCCACCACCGCACCGTCTTTCATCACCAGCACCTCGTCGCTGATGAAGCGCACCACGCCCAAGTCGTGGCTGATGAAGACGTAGGACAGGCCCAGCTCGTCCTGCAAGTCACGCAGCAGGTTGAGCACCTGCGCCTGCACCGATACATCCAGCGCGCTCACCGCCTCGTCCAGCACCAGCACCTCGGGGTTGAGCGTCAGACAGCGCGCGATGGCCACCCGCTGGCGCTGGCCGCCCGAGAACTCATGCGGGTACTTGCCAAAGGTCTCGGGCCCGAGACCCACCTTGACCAGCAATGCCCGGGCGCGGGCCTCGCGCTCGGTGGCATCCGCGCCGATGCGGTGGATGGTCATCGGCTCGATCAGCGTCTGGCCGATGGTGAACCGCGGGTTCAGGCTGGCATACGGGTTCTGGAAGACGATCTGGATGCGGCGCCGCATCACTTGCCGCTCGCGGTCAGACAGCTTGAGCAGGTTCTGGCCGTCAAAGATCACCTCGCCGCCGGTGGGCTCATGCAGGCGCAGCAGGGTCAGGCCCATCGTCGTCTTGCCCGAGCCCGACTCACCCACCACGCCCAGCGTGTGGCCGCGCCGAAGCTGGAAGTTGACGTTTTGCACCGCCTTGAATTCGCGCTTGCCGAACAAGCCTTGCTTGAGGAAGAAGCTCTTGGCCAGCGCGCGCACCTCCAGCACCACCGGTGCGTTGGCGTCTTTCACAGGTGCGTTGGCGCTCTTGGTGGCTGCCAGCGCCGTGCTGGCGGTGGCCTGTGAAGTGACACCGGCGATGTGCTCATCGATCACCGTCAGCCGGGCCGGCGTGTCGGTCAGGCTGGGCCGGCAGGCCAGCAGGGCCCGGGTGTAGGCGTCTTGCGGCGCGCTGAAGATCTGCGCCACGGCGCCCTGCTCACGCACCACGCCGTGGCGCATCACCACCACGCTGTCGGCTATCTCGCCGACCACGCCCAGGTCGTGGCTGATGAACAGCACGCTCATGCGGTGCTTTGACTTCAAGCCCGCGATCAGTTCCAGGATCTGGCGCTGGATGGTCACGTCCAGCGCGGTGGTGGGCTCGTCGGCGATCAGCAATTTAGGCTCACAGGCCAGCGCCATCGCGATCATCACCCGCTGCTGCTGGCCGCCCGACAGCTCATGCGGATAGGCCGACAGCCGGCGCTTGGGCTCGGGCATGCCCACCTCGGCCAGCAGGGCCTCGGCCCGGGCCAGCGCGGCGCGCCGGCCCATGCCCAGATGCTTGGTCAGCGGCTCGGCCAGTTGCGCGCCCACCGTGAAGACCGGGTTCAGTGAGCTCATCGGGTCTTGGAACACGCAGGCGATCTCGCGGCCGCGCAGGGTTTGCAGCTCGGGCCGGCTGGCCCGCAACAAATCGCGGCCCTGGTACAGGATGGCGCCCGAGCGCTGGGCGTTGTCGGGCAGCAGGTTCAGGATCGACATCGCGGTCACACTCTTGCCCGAGCCCGACTCACCCACCAGCGCCAGGGTCGAGTTCTCGGCGATGTCGAAGCTGACGCCCCTGACAGCCTGCGCCAGCGTGGTGGCGCCACGCTCACCCAGGCGGAAGGCGACTTTCAGGTCCTGGATGCTGAGCAGCATCAGGCTGCCCCCCGCAATTTGGGGTCGAGCGCATCGCGCCACGCATCGGCCATCAGCGAGAACGCGGTGACAAACAGCGCCATGAAGGCGGTGGCGGTGGCCAACTGCCACCAGTGGCCCAGGATCAGCTCGCTCTGCGCCTCGGCCAGCATCGTGCCCCAGCTCACCTGGTCAATCGGCACGCCCAGGCCCAGGTACGACAGGATCACTTCGCTTTTGATGAAGCCCACCACCAGCAGGCTCATGCGCACCAAAATCACATGGCTGACGTTGGGCAGGATGTGGCGGAACATGCGGCTGGTCTGGCTGGCGCCTATCGCTTCCGCCGCGCGTACATATTCGCGGCCTGCGTGTTTGATGAACTCGGCCCGCACCTGGCGGTACAGCCCCGTCCAGCCCGTCAGCCCCAGGATCAGCACGACAGTGCCCACGCCGCGCCCCAGCACTGCGGCAAAGGCAAAGATCAGCAGGATGTCGGGGATGGCGGTGAAGACGTTGTACAGCCACTCCAGAAAATCACCCACCTTGCCGCCAAAAAAGCCGGCCAGCGCGCCCAGCCCGGTGCCGATCAAGGTGGCCAGCAGGGCGGCCAGCACGCCGACGAAGACCGATATTTCGGTGCCCTTGACGGCCTTGGCCAGCACGTCGCGGCCCAGCCGGTCGGCGCCCAGCGGCAGGGTCAGCGCCTTCACCGTCTCGGTGGTTTGCATCTTGCTGGCACGCTCGGCCCACTCTTTGTAGCGCGGGGCCAGCGGGTCGATGTCGGTCAGGTCCACCGGCGGCAGCGCCTGGGATTCAAGCCCGGCCATCGTGCCGGCGTCCTCACCGGCACGCGGGCCAAGCAAGGTGGGCGGCGCATTCGGCACGGCCAGCTCACGCTGCCAGTCGCGGGCCACCAGGCCCATGCCAGCGGCGGCAATCAGCAGCAAGAAGGCGATCACGATGGCGCCCGAGACCATGCCCACCCGGTCATTCTTGAAGCGCCGCCAGGCGGTGAGCCAGACGCCGGCCGAGCGTTGAACCTGCAGAACCGTGACGGATGAGCCCAAAACGGCGCTCACCGCAACACCACCCGCGGATCCACCACTTTGTAGAGCAGATCGGTCACCAGATTGATCAGCATCGTCAGCATCGCCAGGTACACGGTGGCGGCCTGGATCACGGGGTAGTCACTGCGGTTGACCGCCAGCAACACCTCACGGCCCAGGCCGGGGATCGAGAAAAACACCTCGATCAAGAACGAGCCGACAAAAATGCCCGGCAACGCCAGCCCGACGTTGGTCAGGATCGGGATCATCGCGTTGCGCAGCACATGCTTGAACAGCACCGTGGGCTCGGTCAGCCCTTTGGCGCGGGCGGTGCGCACATAGTCGTGGCCCAGCTCGTCGAGAAAAAAGCTGCGGTAAAGCCGGGTTTGCGGTGACACGCCCACCAGCACCGCCAGCATCACCGGCAGCGGCGCGTAAACCGTCAAGTTGGTCAGCAGGCTGTCGCTCCAGCCCTGCACCGGAAACCAGCCGAGCTGAAAGCCGAACACATACTGGCCGATGATCACGTAGACCAGCAGGCTGATCGACAGCGCCACGGTGGTGGCCACCATCAGCGCCCGGTCAGTGAGCGAGCCGCGCACATAGGCCACGCCCAGCGCAATCGGCACCGCCAGCACGGTGTCGAGCAGCAGGATGGGCACCATCACCGTCATCGTGGCCGGCAGCCGGGTGGCAAACAGATGGCTCACCGGCTCATTGGTGGCCCAACTGCGGCCCCAGTCGAAGGTGGCGATCTGTTTGAGGAAAATGCCGAACTGCACATACGCCGGTTGGTCGAGGCCAAGCTGCTGGCGGATGGCGGCGATCTGCTCGGGCGTCGCATTTTGGCCGGCCAGGATCACGCTCGGGTCGCTGCCAAAAAAGTGGAACAGCGTGAACACCAGCAGCACCACGCCCAGCAAGGTGGGCACCATCTGCCACAGGCGTTTGATCACATAGGCCAGCATCCGGTACCTGCTCCTGGGGTTTTTGCCAGTCTGGGGCTTGTGGCGCCGGGCCTGGATTTCGGGTTGCGGGAGTCTAGGCCCGGCGCAAGAGCCCACTCGCCTATCGCAAACCCCGTGCCCGGCGCGCGCGGCCGGCCCGGCGCTGCGGCCAGCGCCGCTAGACTGCGCGCTCACCCCCACCCGCCGCGCCATGCCCACCCACCTGCAACGCCGTGCCCTGCTGGCGCTGCCTCTGGCCGCCGCGTTGCCGATTGAAGCCCCGGCAGCCCGCCCGGCGGCCGATGCGCCGCCCGCCGGCAAGACCTTGCGGGTGATGTTCAACTCGGCCGAGACCAGTTTTGATCCGGCGCGCATCGACGACCTGTACTCGCGCACCGTCACCGCCCACATCTTCGAGGCGCTGTACGGCTACGACGCGCTGGCCCGGCCGGCCAAGGTGGTGCCACGGCTGGCCGCAGCGCTGCCCGAGGTGTCGGCCGATTTCAAGGTCTGGACAGTGCGGCTCAAGCCCGGCATCTTCTTTGCCGATGACCCGGCGTTCAAAGGCGCCGGCAAAGGGCGTGAGGTGGTGGCCCAAGACCTGGCTTACGCGATCAAGCGCACCGTGGACCCGGCCAACAAAAGCCCGTCCTCCACCGGCGCGCTGGAAGAAGGCATGCTGGGTCTGGCCCAGGCCCGCCAGGCTGCGGTGGATGGCCGCAAGCCGTTTGACTACGACGCGCCGATCGCCGGCCTGCAGGCGCTGGATGCGCACACGCTGCGCTTCACGCTGCAGGCGTCGCGGCCGCGCTTCATCCAGTTTCTCTGCGCGCCCGATCTGCGCGGCGCGCAGGCGCGCGAAGTGGTCGAGTTTTATGGTGAATCCATTGGCGAGCACCCGGTGGGCAGCGGCCCGTTCCGCCTCAAACAGTGGCTGCGCGGCTCGAAGATCGTGCTCGAGCGCAACCCGCAGTTCCGAGAAGAAACCTACCAGGCCGAGCCCGCCGCCGATGATGCCGAAGGCCAGGCCATCCTGGCCCGCTTCAAAGGCCGGCGCCTGCCGATGGTGGACCGGGTGGAGGTGGCCATCATCGAAGAGAACCAGCCGCAGTGGCTGTCGTTCCTGAATGCCGAGATCGATTGCCTGGCCGCCGTCGTCGGCTCGGTGCCGCTGGAGTTTGCCACGCTGGCCGTGCCCAACGGCAAGCTGGCGCCCAACCTGGCCCGGCGCGGCGTGCAACTGCACCGGGCGCTGAAATCCGACTGCGGCATGATGTACTTCAACATGGACGACCCGGTGGTGGGCGGCTACACGCCCGACAAAGTGGCGCTGCGCCGCGCGCTGTCACTGGCCTACGACGTGCAGCGCGAGGTGCGGCTGGTGCGGCGCGGCCAAGCGGTGCCGGCGCAGTCACCCATCTTGCCCGGCACCACCGGCTACGACCCGGCCTTCCGCAGTGAGATGAGCGAGCACAGCGTGGTGCGCGCCAAGGCCTTGCTCGATTTGCATGGCTATCTTGACCGCAACAGTGACGGCTGGCGTGAGATGCCCGACGGCACAGCGCTCAGGCTGGTGATGTCCACCGAGCCCGAGCAGATTTACCGCACCTTCAACGATGTCTGGCGGCGCTGCCTGGCAGCGGTGGGCGTGCGCTGCGATTTTGAGATTGCGCAGTGGCCGTCGCACATGAAATCGGCGCAGGGCGGCTCATTGCAGATGTGGATGCTGGGCTCGTCGGCCGACGTGCCGGACGGGCAAAGCGCGCTGGCCCGCTGGTACGGCCCGCAGGCCGGCCAGCAGAACCTGGCGCGCTTTAAATTGCCGGCGTTTGATGCGCTGTACGAGCGCATGCAGGCCCTGGCCGACGGCCCCGAGCGCGAAGCGCTGTTTTTGCAATGCAAGCGCCTGGCGGTGGCCTACATGCCGTACAAGGTGCTGGTGCACCGCATCGCCAATGAGTTGCTGCACCCGTGGGTGTCGGGCTACCGGCGCACGCCGTTCTGGCAAGACTGGTGGCATTTGGTGGATATCGATCCGGCCCGGCGCGCGGCGGCGATTTGAGGGCCGGCCCGATGATGTCCTGCGCCACCCCCCATCCCACTCCCCACCCCACGCCGCGCCGCGCCCTGGCCACGCGGCTGGCTGCCCTGCTGGCCGCATTGCTGGCCACTGTGCTGCCCTGGCCCGGCGGCCAGGCCGCCACCGAGGGTGCGTCGGCGCCTGTGGCCCAGGCGACCGCCACCGCCACCGCCACGGCAGCCGACCACACCCTGCGCTACGCCTTCCGCGTGGCCGAGACCGGCTTTGATCCGGCCAAGATCTCCGACCTGTACTCGCGCATCATCACCTCGCAGATTTTCGACGGCCTGTTTTTCTACGACCACCTGGCGCGGCCGGTCAAGATCAAGCCGCTGACGGCTGCGGCGATGCCCGAGATCGCGGCCGACCTGCGCCACTTCACGATCCGCATCCGGCCCGGCATCTACTTTGCGGACGACCCGGCTTTCAAGGGTCAGCGCCGTGAGCTGGTGGCGCAAGACTATGTCTACGCCCTCAAGCGCTTTGCCGACCCGGCCACCAAAAGCCCGTCCTGGGTTGAGATCGATGAGTTGACCTTGCTGGGCCTGGCCGAGCAGCGCAAGCAGGCGCTGGACAAACGCATCGCCTTTGACTACGACCGGGTGCTGCCCGGCCTGCAAGCCACCGACCGCTACACCCTGACGCTGCGGACGGCAGAGCCCCGGCCCCGGCTGGTGGAGGTATTGGCCGACAACAGCCTGTACGGCGCGGTGGCGCGTGAGGTGGCCGAGTTTTATGGCGACAAATTGGCCGAGCATCCAGTGGGCACCGGCGCCTTCCGGCTGGCCCGTTGGCGCCGCAGCTCCGAGATCGTGCTGGCGCGCAACCCGGGCTACCGGCTGCGCCACTACGAGGACGAGGCCGAGCCGGCGCCGGGCGATGCCGAAGGCCAGGCGCTGCTGGCCCGCTTCAGGGGCCGGCGCCTGCCGATGCTCGACCGGGTGGTGGTGTCGATCATCGAAGAGCAACAGCCGCGCTGGCTGTCATTCTTGAACCGGCAGCAGGATTTCATCGACCGCGTGCCGGAGGAATTTGCCAACGTCGCGATGCCCGGCGGCAAGCTGGCGCCCAATCTGGCCAAGCAGGGCATCGTCGGCTACCGCACCGTGGGGCCCGAAGGCGTGCTCACCGTCTACAACATGGACGACCCGCTGGTGGGCGGCTATACGCCCGAGAAAGTGGCGCTGCGCCGGGCCATCAACCTGGCCGTGGACGTGCCGCGTGAGATCACGCTGGGCCGGCGCGGCCAGGCCATCCCCGCGCAATCGCCCACCGTGCCGCACACCACCGGCTACGACCCGGCCTACCGCAGTGAGATGGGTGAGTTCAGCACCGCCCGGGCCAAGGCCTTGCTCGACTTGTACGGCTACATCGACCGCGACGGCGACGGCTGGCGCGACCTGCCCGATGGCCGGCCACTGGTCTTGGTGCGCAGCACCCAGCCCGACGCAAGCCAGCGCCAGCTCGACGAGCTGTGGCAAAAAAACATGAACGCCATCGGGCTGAAGATCGAGTTCAAGTTCGCCAAATGGCCGGAGAACCTCAAAGCGATGCAGGCCGGCAAGCTGATGATCTGGGGCGTGGCTTCGGGTGCCACGCAGCTTGACGGCCAAAACGCGCTGCTGCGGCTGTACGGCCCGGCCAGCGGCGGCGCCAACCTGTCGCGCTTCAAATCGGCCGAGTTCGATGCCGTCTTCAACCGCATGTCGGCCTTGCCCAACGGCCCTGAGCGGGACGCTTTGTTCCTGCAGGCCAAGCGCATTTCAACCGCCTATGCGCCGTACAAACAGCATGTGCACCGCATCTACACCGACCTGGCCCAGCCGTGGCTGCTGGGCTACCGCCGGCCGCTGTTCTGGAACCGCTGGTGGCAGATGGTGGATGTTGACCCGGCGCTGCGCCCGGCCGAGTGATTCGCGCCGAATGAGCCGCCCGGGCTGCGGGCCGGCCCGGCGTGGGCCGGGCGCCTGCCGGGCCCGCCGCTCACTTCTTCTTCTTGCTGCGCTCCGGCACCACGGTGGTGATGGTGGCGGTGACGGCGCCCGGCGACAGCGGCTTGGCGCTGGAATCGTCTTTCTTGGGCTTTTTGGTTTCTTTGCTGCTGCGCTGTTGGCTCTTGGCCATGATCGGGCTCCTCGCTTTGGCCGCGCCGGGATGGCGCGGGATGGGCGATGCTTGCGGCTGGCGGCGGGCTTGTCAATGCTGGCTTGCGGCCACCGGCGCGGGCGCCGGCGGGCGCCCGCCGTCAGCGTGCCGGCGCCAGCGCCCGGGCTTTGTCGATCACGCCGCGCGCCGCCAGCTCACTGCGCAGCGACGATTCAAGCGGTGAGCGGCACAGGCCGGCCTGGGCATAGCGGGCGTTCTCGTAGAGCGCGGCGGCGGCCGGAAAAGCGCGCAGCAAGGCGTCCAGCCGGGCGCCCGGCGCCAGGCCGTCCAGCAAGCGCGACAAATGCTGCACCAGCCGGCGGTATTGGTCGGCGCCAATGGGCTGGGCGCTGGCTTCCACGCGCTGCAGCAGTTCGGCCAGTGTGGCGGCGGTTCTCAGCCGGTCGGCCAGGTCGGCGGGCAGGCTGGGCGGGGTGCTTGACATGACGGGGCTCCTGAGGCCCGCATCCGGCAGGCCCGATGCACAGCAGATGGTGATGGCCCGGCGGGATGCAAGGTGGCCGCAGATGCATTGGCCTGGGTGCAGCGGCCTGGGTGCAGCGGCCTGGGTGCGGCGCTCAGCCGTCGCCCGGGGTTGCGTCGCTGGGTGTTGCGTCGCCGGCTGTGGCGCCACCGGCCCGCAGCAAATCGATCAGCCGGCCCGGGCGCAAGGCCAGCAGCAGGCCGGCGTCGTGCTGGTGCACGGCCCACACCCGGTCGTCCGGCCCGGCCAGCGCGTCGTCAGCGGCCGGCGCCTGGCCGGCGCCGTAGACGCTGAGCAGCAGCGGCGCCGGCAGCACCACGCCGTGGCCGGCATGCCGGTAAGCGCGGATCAACGCAAAACCCACCGGGCCGTCCGGGTCCAGCCCCAGGCCCAGGTCGCCGCGCGGCTGCAGATCGGACACGGCGCTGCCGTACAGCCGCAACGCGCCGCGCTGCAACAGCACCTGGGTGAGTGTGAAAGGCATGCTTGGGCACCTCAAAGCCGGGCCTTGAGCGTGCGCGCTGCGCCGCCCGGCTGTCCTTTAGCCGGGTGAAGTGCTGCTAAACCGGCCAAATCCCGGCGCGCCGGGCGCCGCCTGCCGCCCACGTTTGACGCTGGGTGGCTGCGGCGCGCTGAGGTAGATTCCAAGCCCAGGGGATGGCACGCGATGCTGCCTGGGCTCGGGCCCCGGGCGGCGCGGGCCGGTCGGGAGCAGGCTTGTTGCAAATCATCAATTTCGGCCGGGTCGAGCTGCGGCCGGCCGAGCGGGTGTTGCGGGTGGACGGGGCGGCCGTGGCGCTGGGTGCGCGCGCCTTTGATGTGCTGCTGGCGCTGGTCGAGCGGCGCGACCGGGTGGTCAGCAAAAACGAGCTGCTCGACCTGGCCTGGCCCGGCCTGGTGGTGGAAGAAAACAACCTGTCGGTGCAGGTGTCGGCGCTGCGCAAGGTGCTGGGGCCGGCCGCCATTGCCACCGTCACCGGGCGCGGCTACCGGCTGGCGCTGGCGGGTGGCGCCG
>JANLOP010000039.1:0-34502 GCA_031366635.1 Betaproteobacteria bacterium | reverse complement strand
GCCCAGTGGGTGGTGGTGCCGCCCACGGTCTTGCAGACCCAGGCCGGTAGGCCGGCAAAATCTTTGGCCACGCGCCAGGTGCCCGAGGTGGTGCGGGGGTCGAGCCAGGCGATCTGGACAAACGACTTCCACTCGTCGTTGATGAAGGTGGCGCTGCTTTGCATCGCGCCGGCCTCCAGCACCACCACTTTGATGCCTTTTTGCGCCAGTTCATTGGCCAGCGTGCCGCCGCCGGCGCCCGAGCCGATGATGACGACAGCCGAGTCGTCGTTGAAATCAATTTTTGCCATGGTGTGTCTCTGGGATTTTTGGGGATGTGAATCAGCCAACGATCAGCCGAAGTAAGGCGGCGGGCTGGCTTCTTTGGACGGTGCCGGCAGCCACGTCAAATCCTGAAAGCCCCGGCTGATGTAGCCGCCTTTCTCCCAGGACGAGCCGGGGTAGCCGAACACCGCGTAGGCCATGTCGTTGTCGTACAGCGAGGTGATGCACTGGCCGCGCACGGTGCTGAAAAACGGCTGGCCCTCGATGGCTTTGACAATGGCCAGCTTTTTGGCGGGCGTGGCTTTGCCAAAGTTGCCACCGGCGGCCTGGTTGAGCGCGGCGATGCCGTCACGGATTTGCGTGGCGGCGCCGGCATCGCCTGCAGCCTTGGCGTCCAAATCCTTGACGAGCAGCGCGTACACCGCATCGGGCAGCTTTTTGTGCGGGTAGAGCACCCGGCCAAAAGCCATCAAGGTTTGGCCGTCGGCCTTGCTCAATGACTTCAACTCCAGTGCCCAGACGGGCGACGGCGCCAGCGCGGCCAGCACCGAGCCGGCGGCAATCGTGCCCATCAGCACGCCCGAGCCTTTGAGAAAACTGCGCCGCGCCAGTGGCAGATCGAGCTTGGGCACCTCGCCCGAGTCGTCACCGCAGGACGAGGCGGCCAGCGGGTTGGCCCGCTGAATGGGGATGATTTTCATGGTGTTTCTCTTGAGGAGGGTCGTCCGGGCCGCGTTGCGTGCCCGGCGGGGTCAACCGGGCGCCTGCGGGCCCGGAGGGCTTTCAGTGTTGCATCCCAGCCCGCCGAGCGGGTGATACCCAGCTACTTACGCGGGAAATCACTGAGCCGACCAGGCCAGCCAGGCCGCCAGCGCTGCGTCAATCTGAGGCAGATGGCCCGGCGCGGTGGCAAACAGGCCCAGGTCGCCACGGTGCTGTCGGCTGGGGGCCGGGTCATGGCGCAAAGTTGGCGCACAGCGCAGCGGTGGAAAACCGCAGCGCTGCCAAACCGCAGCGGCCGGCACGCGCCGCCTGGCCCGTCAAGCCGGCCCGGTCAACCCAGCGTCACCAGCAGCTCGGTGGCGCCCGCCGCCAGCCCGGCACGCAGTGCGTCGGCATCCACCCACACGCCGGGCGCGCGGTACGGGTTGTGGCCGGGCGTGCACAGCAGCGGTTGGCCGTCCAGCGTGGCCGACAGCGGGCCGTGGCCACGCGGGCCGACGGCGTAGCGCACGCGCACCGGATGGCCGTACAGCGGCAGGCGCAGCAGCAGGCCGTCGAGTGCGGCGGGCAGCACCGGGTCGAGCCCCAGGCGGTGCTGCTGTTGAGTCAAGCCGAGCAGCCGTTGCAGCACCAGCCGGTAGGCGATGCCGGCGCCACTGCTGTAGATGCGCCAGCCGCCTTCCAGCGCCACCTCACCACGGGCAATGCGGCCGTAGTGCGCCCAGGCGTCGTCGCGATCGGCAAACGCGGCGTCCGAGCTGGAGTGGTAGCAGTTGCGCTGGCGCGGCGCGGCCTGCGGCAGCAGGGCGTGCAGCCCGATCGGGTTGGCCAGGCGCAGCGCATGCAAAAAATCATCGGCCCGGCCGAGTTGGGCCAGTGCCTCGGCCCAGCGCAGATGGGCGTGCATGTACATCAGCCCCACCTCGCGGCCAAAGTAGCTGGCGCTCTCACCGCGCTGGAACAAGCGCATCGCGCCGCCGCTGTAACGCAGCGGCCGGTCAAACAGCCGCAGGCCGTCGGGGCCCAGCAGGTGCCGGCTGATCAGATCGACATGGGCGGCGGCCTGGGCCGGGCTGAACAGGCCGTCGACGATGGCATGCACCATCGGCAACGCGCTGTAGCGGATGCCGGTGCGCCCATCCCGCGGATGCAGCAGGTAATCGACCTGGCCGGGCGCCTCGAATGAGGCATAGCCCGCCACCACGCCGTCCACCACCAGCAGGCGCTGGAAATCAGCCTGCACCGCGTCGGCCTGGGCGTCCAGCGCGCTGGCCTGGTGGATGTCGGCGACCCCGTCGGCAAACCCGTCGGCCAGCAGCACAGTCAGCGCGCCGGGCCGGGCCGGGCGCTTGAGGTGGCGCAACGCGGCGGCCAAGCTGCGCAGCATGCGGTGGTGCAGGGTGACGGTCCAGGCGCTGCACAGGTGGTCGCGCATCGCCGGGTTGGCGGGCTGCAGCGCGTCGTTCCAGTCGCCGTGGCCGTAAGCGGCCAAGTGCGTGCCGGCGATGGTGCGGGTGCGGATGACGGCCAGCGCGCGGGCCACATGCTCGGCCAGCGGCGCCGATTCGGGCGCGGCCGGCGCAGCGCAGTAGAACGGCAGCACCTCGTCCAGCAAGCTGGCGTCTCCACTGGCCAGCAGGTAATCGGCCAGCGCCACCAGCGGCCAGAAGACGATGTCGCCGTGCGAATCGTCGGCCCGGCTGTGCGCATCACGCGGGTAGAACATGAACCACTGCGGCCAGTCGCCATCGGGGTTCTGCGCCGCAAAGACCCGGCACAGCAAGTCGCGCAGTGCGTCAAACCGGCCCAGCGCCAGCAGCAGCTCGGTGGGGCCCTGGCAGATATCGCGGGTGCCCCAGCCGCCACCGGAGAACTGCTCCAGCCCACGCGGGGTGAGGTAGTGCACCAGCGCGTTGTGCGCCAGCCAGGGCAGCCAGTCGGCCAGTTGGCGCAAAGCGGTGCTGGCGTCGGTGGGATTTTCAGCGTCGTCTGGCGGCTGCCAGTGCAAGGCCGGGGGCAGCGGCCCGCCGCCCAGCGGGTGCGCTGGCGCAGCGGCTGACAGGCCGGGCGGCGCCGGATCTGCCTCAGGCACCAGCGTGCAGGTGAGCGTCAGCGCCAGGTCGCGCAGCGCATCCAGCCGCAGGCACAGATAGGGCAGGCGCCGGCTGCGGCCGTCCAGAAACAGCGCCTCGTCGCCCAGCACCTGCAGCGCGGGGCCGTCGCTGCGGCATTGCAGGCGCAGACCACCGGCACCAAAGCGGCCCGCCATGTCGCTGCCGGGCGCGGGCTGCAGGTGCAGCGCGTCGGCGCCCAGCCAGCACCAGTGCACCGGGCCTTCGGTCAGGCCGTCGTCGCTGCCGTGCGGGCTGTTCAGCGCCACATGGTGGCTGACCAGCACGGCCACCGGCGGCCCGTCCAATACCCGCAGGCGCAGGCCCACCGACGGCGCGTCCAGCGCCGCATTGGCCACCAGCTCGATGCAACTGGCGCCCGCCTGGTAGACCCAGACCACGCGCTGCGGCGCCATGCCCAGCGCCGACGGCACATCGAGCAACTGCCAGCCGCTGCCCGGATCGACAAACACCCGCAGCCCCAGGCCCTGGAACAAGCCGAGGTAGCCGCGCTGGGTGGACAGGCAGCGGTTGGCGCTGGCGTGGCCCTGGGTCAGGCTGGAATGGAAGACGCCGGCCATCCACACCGTGCTGGCCACCGCCCGCTCGTCGGGCGTCCAGTGGCCGCCGCTGCGCAGCAGGTGGCCGTGCGGCCGCAGCACCCGAAACTCCTGGTCGCGGGTGACGACATGGTGGTCATCCGCGTTGAAAAACGACAGCACCTGGCCCTGCGGGCCGCGCTCCACGTGGCGCCAGCCGCTGCCAAACCAGGCTTCGAGCTGGGCTGCATCGGGCGCGGCAGACGGCCAACGCGGCGCACAGGCAAACAGGCTGCGCGGATCGGCGGCGAAGGGGTCGTGCGCGGCCGGCATGGCTGGCGGGACGGGTGAAAGCGGCGGCATCAGCGGCATCGGCGGCATCGGCGCCATCAGCGGCATTGGCGCCATCGGCGGCGTGGCTTCGGGCAGGGCCAGCACCCGCGCCACGGTGGCCAGATCGGCCGCGCCGCTGGGCGCCGGATGGTCGGCCTCAAACGCGCCATAAAAGCCGCGCTGCACGGCCGCGCCCGGGGCTAGCGTGAAGGCCGCGTCCTGCAGGCCGACCAGCGCATGCTCATGCTGCAAGCGCTGGCAGGGCAGCGCCTGGCGCAGCAAGCCTTCTGCCGGGCCGGCCCGGCGCGCCAGGCCCAGCACCTGCAAGGCGTCGGTGGCAAAGCCCACCGCCTGGCCCAGGCTGCCGCTCAACAACCACGGCACCCGGCCCTGCACCGGCGCGTTTTGCCGCGTTGCCAACACGCAGCCGTGCTGGGCGTGGTGCAGCGGCTGGTGGTCGAGGTACTGGCTGACATAAGCCTCGTTGAGCCGGATCGCGGCCCACGGCGCCAGCGCCACGTCCTGCAAATACACCAGGTCCAGCCGCAGCGGCAGCGGGCCCTGGTTTTGCAAATCCACATGCCAGAACCACGCCGCCGCGCCGGCCGCCAGCACCAGCTCGACCCGGTGGGCCACGCCACACCACAGGCCCTGGTGCCAGACCCGGCCCGCACCCGGCAAGCCCGCCTGCTGCTGGCGCCCCGGCGCGGCCGGGCCGAGCAGCGGTGTGAGGCCGATGCGGCCATCGGCCTGATGGCAGCGCAGCCAAAGATTGGCCGGGCCCGACTCCAGCGCGCTGGCCGGAAACAGGTTCAGCGTCAGCCCGCCGCAGGCCAGGGTTTGCAGGCCACCGTGGGCATGCAGCGCGGCCCGCATCGGGCCTGCGCCGGTGCCTGTGCCTGTGCCGATGCCGGGAGAGGTCAACAGACGCAGCAGCGGGGGTCCGACGGGGGCGGTCATGGGGGCTTGGGCTGGCGCCGAGGGGCGTGGACTGGCGCCATTCGTTGGCAATGTAATCGATCACAACCCGCCGGCATCTCAGGGCTTGTGCTGCCTGCCCGGCCGAAACAAGCGAGTCGCTTGACGGGCACTTGTCGGGCACTTGCCGAGGATTTGGCCGAGCGCGACCCCCCGGCCGTCGCTGCGCAAGTCGGCACCGGATTTACCCTCAACCCGGCCAAAATCGCAGGCCGTAGCATCGGTTGATAACGTTTACAACCTGTCCAGCCGCCATGACCGCAACGCCGCCCAGCAGCGTATTTCCGCCCGGCTTTTTATGGGGAGCGGCCACCTCGGCCTACCAGATCGAGGGCTCGCCGCTGGCCGATGGCGCCGGCGTCAGCAACTGGCACCGCTTTGCCCACACGCCGGGCCGGGTGCACGGCGCTGACACCGGTGATGTGGCCTGTGACCACTACCGCCGCATGCCCGACGACGTGGCGCTGATGCAGCGGTTGGGCCTCAACGCCTACCGCTTCTCGGTGGCCTGGTCGCGCGTGCTGCCTGACGGGCGCGGCCGCATCAACCCGGCCGGCCTGGGCTTTTATGAGCGGCTGGTGGACGCGCTGCTGGCCGCCGGCATCCAGCCGATGCTCACCCTGCACCACTGGGATTGGCCGGCTGCGCTGGACGACCGGGGCGGCTGGCTCAACCCCGACAGCGCCGGCTGGTTTGCCGATTACGCCGAGGTGGTGGCGCGGGCGCTGGGCGACCGGGTAAAAAGCTGGGCCACCTTCAACGAGCCCTGGGTGATCACCGACGGCGGATTTTTGAACGGCACGCTGGCGCCCGGCCACCGCAGCGCCTTCGAGGCGGCCATCGCCGCCCGCCACCTGATGCGGGCGCACGGCAGCGCCGTGCTGGCGCTGCGCGCGCTGGGCTGTGCGCAGATCGGGCTGGTGGTCAACATCGAGCCCAAAGTGCCGGCCAGCGCCAGTGCGCTGGACGCCGCTGCTTGCGAGCGTGCCGAGGCCTACATGAACCGGCAGTTTCTCGACCCCGCCCTGCTGGGCCGCTGCCCGGCCGCGCTGCGCGAGGTGTTTGGCGAGGCCTGGTGTGACTGGACGGCAGCCGACCTGGCGCTGGCCCGGCAGCCGCTCGATTGGCTGGGCATCAACTACTACACCCGCAGCGTGAACCGGCATGACGACAGTGCCTGGCCGGTGCGGGCAGCGCCGGTGCGCCAGGCCCAATCCACCCACACGGAGACCGGCTGGGAGGTGCATGCCCCCAGCCTGACCGACACCCTGCTGTGGTTGCGCCAGCAGTACGGTGGCATCCCGCTGTACGTGACTGAAAACGGCGCGGCGTTTTACGACCCGCCGGTGGCGCCGGCCGAGGGCATTGACGATGCGCTGCGGCTGGCTTATCTGCGCGCCCATATCGGCGCGGTGGCGGACGCGATCCGCGCCGGGGTGGACGTGCGCGGCTACCTGGCCTGGTCGCTGCTGGACAACCTGGAATGGGCGCACGGGTTTTCCAAGCGCTTCGGGCTGGTGCATGTCAACCTGGCCACGCAGCAGCGCACGCCCAAGGCCAGCGCGCTTTGGTATGCACACACGGTGGCGGCGCGGGGCGCAGGGCTTTGACCTGTCTTGCGCTGCGCTGCCGGCTGCCCGTTTGCCACTGCGTGCGGCGCTCGGCGCTCGGTGCCTGTTCGGCTGCCGGTGCTCGGCGCAGGTGCCGGTGCACGGTGCTGGGCGCCGGTGGTTGCTGACAGGTGCCGGGATTCGGCCCGGCACCTGTCAGCCAGCACCAGCACCGAGACCACCTACGAAGCACCTGTCAGCGCCCACCGCCGCCAAGACCACCCGCCCGGCACCTGCCAACGGCCACCGCCGCAGCCACCAGCCGCAGCCACCAGCCACCCGTCAGCGACTGCTGGCGCCGTCGCCCATCGCCCCCACCCAGCCCCAAAAAACGGGGGTAACTGTGTAGCCATCCCACCCATGAAAACCTTTACATTGCCGCAGCAGCCAGGCAACCCTGGCCCGCGCAGCCCCACACCACCCGCCCCTTGACACCCGAATGGCCACCACGATCAAGGATGTCGCCCGCATTGCCGGTGTCTCGGTGGCCACTGTGTCGCGCGCCCTCAACGGCGCCAACAGTGTCACTGCCGAGACCCGGCAAAAAGTGCAGGCCGCAGCACTCGATCTGCGCTTCACGCCGTCGTCAGCCGCGCGCAGCCTGATCACCCGCCGCACCCACACCGTGGGCACGCTGCTGCCCGATCTGTACGGCGAATACTTCTCCGAGCTGATCCGCGGCATCGACCTCAGCGCCCGGGCACGCGGCCTGCACCTGCTGGTGTCCAGCTCGCACGGCGATGAGCGTGAGGCCACCGCCGCGCTGCGCGCGATGCACGGCCGGGTGGACGGGCTGCTGGTGATGTCGCCGCATGTCAACACCGAATCCCTGGCCGCCAACCTGCCGCCGGGCCTACCGGTGGTGCTGATCAACACCCGCCTGCCCGAGGGCGCCCAGTCGTCATTTGCGGTGGACAACTATGGCGGCGCGCTGGCCATGACACGCCATTTGATCGCCCGCTGCCCGCGCGATCAACCGCACGGCCCTCCGCGCGTGGCCTTCATCTCGGGCCCCGACAACAACTACGAGTCGCAAGAACGATTGCGCGGCTACCGCTCGGCATTGGCCGAGTTGCAACCGGCCGCGCCCGAGCTGGTGCTGGCGGGTGATTTCAGCGAAGAATCGGGCTGGCGCGCCGGCAGTGAAATCAGCGCGCTGGCGCTGCGGCCCAGCGCCGTTTTTTGCGGCAACGACATGATGGCCATCGGCTGCCTGGCCGCGCTGGCCGAGGCCGGCATCCAGGTGCCGCAAGACATTGCCCTGGCCGGCTTTGATGACATCCCCATCGCCCGCTACCTCACCCCACCGCTGACCACTGTGCGGGTGCGCATCGCCGAGCTGGGCAGTCTGGCGCTCGACCGGCTGGCCAGCGCCATCGAGACCCCCGGCCGCAGCAGCGTTCACCACCAGACGCTGCGCGCTGAGCTGGTGGTGCGCCAGTCTTGCTCTGTCGGCTGATGCAGCCGGCCCCTGTCACTTGAAACCACAACGAAGGAGACATGATGATCCGACCGAACCCCGCGTCACGAAAAGCTTTTCATCGCCCCGGTTTTCATCGCCAGGGCTTTTATCGCCACGCGCTGGCCGCTGCCGTGCTGTTGGCGCTGGCTGGCGCTGCCCAGGCCCAGCTCAGCACCGCCACGCTGCAGGGCCAGATCAGCCGGGCCGGCGCCAGCGCGCAGGGCGGCGTGGCTGTGGTGGCCGTCAACCAGGCCAACGGCAACAGCTACCGCACCACCACCCGCAGCGACGGCTCGTATGTGTTGCCCGGTCTGGCGCCGGGCGCCTACCAGGTCCGGGTGGACGGCCAATCCACCACCACGCTGACGCTGCAGGTGGGCGAGACCGCGTCGGTCGATCTGGCGATGGACTCGCAGCAGGTCAGCATCGTCGGCTCGGTGGGGCGCAAGGATGTGCGCAACTCCGAGGTGGGCACCAGCGTGACGAAAAAGCAGATCGAGAGCCTGCCGCAGGTGACGCGCAACTTCTTGAGCTTTGCCGACTTGGCACCGGGCGTGCGCTTTGATGTGGACCAGGGCTCGGGCCAGGTGAAATTGCAGAGCGGCGCGCAGAACCAGGACAACGTCAACGTTTTCATCGACGGCGTGGGCCAGAAAAACTACATCTTGCGCGGCGGCATCTCGGGGCTCGACTCCACCCGGGGCAACGCCTTTCCGCAGTCGGCCATCGCCGAATACAAGGTGATCACGCAAAACTACAAGGCCGAGTTCGACCAGGTGTCCAGCGTGGCCATCACCGCCGTCACCAAATCCGGCGGCAATGAGATGAGCGGTGAGGTGTTTTTTGACCGCACCGGCACCAACTGGATCGCGCCAGATCCGTTTGAGAAAAAGAACGAGGCCAACGGCGTGAAGCGGCCCAATGCCAGCCAGAAGCAATACGGCTTCAGCCTGGGCGGCCCGATCAAGCAGGACGTGCTGCACTTCTTCATCGCCTACGACGGCAAAGACATCGGCGAGCCGCGCCAGGTGGTGCTGCAACGCCAAGATCTGCTGCCGCTGAGCAAGGGCATCGTGCCGTCGCTGCTGGCGCAGTCGGGCGCGGCCACGTCCACCTTCCGCGAGAACCTGCTGCTCGTCAAGCTGGACGCGCAGATCGACAACGACCAGAAGCTCGACCTGACCTTTCGTACCCGCGACGAGGCCGATTACGTGCCCGAGGACAAATTGCTCAGCGTGCCCGGCAATGCGCTGAACCGCACCAACAAAGAGAACCGCATCACGCTGCGCCATGAGTGGACGCGCGGTGATTTTTTAAGTGAAGCTCGGCTGGGCTATGAGGACTACGCCTGGAACCCGCGCTCCGACGCCAGCGTGCCGCTGGTGCGCTACAAGGCCTCCCCCACCAACAACCTGAAAAATGTGGTGGACGTGCTGCTCACCGGCGGCTCGCCAAACCGGCAGTTGCGCAAGCAATCTGGCGTGTTTTTGTCCGAGGACTTGAGCTACGTCGGCCTGGCCAACCATTCGATGAAGGGCGGCGTCAAGGTCAAGGATTTGACGTTTGATTTGTCGGGCAGCTTCCGCGCGGTGGATGTGGTCGAAACCATCATCGACTCGGTCACCGGCCTGCCCAACTACGACGCGGCCACCGGCAACTGCACCACCACCACGCCGCAGGCCGACGACACCGCCACCCGCACCCAGCAGTGCAAGATCGACCGGGCCATCGCGCCGGCCGGCGTCAAGTTCAAAAACCAGCAGCTCGGCCTGTATTTTCAAGACGACTGGAAGCTGGGCAAACAGTTGGAACTCAACCTGGGCGTGCGCTGGGATTACGAGACCAATGCGCTGAACAACAACTACAGCACGCCGGCTGATCGGGTGGCCGCGATCTACGCACTCGACGGGCCGCGCTACGGCATCACCCCGCCGCCCGGCCAGACCTATGCCCAATCGCTGGCCAAAGGCGGCGTCAACATCGGCGACTTCATCAGCAAAGGCAACAGCCGCAAGGCCTTCACCGGCGCCCTGCAGCCGCGCCTGGGTTTCTCGTACGACCTGGCCGGCGACCGCAACTCGGTGGTTTTTGCCGGCTGGGGCCGGGCCTATGACCGGGCGATGGCCAACCACGCGCTGGACGAAATGCAGAAAAACGCCCAACCGGGCGGCGAGGTGTGGCTGATCAAGAACGACCACAAGATGCCGTACACCGACCAGTTCAGCCTGGGCCTGCGCCAGGCGCTGGGCGAGTGGAACGCCGAGGTGGCCGTCACCCGCAGCGAGTCGAAGAACCAGTTCAACTGGTACAGCGGCAACCGCGACGCCAACGGCGGCTATGCCAAGCAAAGCTCGATCGACCCGCTGTGGGGCGGGCCCAACGGCTTTGCCCAATTGGTGCTGGGCGATTTTGTGACCCAGGCCAAGACCGACACGCTCTACCTCAAAGCCGACAAGCCCTACACCGCCGCATCGGGCTGGGCGGTGTCGGTGGCCTACACCTACAGCGACGCCAAGATCACCAACCGGCAGTGGAACAACGACATCTTCAACTGGACTTACGGCAAAACCACCGCCGGCTTCAACCCCAGCATCGATGTGGACAAGCACCGGCTGGTGGCCACCGGACTGACCGACAAATTGCTGCCCTGGGACATGTTGTTGTCGGCCAAGGCCACTTACGGCTCGGGCCGGCCGCGCCAGTTGACCGATTGCTCAAAGGGTTTTGACAACTGCGTCTACCGGGTGGGCGACCGGGACGACTTCCGGCAATTTGACCTGGGCGCGGCCAAGGACGTGAAACTGCCCATCGGCCGGCTGACGCTGCGGTTGGACGTGCTGAACCTGTTCAACACCGTCAACTACGGCGGTTATGACGACTGGGTGGGCGGCCCGGGCAACCCGAAAAACGCGCTGGGCGGCGACAACAGCAACCTCGGCACGCCCAATAGCCGGGGCGGGCCGATGCGCACTTACAAGCTGGGGCTGGCCTACAAGTGGTGAGGGTGGCGGGGAGAAATCCCCTGCCCTTTGACCCCGAGCGCCGCCGCTTGCTGAGTCTGGCGCCGGCGCTGGCCCTGGCCGGCTGCGCGCCGGCCTGGGCGCTGGCGGGCGCCACACCCGCCAGCATCGCCTCGCTCGACGACCCCGCCCTGCTCGACGATCTTGAGCAACGCACCTTCAACTTCTTCCGCGACACCACCCCGGCGGCCAGCGGCCTGGCGCCCGACCGCTGGCCCAGCCCGAGTTTTGCCAGCATCGCGGCGGTGGGCTTTTCGCTCAGCGCCCACGTCATTGCCGCCGGCCAGGGCTGGACCGCCCGCGATCAGGCGCGAGAACTCACGCTGACCACGCTGCGCTTCTTCCACGACGCGCCGATGGGCCCGGCGGCGCGCGGCATGGCCGGCCACCGCGGGTTTTTCTACCATTTCATCGGCCAAGACACCGGTGAGCGCTTCGGCAACTGCGAGCTGTCCACGGTCGACACCGCGCTGCTGCTGGCCGGCGTGCTGCATGCGGCCGAGTTTTTCAACAGCAACCACTGGGCGGAGGCCGAGATCCGCCGCATCGCAGAGAACCTGGCCGAGCACGTGGACTGGCGCTGGGCACAGCACCGGCCACCGTCGATCAGCCACGGCTGGACACCCGAGAACGGTTTCATCGCCAGCGACTGGAAGGGCTACAACGAGGCCATGCTGGTGTATCTGCTGGCGCTCGGCTCACCCGGCCGCACGGTGGATGCCGACGCCTGGGCCGCGTGGAGCGCCTGGACCAGCACCTACGAGCGCAGTTGGGCCACCTTTCAAGGCCAGACCCATCTGCACTTTGCGCCGCTGTTTGGCCACCAGTACACCCACTGCTGGGTCGATTTTCGCGGCATCCGTGATGGCTGGATGCGTGAGATCAGCGCGCCCGGCGGCCGCGCGCCCGGGCTGGACTACTTCGAGAACAGCCGCCGTGCCACGCTGGCCCAGCGCGCCTACGCCCAGGCCAATCCGCTGGGCTGGAAGGGTTATGGCGGCGACATCTGGGGCATCACCGCCTGCGACGGCCCGGCCGATGTGGTGCTGCCGTACCGGGGCAAAAAGCGTCGCTTTCGCAGCTATGCCGGGCGCGGGGCGGGGGGTGTGGCGAGTTATGACGACGGCACGCTGGCGCCCACCGCCGCGCTGGCGTCGCTGCCGTTTGCGCCTGAGGCCGTGCTGCCGGCGCTGCGCGCACTGCGCGGGCAGTACGGCGACGCCATCTACGGCCGCCACGGCTTTGTCGACAGCTTCAACCCCAGTTTTGATTTTGCGCAGGTGCGGCTGACGCACGGCAAGATCGTGCCCGGCCTGGGCTGGGTGGACACCGACCACCTGGGCATCGACCAGGGCCCGATCAGCCTGATGGCGGCCAACCACCGGCGCGACGGGGTGTGGGCGCTGATGCGCGGCTGCGCGCAATTGCGGCGCGGCCTGCAGCGGGCCGGGTTCAGCGGTGGCTGGGTTTAGGGTGGGCGGGGTGGTGCGTGGCTTGCCCGTTTTGGGGCACCCTCACCCCAGCCCTCTCCCGCTTGCGGGAGAGGGCGCAAGGCACGGCGCTCGGCAGGCTGTGCTGTCGGCGGAAGAAGGGGCGAGCCATGCTGTTTTGCGCCCTCTCCCGCACGCGGGAGAGGGCTGGGGTGAGGGTGCGTCCACACGCCGCAACCTGCTAAAAGCCGCCGCTGCCACCCTGGCCGCCCCCGCGCTGATCGCCTGCACGGCCAAATCCGCCGGCCCGCTGCGCTTCTGGGCGATGGGCCGTGAGGGCGAGGTGGTGGGTGAGCTGCTGGCCGATTTCCAGCGCCAACATCCCAATATCCAAGTGCGGGTAGACACCCTGCCCTTCAGCGCCGCGCATGAAAAGCTGCTCACCGCTTTTGCCGGCGACGCCACGCCCGATCTGGCCCAGCTCGGCAACAGTTGGATCGCTGAATTTGCCGCCGTCAACGCCCTGCTGCCGCTGGGCCCGTGGCTGGCCGCCACGCCCGCGCTGCAGCCCGCTGACTGGTTTGAGGGCATCTGGGCCACCAATGTGGTGGACGGCCAACTGCTGGGCTTGCCGTGGTATGTAGACACCCGGCTGCTGTTCTACCGGCGAGACCTGTTCGAGCGGGCCGGCATCGCCCAGCCGCCCGCCACCTGGCAAGCCTGGGTGGCGGCCCTGGTGGCGCTGCAGCAAAGCGGCATCGCCCACCCGCTGCTGCTGCCGCTCAATGAGTTTGAGCCGCTGCTGGCGCTGGCCTTGCAGCAGCCCGACCCGCTGCTGCGCGACGGTGGGCGCTGGGGCAACTTCCGGTCGGCCGGCTTCCAGCGCGCGCTGGGCTTTTTTCTGGACCGGTTCAGCACCGGCCAGGCGCCCGCGCTGACCAACAACCAGATCGCCAATCTGTGGCAAGAGTTTGGCCGGGGCACGTTTGCCGCCTACATCTCCGGCCCGTGGAACATCGGCGAGTTGAACCGCCGGCTGGGCCCGGCCCGCCGCCGCGATTGGGCCACCGCGCCCTTGCCGGCGCCGGATGGCTTGCGGGATGGCTTGCCGGATGGCTTGCCAAATACCCAGGGCACCGCCGCGCCGGCCGCCCCGCCCCGCCCGGGTGCGTCCACCGCCGGCGGCTCCAGCCTGGTGGTCTTCAAACGCTCATCCCGCCAGGCCGATGCGCTGAGACTGCTGGCCTGGCTGGCCCGGCCGGCCGTGCAGCAGCGCTTTTTTGCGCTCACCGGCAACCTGCCGCCGCGCCGCAGCACCTGGGCGCTGCCCGGCCCGGGCGGGCTGGCGCTGGCCGACGACGACAAAGCCCGGGCTTTTGCCATCCAGCTTGAGAACGTCAAACCCGCACCCGCCGTGCCGGAATGGGAGCGCATCGCGCAAGAGATGCAGCAGTTGGCCCAGCGGGCGGTGTTTGAGCGCCAAAGCCCGCTGGCGATGGCCACCGCGCTGGACGCACGGGTGGACGGCTTTCTGGAAAAACGCCGCTGGATGTTGGCGCGCCGGGGCGTGGCATGAAATCCCCCGCCAGGCACCGCTTGGCCCGGCGCCTGGTGGCCTGGTCGTTCGTGGCCCCGGCACTGGCGGTGATCGCGCTGTTTTTTGCGCTGCCGGTGTTGATCGGCTTGGCCTTGAGCCTGACGGATTTCGATCTGTACGCGCTGGCCGACTGGCGCAACCTGCGCTTTGCCGGGCTGGACAACTACCTGCACGTGCTGGGCCTGCCGCTGTTCTGGCGCGCGCTGGGCAATACCTTGCAGTTTGTGCTGTTGGGCGTGCCGCTGTCGATAACGCTGTCACTCGGCTGCGCGGTGCTGCTGCAGTCGCCGCTGGCGCGCTTCAAACCGTTTTTCCGCACGGCCTTGTTTGCGCCGGTGGTCACCACGCTGGTGGCGGTGGCCGTCGTCTGGCGCTATTTGTTCCACGTGCGCTACGGCCTGATCAATGCCGGGCTGGGCGGCTTGGGGCTGGCGCCCATCGACTGGCTGGGTGACCCGCACTGGGCCATGCCGTCGATCATCGTGCTGGCAGTCTGGAAGAACTTTGGCGCCAACATGATCATCTTCATCGCCGCGCTGCAAGCTATTCCCGATGATTTGTACGAGGCGGCGCGGCTTGACGGCGCCCGCCGCTGGGCGCAGTTCCGGTTCATCACCTTGCCGATGCTGGGCCCCACGCTGCTGATGGTCAGCGTGTTGACGATGTCGGGCTACTTCCAGTTGTTTGCCGAGCCGTATGTGATGACCCAGGGCGGGCCGCTGCAATCCACCGTCTCGGTGCTGTATTTGATGTTTGAGGAGGGTTTCCGCTGGTGGAACCTGGGCACCGCGTCAGCCGTGGCCTTTATCTTGTTTGTGCTGATGGCCGCCACCAGCCAGGGCCTGCTTCGGCTGGGCCGGCGCAGCGAGGCGGTGGCATCGGCATGAGCGGCGACCGCCAGCCCATCCGCAATCCGGTCCGCAAGCCGGCCCGCAAGCCCATCAACCCAACGGCGCTGTGGGTGAACGCCGCGCTGGCAACTGCCACCGCGTTTGCAATTTTGCCGCTGCTGTGGATGCTCAGCGTCTCGTTCATGCAGCCGGGTGAGGCCAACAGCCTGCCGCCGCCGCTGCTACCGGCCTCACCCACGCTGGGCAATTACCGGCAGTTGTTCAGCCAGGCTGGCATGGGCCGCTACGTTGCCAACAGCGCACTGGTGGCGTTGGGCGTCACCGCCAGCTCGCTGCTGTTCAACCTGCTGGCCGGTTATGCGTTTGCCAAGCTCAAGTTCAAGGGCCGCGACCGCTTGTTTCAGGCCTTGCTGGCGGCGCTGGTGATCCCCGGCCAGGTGGCGATGATGCCGCTGTTCTTGATGCTCAAAAGCCTGGGCCTGGTCAACACCTGGGCCGGCGTGATCTTGCCCGGCATGGCGGGGGTGTTTGGCATCTACCTGGTGCGCCAGTACGCCCGCAGCCTGCCCGATGCGCTGCTGGAGGCGGCGCGCATGGACGGCGCGGGCGAGTGGCGCATCTTTTTTTGGGTGGTGCTGCCGATGCTCAAGCCGGTGATCGTGACGCTGGCGCTGTTCGGCTTTCTCGGCAGTTGGAATGACTTTATGTGGCCGCTGATCATGCTGACGGATGCCGACCTGCACACCTTGCCGGTGGCGCTGGCGTCACTGTCGCGTGAGCATGTGGTGGACGGTGAGCTGATGATGGCCGGCGCGGTGGTCACGGTGCTGCCGGTGTTGCTGCTGTTTCTGGCGCTGCAAAAACATTATTTGCAGGGCTTGATGACCGGCAGCGTGAAGTGACGCGCTGGGCCGCTGGGCCGGTTGGGCGGCTGGTTTGGCTGCTGATCTGCGGCTTGGTTTGCGGGTCGACCGGCCCGGCACGGGCCGCAACCGGCGGCAGCCACGGGTTGCGGGACGAGTTGCTGGACGACTTCCACGACACCCGCCGCTGGCAGGCAACCGCCTCTGATCAGGTGCAGGCCCGGATTTCAAGCGAGAAATCCAGCACCGGTGTTCTGGCCATGTGCCTGCACTACGACTTTGGCCGCGTCTCGGGCTATGCCGTGGCGCGCCGCAAGCTGCCGCTGGATTTGCCGGCGCACTACGGCTTCACGCTGCGGCTGCGCGGCCAGGGCGCGGCGAACGCTTTCCAGGTCAAGTGGCTGGACGCCAGCGGCGACAACGTCTGGTGGCGCCAGCAGCCCGAGTTCACGCCCCCGGCCCAGGCCACTGACTGGCCAATCCGCCAGCGCCAGATTGACTTTGCCTGGGGCCCGACCGACGAAAAAGTGCTGCGCCGCCCGGCCGCGCTGGAGCTGGTGGTGGCCAGCGGCAGCGGCGGCGGTGCCGGCCGGCTGTGTTTTGAGCGGCTGACCTTGCACCGCCTGCCCGCGCCCGGGCCGGTGGCGGTGCCGGTGCTGCGCCAAACCCCGGGTGGCAGCCTGCTCGACCTGGGATCCCTGCAAGAATTCAACGGCCTGCTGTGGCGCTGGGTGGGCGCCAGCCGCCCGCGCTGGGCCGAGGTGCAGCTCAGTGACGACGGCCGCCGCTGGCGCACGGTGCACCGGCTGCGCCAGCGTTTGCCTGGGCCGGGCTGGCAAGCGCTGTGGCTGCCCGATCAAGCCGCCCGATTTGTGCGCATCAGCGGACGCAACGCCCAGGCCAGCCCGCTGCAAGCCCCGCCGCCCAGCGCCTGGCCCGACCGCAACGCGCTGCTGACATCGCTGGCCGCGCATGCGCCACGCAGCCAGCATCCCCGCGCGCTGCACGGTGAGCAAAATTACTGGACGGTGCTGGCGGTGGACGGCGGCGGCGCCAACGCCGCGCTGATGGGCGAAGACGGCGAGATCGAGCCGCACCGCGCCGGCCCGTCGCTGATGCCGATGGTGATCACCGCGCCGGGCGGTGAAACCGGACGCCCAGCCGACCGGGCCACCGGCAACCCACCCGGCCGCCAGATCGGCTGGGCCGAGGTGCAGGCCGAGGGCCGCAGCAGCAGCACGCTGCGCGAGGGCCACCTGCCGCTGCCCAGCGTCACCTGGCAACACCCGGCCTTCGGGCTGGTGATGGAGGCCGGCGCGGTGGGTGATCGCCAGCAAGCCCAATTGATCGTGCGCTACACCCTGCACAACCCCGCCGCCACCCGCCAGCAGTTGACGCTGGCGCTGCTGCTGCGGCCCTGGCAAGTCAACCCGCCGCAGCAGTTTCTCAACACCCCCGGCGGCGTGGCCGAGGTGCGGCATTTGCGGTGGACGGCGGCGCCGCCTGCAGCGGTCGCGTCCAGCGCGGCCGGCGGTCTGCTGCACGTCAACGGCCAGCCCTGGCTGACCCCGCTGGACCCACCCGCCCGCGTCAGCGCCGCGCCATTTGGCGATGCCGATGTGCTGGCCGGCACCGCCCACCCACTGACCACGCTGCACGACGCCCAAAGCCTGGCCAGCGCCCGGCTCGACTGGCCGATGGACCTGGCCCCGGGTGAGCGCCGCAGCATCACCCTCAGCCTGCCGCTGGCCGGCCAGCCCACGCCGCCCACCAGCAGTGCCGACGCCGCAGCCCAGTTGCACGCCAGCGCCGCCGCCTGGCACAGCCGCCTGAACCGCGTCAGCTTCACCCTGCCCGCCGCAGCCCAGCCGTTGCAGCACAGCCTGCGCGCCGCGCTGTCGCACATCCTGATGTCGCGCAACGGCCCGGCACTGCAGCCCGGCACCCGCAGCTACGCCCGCAGTTGGATACGCGACGGCGCGATGATGGTGGCCGGCCTGCTGCGCCTGGGTGAGGTGGACGCGGCACGCGAGTTCGTCACCTGGTACGCCGGCCAGTTGTTTGCCAACGGCAAAGTGCCGTGCTGTGTGGACGCCCGGGGGGCTGACCCGGTGGCCGAGAACGACAGCCACGGCCAGTTCATTTTTGCGGTGGCCGAACTTTGGCGCTATTCACAACACAGCGCCGATGACCGGGCCCGGCTGCTGGCGCTGTGGCCCCCGGTGGACGCGGCCGCCCGCTACCTGGAGCGGCTGCGCCAGTCCGAGCGCAGCGCACTCAACCAGCAACCGGGGCGGGAGGCGTATTGGGGCCTGATGCCGGCGTCGATCAGCCACGAGGGCTACTCGGCCAAGCCGATGCACAGCCACTGGGACAACTTCTGGGCGCTGGCCGGCTGGCGCGATGCGGTGCAAATCGCCCGAGCGCTGGGGTTCAACGCCCGCGCCGATGAGTTGCAGGCACAGCACGATGAGTTCCGGCGTGAGCTGGGCGCGTCACTGGCCACCACGCTGGCCCGGCACCGCATCAACCACCTGCCCGGCGCTGCCGAGTTGGGTGATTTCGACCCCAGTTCCAGCACGCTGGTCTTCAGCCCGGCCGGGGCCGAATCGCTGGTGGCACCGGCGCTGCTGCAAGCCACCTGGCAGCGCTACTGGGACGAAGCCCAACGCCGCCAGCCGGCCGCCGATCCGGCCGGCAGCTCGGCCAGCAACCCGGCAAATCACCCGGCCAGCAACCTGGCCAGCACGGATTGGACCGACTACACGCCCTACGAGTTGCGCTCGGTCTCGGCGCTGCTGCGGCTGGGCCACCCCGACCGGGCATTGGCGATGCTGGATTTTTTTCTGCAAGACCAGCGCCCCGCCGGCTGGCGGCAGTGGGCCGAGGTGGTGGGCCGCCAGCCACGCCAGCCGCGCTTCATCGGCGACATGCCGCATGCCTGGATATCGTCCGATTTCATCCGCTCGGCGCTGGATTTGCTGGCCTACCAGCGCGACAGCGACCAGGCGCTGGTGCTGGCGGCCGGTGTGCCCGCCGCCTGGCTGGCCAGCGGGCCGGTGGGTGTGGCCGGCCTGCACACCGCCCACGGCCTGCTGGGCTACCGGCTGACGATGGAGGGCGGCCAGGTGACGCTGGCGCTGGACGCCGGCCTAGCCGAGCCGCCCGGCGGCTTGTGGCTGGCCTGGCAAGGCCGGCTGCACCGCGTGCCGGCGGGGCAAACGTCGCTGGCCTTGCCAGCCGGTCCGTGACCGCCGCTTGGCGCCGCGTGCCGGCGCCGCATCCGCCGGGCCCCGGTGGCACATCTCTTGCGGCCAACCCGGTGACAACCCGCAAAGCCGGCGCCGGCCGCTGCCGCAAAATCAGCCCACCATGGAACTCACCCCGCGCGAAAAAGACAAGCTGTTGATCTTCACCGCCGCGCTGCTGGCCGAGCGCCGCAAGGCCCGTGGCCTGAAGCTGAACTACCCCGAAGCAGTGGCGCTGATCAGCGCGGCCATCATGGAGGGCGCACGCGACGGCAAAACCGTGGCCGCGCTGATGAGCGACGGCAAAACCGTGCTGACCCGCGATGACGTGATGGACGGCATTGCCGAGCTGATCCCTGAAATCCAGGTGGAAGCCACCTTCCCGGACGGCACCAAGCTGGTGACCGTGCACCAACCCATCTCTTGACGGCAGGCCCACCATGACCCCAGGCGAACTGCTCATCGACGCGGGCGACCATGCCCTGAACCCCGGCCGGCGCGGCCACACGCTGGTGGTGCAAAACACCGGCGACCGGCCGATCCAGGTGGGCTCGCACTACCACTTTGCCGAAACCAACGCGGCGTTGCAGTTTGACCGGGCCGCCGCCCACGGCATGCGGCTGAACATCGCCAGCGGCACTGCCGTGCGCTTTGAGCCCGGCCAGCAGCGCACCGTCGATCTGGTGGATTACGCCGGTGCGCGGCAGGTCTGGGGTTTTAGAGGCCTGATTCAAGGAAGTCTGTAAATGGCCACCATCGGACGGCGTGCCTACGCCGAAATGTTCGGCCCCACCGTGGGCGACCGGGTGCGGCTGGCCGACACCGCGCTGCTGGTCGAAGTGGAGGACGACTTCACCTTGCGCGCCGGGGGCTACGGTGAAGAGGTCAAGTTTGGCGGCGGCAAAACCATCCGCGACGGCATGGGCCAGAGCCAGGCGATCAATGGCCCGGGCCCGATGCAGGCCGCCGATCTGGTGATCACCAACGCGCTGATCATCGACCACTGGGGCATTGTCAAGGCCGACATCGGCATCAAGCAAAACCGCATCGTCGCCATCGGCAAGGCCGGCAACCCGGACGTGCAGCCGGGCGTCGATATCGTCATCGGGCCGGGCACCGAGATCTTGTCGGCCGAGGGCATGATCGTCACCGCCGGCGGCATCGACACCCACATCCATTTCATCTGCCCGCAGCAGATTGAAGAAGCGCTGATGTCGGGCATCACCACGATGATGGGCGGCGGCACCGGCCCGGCCACCGGCACCTTTGCCACCACCTGCACGCCCGGGCCCGAGAACATCAAACGCATGTTGCAGGCAACCGAGGCCTTCCCGATGAACCTGGGCTTTCTGGGCAAGGGCAATGCCAGCCGGCCCGAGGCGCTGCACCAGCAGGTGCAGGCCGGCGCGATGGGCCTCAAACTGCACGAGGACTGGGGCACCACGCCAGCGGCCATCGACAACTGCTTGTCAGTGGCCGAAGAACACGATGTGCAGGTGTCGATCCACAGCGACACGCTGAACGAATCGGGCTTTGTCGAGAACACCATCGCCGCCACCAAAGGCCGCACCTTGTGCGCCTTCCACACCGAGGGCGCGGGCGGCGGCCATGCGCCCGACATCATGCGGGTGGTGGGCGAGGCCAACTTCTTGCCGTCATCCACCAACCCGACCATGCCCTACACCGTCAACACGGTGGACGAGCACCTGGACATGCTGATGGTCTGCCACCACCTGGACGCCAGCGTGGCCGAGGACCTGGCCTTTGCCGAGAGCCGAATCCGGCGCGAGACGATTGCCGCCGAAGACGTGCTGCACGACCTGGGCGCGATCAGCATGTTTTCCAGTGACAGCCAGGCCATGGGCCGGGTGGGCGAGGTGATCATCCGCTGCTGGCAGACGGCACACAAGATGAAGCTGCAGCGCGGTGCCCTACCCGACAGCTCGCAGCCCGGCGGGCTGCTCGGCGGTGACAGCGCCAGGCACGACAACGCCCGCGTCAAGCGCTACATCGCCAAGCTCAGCATCAACCCGGCGCTCAGCCACGGCATCGCGCACGAGGTGGGCAGCGTGGAAGTGGGCAAGTGGGCCGACCTGGTGCTGTGGCGGCCAGCGTTTTTTGGCGTCAAACCCAGCGTGGTGCTCAAAGGCGGGTTTATCGCCGCCGCCGCAATGGGCGACCCGAATGCCAGCATCCCCACGCCGCAGCCGGTGCACTACCGGCCGATGTTTGGCAGCTACGGCCGGGCGGTGGCCGCCACCTCGATCAGCTTTGTCAGCCAGGCCGGGCTGGCCAGCGGCGCGGTGGCAAGTTATGGCTTGAGCAAACGCCTGGTGGCCGTTAACGGCAACCGCACCGTCAACAAAGCCGGCATGGTGCACAACAACTACCTGCCGGTGATGGAGATCGACGCGCAAACCTACCAGGTGCGCGCCGACGGCCTGCTGCTGAGCTGTGAGCCGGCGGTTGAGTTGCCGATGGCGCAGCGCTACTTTTTGTTTTGACGCAGGGCCCGGCGATCAACGCCCCGGTGCAGGCAGCAAACCGTCCACCGGCAATTCCAACAGCGCAGCGCTGCCGGCCTGGCGTGTCAGCACCACCAGCCGGGCATCCGTCAAGCTGCCGGGGCTGGACGCGGCCTGCCACAAAAACGCCGCATCCTCCCAGCCGTCGTGGTCAAAGTCACCGCGCGCCAGCAGCGTCAATTGAATCTGCCAGCCTTTGGCGTTGAGCTTCAGGCCGTCGGGGGCCAGGCCCTGCCAGCGCGCTTTACCGCTGGCCGTGGCCAGTGTGCTGCCGGGCCGGGCCAGCCGGGCCTGCTCGTCGCGGGACGGTGCCAGCCACAGGCCGACCGGGTAGCGCGCAGTGACCAGTTCTTGCGCAAAACGCACTGGCAGCGCGCTGTGCAACGCCGGGCTGGCCGCCACCAGCAGGGCCATCGCCTCGCAAGGCACCACTTGCAGCCGCAGCACCCGCCAACTGGCGTCGCTGTCGCTGCCCACCACGCTGCGGCGCTGGGCCAGCCAGTCGCGGCAGTCGATCAGCTCAACCAGGCGGCTGTCGGCAGCGGTGGGGCTGTCCGCAGTGCGGATGCGCGCCGGCAGTGCATCTGGGAAGGGCCGCGCCAGATCGGCGGCCGACGGCAGCGCCCCGGTCAAGCCGAGCGCCGGCAGCGCGCGCGGGGCCAGTGGCTGGGCCCGCAGCGGCACGGCGGCCAGCATGCCGATGGCCGCTGCCAGCAGCAGCGGCAACCGCAACCGCAACCGCAACCGCAACCGCAACCGCAGCCGCCGGCCGGCGGCGCGCGGCGGCCGGGCCAGCGCCCGGCCCACCCCGGCAGGCCTCATTCAGCGGCTTTCATGAACAGGTCTCGAGTCCAACTGTTGCGCTCGGGTGACGGGCCGCGCCGCTCGCATTCCTGCGCCGCAACGGTCCAGTTTTTGGCCTCGACCGCTTTCTTCAGGTTGACGAAGGCCAGCAGCTTGCCCGGCCCCAGGTTGTAAATCATGTCCAGCAGGGCGCGCTTGGCGGGCGCCGGGTAGCTGTCGTAGCCGGCAAAGTTGGCCCGCAGGTTGGTCTCAAAACCGGCCACCGTGGATTGCAGCAGCGCGTCGATGGCAGCGTCGGGCAAGTCGAGCAGGGTGCTGGCTTTGTACGTTTTGGCCAGCCGGCCCATTGGCTGCTGCAAAACACGCTCAAAGTCAGCGCGGATCTCGGCCGCCGTGGCCGGCTGGCCGTCGCTGCGCCGCACAAAAGCCAGCGCTTGCGCCGCCGCCACATCGGGCAGCATCTTGCCCACGGCCACCGTGACCAAGCCGCGGGTGTCAAGGTACATATACGAAAAGCGGCCCTCCCAGCGGGCAAAGTCGGCCGCTGCCACGGCCCAGGGAACATCAGTTGCTTGTGCCATCGTCGGTCTCCGGTGGATAAAAAAGCCGTCGCCAGGCCCGGTCTTGCTAGCCGGCCGGGCCACGCCAGTGTGCCGCAGCGCCGTGGGTGCAACAACGGCTGCGCACCGCGCCGGGCCGGGCAGACAAGGGATGGCGGGCCAAATCGGGGTTTCGAACGTGGGGGCGGGCCCGAGTGCAAACTACTGCTTTGGACGGCAAGCTGCCGATCCACCACCGCGCCAAGCCGCCGCAGGCGTTGACGCGGGGCGCCAGCACAAACCCGGCAATGCCGTCGCTGCGTCACTTCGGATCGCAGCAGCCCAGCAAACCAGGAACCCGCCATGCCTGACTTGTTTGAGAACCCGATGGGCCTGATGGGCTTCGAGTTTGTTGAATTTGCCTCGCCCACGCCCGGTCTGCTGGAGCCGGTGTTCGAGGCGATGGGGTTCAGCAAGGTGGCGCTGCACCGGTCAAAAAACGTCGCGCTGTACCGCCAGGGCGAGATCAACTTCATCCTCAACCAAGAGCCGCGCAGCCCGGCCTGGTACTTTGCTGCCGAGCACGGGCCCTGCGCCTGCGGCATGGCCTTTCGCGTCAAAGACGCGCACCGGGCTTATGCCCGGGCCATTGAGCTGGGCGCCCAGCCGATTGACATCCCCACCGGCCCGATGGAGTTGCGGCTGCCGGCGATCAAGGGCATCGGCGGCGCGCCGCTGTATTTGATCGACCGGTTTGGCGACGGCAAATCGATTTACGACATTGATTTCGAGTTCATCGACGGCGTGGACCGCCACCCACTCGGCGTCGGCCTGCGGCTGATCGACCATTTGACGCACAACGTCTACCGCGGCCGGATGGCGTTCTGGGCCGGGTTTTACGAGCGGCTGTTCAACTTCCGTGAAATCCGCTTTTTCGACATCAAAGGCGAATACACCGGCCTGACCAGCAAGGCCATGACCGCCCCCGACGGCATGATCCGCATCCCGCTGAACGAAGAATCGTCACGCGGCGCGGGCCAGATCGAGGAGTATTTGATGCAGTTCAACGGTGAGGGCATCCAGCACATCGCCCTGCTGAGCGACAACCTGATTGCCACACTCGACCAGCTTCGCGCTGCCGGCGTGCCGCTGATGACCGCGCCGCCCGCCACGTATTACGAGATGTTGGCGCAGCGCCTGCCGGGCCACGGTGAGCCGGTGGCCGACCTGCAATCGCGCGGCATCCTGCTGGACGGCACGACCGAGAACGGCCAGCAGCGGCTGCTGCTGCAAATCTTCACCCAAACCCAGCTTGGCCCGGTGTTTTTTGAGTTCATCCAGCGCAAGGGCGACGACGGTTTTGGTGAGGGCAATTTCAAGGCGCTGTTTGAATCCATCGAGCGCGACCAGGTGCAACGCGGCGTGCTGCAAACCACCTGATGGCCCAGCCAACCCGAGAAAGCACCGCGATGCCTGCCGCTGCCCCGCCCGCGCTCGACGACAGCCACGGCCTGCACCTGCAAAGCTGGGTGGCGTCGGCCAATCACCCGGCCAGCGATTTCCCGATCCAGAACCTGCCGTACGGCCGGTTTCGCAGCGCGGGCGATGCGGCCTGGCGCATCGGCGTGGCCATTGGCAGCCAGGTGCTGGATTTGCAACGCGCCGGGCTGCTGGCCGGCGACGACCTGCAGCCGCTGATGGCCGCCGGCCCCGCCGCCCAGCGCGCCTTGCGCCAGCAGTTGTCGCTGGGCCTGCGCGCCGGCAGCGCCCAGCAGGCGGCCTGGTCAACCTGCTTGCTGGCGCAAAACCAGGTGGCGATGGCCCTGCCCTGCCGCATCGGCGACTACACCGACTTTTTCACCGGCATCCACCATGCCAACACGGTGGGCAGGTTGTTCAGGCCCGACAACCCGCTGCTGCCCAACTACAAATGGCTGCCCATCGGCTACCACGGCCGGGTCTCGTCCATCGTCATCAGCGGCACCGCTTTTCATCGCCCGGTGGGCCAGACTTTTGCCCCCGGGGCCAGCACGCCCACGGTCGGCCCCAGCGCCCGGCTGGATTTCGAGCTGGAGCTGGCGGCCTATGTGGGTGCGCCGAATGCGCTGGGGCATGCGGTGACCATCGATCAGGCCGAGGCGCATTTGTTTGGCGTCTCGCTGCTCAACGACTGGAGCGCACGCGACGTGCAAGCCTGGGAATACCAGCCGCTTGGGCCGTTTCTGGCCAAGAGCTTTGCCTCCAGCGTGTCGCCGTGGATCGTCACGCTGGACGCGCTATCGCCTTTCCGCAGCCCGTTTGAGCGCCCAGCGGCTGACCCGCAGCCACTGGCCTACCTGGACAGCCCGGCCAACCGCGCCGCCGGTCACTTCGACATCCAGTTGGAGGTGTGGTTGCACACCCCTGCGCTGCGGGCTTCCGGCCTGCCGGCGCAGCGCTTGATGCAATCCAATGCCCGCGACGCCTACTGGACGCTGGCCCAAATGGTGGCCCACCACACCGTCAACGGCTGCAACCTGCAGGCCGGTGATCTGTTGGGCACGGGCACGATCTCGGGCCCGGCGCCGGCACAAGGCGGCTCGCTGCTGGAGCTCAGCGACGGCGGCAAACGGCCGCTGACGCTGGCCAACGGCGAGACCCGCACCTTTTTGCAGGACGGTGACACGGTGATCCTGCGCGCTTTCTGCGAACGCGAAGGCGCCCGCCGCATCGGTTTTGGTGACTGTGCCGGCACCGTGCTGGCCGCCAGAATGTCCGCATGCAAGCCCCCATGAACGCACTTGACAAGCCCGCCGCCCGGGCCCTGCTGGCCACCTTGCCGGCGTGGACGCACGACGCGCAACGTGACGCGATCCACCGCAACTTCCACTTTGCCGATTTCAGCCAGGCGTTTGCCTTCATGACCGAGCTGGCGCTGGTGGCCGAGCGGGCCGATCACCACCCCGAGTGGCGCAACGTCTACAACAAGGTGGACATCACACTGACCACCCACGATGCCGGTGGCCTGACCCAGCGCGACATCGACTTTGCCCGTCGCGCCGACGCCGCTTTTACCCGCTTCGCCGCTTCGCCGCTGTTGCTGGTGTTGCTGGTGTTGCTGGACCCTCTGGCGCTGCCGGCGCGGTTGGCGTGGCCGGCGTGGCTGGGCCTTCTGGCGCTGCCGGTACCCCGCCCGCCACCGCGGCATGACGGCCACCCCGCCACCGGCGCGCGCCGACTGGACCATCGACCAAGGCTGGCAGCACTACAGCAGCGCCGACCATGCGGTGTGGAAAACGCTGTTTGAGCGCCAGAGCCGGCTGCTGCCCGGCCGGGCTTGCGACGCCTTCATCGCCGGCATGCAGGCCCTGCCCATCGGCGCCGACCAGATTCCCGACTTCAGGCGCCTGAGCGACGTGCTGATGCGGCACACCGGCTGGCAGGTGGTGGCGGTGCCGGGGCTGGTGCCGGACGCGGTGTTTTTTGAGCGCCTGGCGAACCGGCGCTTCCCGGCCGGGCAGTTCATCCGCCGGCCGCAGCAACTGGATTACCTGCAAGAGCCGGATGTCTTCCACGACGTGTTTGGCCATGTGCCGATGCTGATGAACCGGGCCATCGCTGACTACATCTCCAGGCCTACGGTGTGGGCGGGCTGCGCGCGCAAAAGCTGGGCCATCTGGCGCAGTTGGCACGGGTGTACTGGTACACGGTGGAGTTTGGCCTGGTGCAGCAGGCCGACGGGCTGCGCATTTACGGCTCGGGCATCGCGTCGTCTCTGGCCGAGAGCCGGTTTGCGCTGGACGACCCATCGCCCCACCGGCTGCGTTTTGCCCTCGACCGGGTGCTGCGCACCCGCTACCGCATCGACAATTTTCAGCAAACGTATTTCGTCATCAGCGGGCTGGACGAGTTGCTGGCGCTGGCGCAGATCGACTTTGCGCCGCACTACCAGCACAGCGCCGGCCTGGCCGATATCGAGCCCGGCGATCTGCTGCCCGGTGACGAGGTGCTGGCGCACGGCACCGGGGCCTACCACGCGGCGCGGGCCGGCCGGCCGGCGGCCGCTTAGATTCACGCCACAATCCGGGCCATGCTGACCCTCAACAAACTCATCCCCGGTGGCCGTGGCCTGGCCGCCGTGCTGGTCAAACGTGGCGCCACCGTGCAACTCGACTGGGACGTGCGGCAAAAAAGCCGCTTCGACGCCACCGATTCACAAGGCCGGCAGATCGCCGTGTTCTTGCCGCGCGGCACCGCCGTGCGCGGCGGCGATGTGCTGGTGGCCGAGGATGGCGCATTGATCCGGGTGATCGCCGCACCGCAGCCGGTGCTGGTGGTGCGCGCCTGCGCCCAGCACGGCAGCCCGTTTGACCTGCTGCGCGCCGCTTACCACCTGGGCAACCGGCATGTGGCGCTGGCGCTGCAACCCGACCACCTGATGTTGGAGCCCGACCCGGTGCTGGCCGACATGCTGCGCCAGCAGCACCTGATCGTCAGCGAGGCGCAGGCGGCGTTTGAGCCCGAGGGCGGCGCCTACACGCCGGGCGGGCATGGCCATGACCACGGGCATCAGCACGATCACGCACCGGGCCGCGAACACGACCATGCGCACGACCACCCGCACGCCCATTCGAACGATCCGGCGGCCCGGCCCGCCAGCCCCCGGCCCATTGCGGTGCCGGTGGTGGCGGCAGCGCCCGCTGCCCACGTGCACGGCCCGGGCTGCGGGCATGACCACGGCCACGGACACAAACACGGTCACTGAGCCGGCACGGTCATGACGCCGGCCGGCGCAGCACCATGCCGCGCGTGATCCGCCCGGCGCGGCCGCTGCCGGCCGCCACGCTGCTGCAATTGATGTGGCTGGCCTCACCGGCGCTGCCGGTTGGCGGGTTCAGCTACTCAGAAGGCCTGGAGGCCGCCATCGACGGTGGCCACGCCCCCGACGAGGCGGGCGTGGGCCGCTGGCTGACCGACCAACTCGCGTTGAGCCAACAACGGTCTGATCTGCCGCTGCTGGCCAGCGCGTTCAAGGCCTGGCAGCGCCACGACAGCGCCCGCATCACCGAACTCAACGCCTGGGCCGGGCAGACCCGCGAAACCCGGGAGCTGCGCCAGCAGGCCGAGCAGATGGGCCGATCACTCACCGACTGGCTGCGCCAGCGCCGGCCCGACGACGGCCGCATCGCCATGCTGGCCGCGCTGCAGCCCGCGCCCACCTGGCCGGTGGCCTTTGCGCTGGCGGCGGCCAGTACCGGTGCGCCGCTGCGCGAGGCCCTGCTGTGCTTCGGCTTTGGCTGGGCCGAGAACATGGTGCAGGCGGCCATCAAAACGGTGCCGCTGGGCCAGAGCGCCGGCCAGCGCCTGCTGGCCCGCCTGGCGGATGCATTGCCCGGCGCGGTGGACGCCGCCATCACCACCGCTGCGGCCGGTGACGGCGCACGGCAGAACCTGGCGCCGATGCTGGCCATTCTGTCGGCCCGGCATGAGGCGCAATATTCGCGGCTGTTCCGCAGTTGAGGCTGCGGCATGATCGGTGCTTGACCGGCCGATCCCCCCGGAATCGCTCGAATTGCCCGAAAGCCGCCTCATGACCGCGCTGCACCACATCCCCCACCGCAGCAAAAAACTCCCGCCCTTGCGCGTGGGCGTGGGCGGGCCGGTGGGATCGGGCAAGACCACGCTGGTGGAGATGCTGTGCAAGGCGATGCGGGATCGCTGGGATCTGGTGGTGGTGACCAACGACATCTACACCAAAGAAGACCAGCGCCTGCTCACCGTCGCCGGTGCGCTGGACGCCGAGCGCATCATGGGCGTGGAGACCGGCGGCTGCCCGCACACCGCGATCCGCGAGGACGCGTCGATCAACCTGGAGGCGGTGGACCGCATGCTGGGCAAGTTTCCGGATGCCGACATCGTTTTCATCGAGTCGGGCGGCGACAACCTGGCCGCCACCTTCAGCCCCGAGCTGAGTGACCTGACGATTTACGTCATCGACGTGGCCGGTGGCGAGAAGATTCCGCGCAAAGGCGGGCCCGGCATCACCAAAAGCGATTTGTTGGTGATCAACAAAATCGATCTGGCGCCGCATGTCGGCGCCAGCCTGGCGGTGATGGAGGCTGACACCCGGCGCATGCGGCCTGACTATGCGGGTGACCTGGCGCGCCGGCCGTATGTGATGACCAATCTGCGCACTCGGCAAGGGCTGGCCGCGGTGGTGGATTTCATCGAGCGCAGAGGGCTGCTGCTGCCGGGCTGAGCCGTGCCCTGTGCAGCGGGCACCGGCCGGCCGGCCGACCGCGACAAACCGGATGGGCGCCGTCAAACGGCGGCAAAAACGCCGCGCCGGGCCAAAACCCTTGCGCCGACAGACCTGCGGGAAAACACGGGCCCGGTTTGCGTCGCTCTGCCCGCCGTTGCGCCGGGGCCGGGCGTCCGATCTTGCGACACCCGACGGCCCGGCGATGACCCGGGAAAACCGCAGTAGCCAGCAGCACGCACTGAAAAATCAAGGGCTTGGGCCGGCCGGGCCCCTGCCGTGACGGGCGGCACGCCGGTTGCATTGCTCACCGCACAAGAGGAAGCGCAAACCTGCGCCTCTCAGCGCCATTCGACCGTCAGGAGACGACCCATGAAAGCCGCAGTGCTGCACCAGTACGACGAGACGCTTAGCAGTGCCGCCTTCGTGCACTACGAAGACGTGCCCGACCCGAAAATCGAGAGCCCGACCGATGTCATCGTGCGCATCGGCGGTGCCGGCGTCTGCCGCACCGACCTGCACGTGGTGGAAGGCATCTGGCGCAACACGGTGGAGATCAAGCTGCCGTACATCATGGGCCACGAGAACGCCGGCTGGGTTGAGGCAATGGGCTCGGCCGTGACCGGCGTGAAGATCGGCGACGCGGTGATCTGCCACCCGTTGGTGACCAGCGGCCATTGCCTGGCCTGCCGCCGTGGCGACGACATGCATGCCGAAGAGAGCCGGTTCCCCGGCATCAATGCCGACGGCGGCTATGCCGAGTACCTGCGCACCGGCCAGCGCTCGCTGATCAAATTGCCCAAGACGCTGGCCCCGAAGGACGTGGCGCCCTTCACCGACGCCGGCCTGACTGCCTACCGCGCGGCCAAAAAAGCCTCGCGCCACCTGCTGCCGGGTGAGTACGCGGTGGTGATCGGCGCCGGCGGTCTCGGCCATATCGGCATCCAGGTGCTGGCAGCACTTTGTGCAGCCGAGATCATCATCGTCGACCGGTCTGATACCGCCCTGCAGTTGGCCAAAGAATGCGGTGCCCACCATCTGGTGAAAGCCGACGGCAATGAGCTGGAGCGGGTGCTTGAGCTGACCGGCGGCAAGGGCGCCCAGGCGGTGATCGACTTCGTCGGCGAGGGCGACGCGGTGGCCAAAGGCTTGGCGATGACGCGCAATGCCGGCGTCTACTACATCGTTGGCTACGGCGGCAAGATCGAGTTGCCAACGATGGACATGGTGACCAGTGAAAAAAGCATCGTCGGCAACCTGGTAGGTACCTACCCGGAGTTGGTCGAGTTGATGGCCCTCGCCGACCGTGGGCTGGTACATTTGGCCACGCGTGAGTACAAGCTGAAAGACGCCAACCAGGCGCTGCTAGACCTGCACCACGGCAAGATCAAGGGCCGTGCGGTGCTGATCCCGTGACGGGCTAATTTCCTGATCGACCGGTCGGCCGGTGCGCTGGTTCTGCCAGCGCACCGCTTTTTTTGGTGCAGAGGATTCAGATGGCTCTCATTCCAGTGACGGTGCTCACCGGCTTTCTTGGTGCCGGCAAAACCACGTTGCTCAACCGCCTGCTGCGCGGCGCTGCGGGCAAGCGCTATGCGGTGATCGTCAATGAATACGGTGAGTTGGGCATCGACGGCGCGCTGGTGGTGGGCGCCGAGGAAGAGGTCTATGAGCTGAACAACGGCTGCGTCTGCTGCAAGCTGCGCGGTGATTTGATCCGGGTGGTCAGCAGCCTGGTGCGGCGCCCCGGCGGCTTTGACGGCATCCTGATCGAAACCACCGGCCTGGCCGACCCGGCACCAGTGGTGCAAACTTTCTACTTCGATGACCTGCTGCGCCAGCACACCCGGCTGGACAGCGTGATCTGCGTGGCCGATGCACGCCATCTGGCCAGGCAGCTTGGCGATGTGCCCGAGGCCGCTGCGCAACTGGCGCAGGCTGATCTGGTGCTGCTGAACAAGGCCGATCTGGCCGATGCAGCGCAAATGCAAGCAGCCGAGCAGGCGGTGCAGCAACTCAATCCGACCGCCGAAGTGCGGCAATCGGTGCAGGGCGACATCCCGCTGGCGCAGTTGCTCGACCGAGGTGCTTTTGACATCCGCCGGCTGCACCTGCCGGCGGCCCGGCTGGGCGCGGCTGCCAGCGGGCCGCGATCCCATGTCTACCGCCCGCCCGATGCGGGCCGCCACAGCAGCGGCGTGGCCAGCGTGGCCATCCACTTTGCTCAGCCGCTGGAGCGCAGCCGGTTCATGCCGTGGTTGCAGCGCCTGGTCACCGAGCGCGGTGCCGATCTGCTGCGCGCCAAAGGCATCCTGCATTTCGACAACCAGGACCGCCGTTTTGTCTTTCAGGCGGTGCACATGACAGTTGACAGCGATTTTGACCGCCCTTGGGCCCCGGATGAGGCGCGCGAGTCGCGGCTGGTCTTCATCGGCCGCAACCTGGACGGCGACGAACTGCGCAACGAGTTGCGGCACTGCCTGGCCGATACAGCGGAGGTCACGGCATGAATGCGGCGCCGTCATTGTTGGAGCTTTTGGGGGCGTCCTGGGAATCGGGCGCGCCCGTCGTCGCGCTGGCCTGGAATGCGCGCGGCAACGCAGTCGGCTTCGCCCAGGGCGATGGGCACCTGGCGGTGGCCGATGCCAACTGGGCGCGCGGCCCGCGCATCGAGCCCAAGCCGGGCGGCGGTGTGGCGGTGGTGGCGGCTGAGGCGCCGGCCACCCGCCCGGTGCGCGCCAGTTGCCATCAGGGCAGTTGCCTGTGCATCGCCGCCGATGCCAGCGGCGGCTTCATGACCGGCGGCGACGACGGCCGGGTGGTGCAGGTGCCACGCACCGGCAATCCGGTGGTGCTGGACATGCTGGACAAGCCGGACGGGTTGCCCGGCGCCTGGATTGACGCGCTGGCCTGCAACCAGGCGGGGGTGCGCGCGCATGCCAGCGGGCGCGCCGTGTACCGCACCACCTCATCGGGCACCGACACGATTGAATTGCCGGCACCGGCCACCGCGCTGGGCTTCAGCCCGGATGGTCGGGCCCTGGCAGCGGCGCACAGCGGCGGTGTCACGTTGTGGCCCAACGCCGGCCTGCCGCGGCGCCTGGCCTGGCGCGGCTATCACCGCGCGCTGGCCTGGAGCCCCGACGGCCGCTACCTGGTCACCGGCATGCAGGAGAACGCACTGCACGGCTGGCGCATCGCCGACGGCGGTGACATCGAGATGGGCGGCTACCCCGGGCAGCCGCTGTCGCTGTCGTTTGCCCACGACGGGCGCTACCTGGCCACCAGCGGCGGCACCCGGCCGGTGTGCTGGGGCTTTGATCCGCCGGGCGGGGCCGACCAGCCGGTCGAGTGCGGCATCCCCAGCAAAACGCCAGTGAGTTGCGTCAGTTGCCATCCCCGCCAATCGCTGATTGCCGCCGGTTACCACAACGGCGCGGTGTTGCTGTGCCGCCCCGGCAGCGATGAGGGGCTGTTTATCAAGGGCTCGGGCGGTGGCGCGGTGAATGCGCTGGCCTGGTCCGGTGACGGCAGCCGCCTGGCCTTCGGCACGCAGGACGGTGTGTTTGGCTGGGTGGGTTTGCCAGACGCCTTGTTTGCCGCGCGCAGCCCGGCGCCGGCCCCTTCTTCATCCAAAAGTCAGGCCATCAAATGAACGACGACGAAACCGCCAGCAAAGATGCATTTTTCAAACAACTGGCCAGCATCGCCAACGAAATGACCGCCGCCCACGGCAAAGACTTTGCGATGGGCGCCCTGGTCTTGGCGGCGCGATTTCTTGCCGAAGGCGAGGCTCGTGAACGCGCGGCCGCGCAAGCTGCCGCCAGCCCCGCCATCGTCTCGTCGTGATCTTTCAGGTGATGGCATCGACAGGCCTATCGACGCGCTTGGCGCGGGGCCATATGCGCTGCTGTGCAACGCTCCTGTGCAGCGCTCCTGCGGCAGGCAGGACGCGCTGCAGAAACGCGGCGCGATTCGTCGATCAACCCCGTCCCATGATCGAACGCAACGTCAGCGCGAATCGCCCCGGGACAAGACGCCCACAGAGACTTTGGCGAGACGCCAAGGCCGGCTCCTCTGGCACGACCCATCGGCGCCCAACATTTGGCGCAGCGGCACGCGAATAGCGATTGGACAGACAGGGCGCAAGCCCGCAAGTGCACAGGCGGGGCGGCGTTGTCGTCAGGGCCCGAGCGGCTGGATGCGCCAATTTGACTGACCAGGCAAAGGAGAGTTTCCATGTCCGTTGGTTTGATACTCAACAACATCATCGCCCAGAAAGGGATCAGTATTGCCGAAGCGACTCGCTCAATAGCCGTCCTCGCCGAAGGCGAGGGCCGCGCGCACCAGCGCAGACCCGGGCAGTAACCCTGCCGCCACCCCCCCAACTCCCCGAGGAGAACCGTCATGGCCAAAAGAATGATGAAAGCTGCAGTGTTTGTCGAACCTGGACGCATCGTGCTGGAAGACAAGCCGATTCCGGATGTGGGGCCCAACGATGCGCTGATACGCATCACCACCACCACCATCTGTGGCACCGACGTGCACATCCTGAAGGGTGAGTACCCGGTCGCCAAGCGGCTGACCATCGGGCACGAGCCGGTGGGTGTCATCGAGAAGCTCGGGTCGGCCGTCAGTGGCTACCAGGAGGGCCAGCGCGTGATCGCGGGTGCCATCACGCCGAGCGGCACCAGCTATGCCTGCCTGTGCGGCATGCACTCGCAGGACGGCGGCAGCGGCAAACACGGCTTCAAGGCGCTGGGTGGCTGGCGCTTCGGCAACACCATCGACGGCGCGCAGGCCGAGTACATCCTGGTGCCCGATGCGATGGCCAATCTCTGCCCGATTCCCGACGCCCTGAGTGACGAGCAGGTGCTGATGTGCCCGGACATCATGTCGACCGGATTCGCCGGCGCCGAGAGCGGCCATATCCGCATCGGCGATATCGTGGCAGTGTTCGCGCTCGGCCCGATCGGCCTGTGCGCAGTGGCGGGGGCCAAGCTGATGGGTGCCTCTACCGTGATCGGAGTGGACACCGTCGCGGCACGCCTCACCGTGGCCAAGAAGCTCGGTGCCAGCCATGTCATCGACTTCAAGCGGGCCGACCCGGTGGAGGAGATCATGAGGCTCACCGACGGCCGCGGCGTCGACTGCGCGATCGAGGCGCTTGGCACGCAGCAAACCTTCGAGAACGCGCTGCGCGTGCTGCGGCCAGGGGGCACGCTGTCGAGCCTTGGCGTCTATTCCGAAGACCTGAAGATTCCGATGAGCGCCTTCGGTGCCGGCCTGGCCGAATACAAGATCGTCACCACCTTGTGCCCCGGTGGCAAAGAGCGCATGCGGCGCCTGCTGAACGTGGTGGCCTCG
>JANLOP010000006.1:0-3457 GCA_031366635.1 Betaproteobacteria bacterium | reverse complement strand
AAAAAATCTGCACGAAGCGAAGAACCTGCCTTACCCACGCATTACAAACCTCGAGGCAGCCCAGCGCACGCAGCGCCACGTCCCATCGTCCATCACGAGCTTGCGGCTGCGTATCGCCGCAGCCTTGGCTCAGACGCTGCCCCGATGTCCGTGTTGCCTACGCGTAAACGCCAGGTTCAACTTGTGACACAGTAAGACTATGGTCAGCAGCCCCATTGCCCCAACAGGGCGGCATGGCTGGCACTTGCCGCGCGCAGCGGTTTGCGGCTTGTCCGGGCTAGAGAGACCCCCGTTAGCATGGCGCCCATGAGCATTCGCAATCTCGATCACCTGTTTGATCCGGCGTCGCTGGCCGTCTTCGGTGCGTCGCAGCGGCCATCCAGCGTGGGCGCCACGGTGTGGGCGCAATTGCATGCAGCGCCGTTCAAGGGCCCGGTCTATGCCGTCAACCCGAAATACCGTGACTTCAACGGCGAGCCGGTTTATGCGCGGGCGGCCGACCTGCCCACCGTGCCCGAGTTGGCTGTCATCTGCACGCCGCCTGCCGCAGTGGCCGGCCTGATCGCCGAACTGGGCCCCCTGGGCACCCGGGCGGCCGTGGTGTTGACGGCCGGCATGGACTCGGCGCAAAAGCAGGCCATGGTGACAGCCGCCCGGCCGCATTTGCTGCGCATCCCGGGCCCCAACTGCATTGGCCTGTTGAGTCCGCACATCGGTTTGAACGCCAGCTTTGCCCCCACCGATGCGCTGCCCGGCGGTCTGGCCTTCATCTCGCAATCGGGCGCCCTGGTGACCGCGATGCTCGACTGGGCGCGTGCCCGCGCCATCGGCTTCTCGCACTTCATCTCGCTGGGCGAGCATGCCGATGTCGATTTTGGTGACCTGCTGGACTACCTGGCCAGCGACGCCAAAACGCGCGCCATCCTGATGTATGTCGAGGCCATCGAGTCGCCGCGCAAGTTCATGTCGGCGGCGCGTGCGGCGGCGCGCAACAAGCCGGTCATCCTGGTCAAGGCCGGGCGCTCACAGCAGGGCCAGCAGGCGGCGGCATCGCACACCGGCGCGCTGGCCGGCTCTGATTTGGTGTATGACGCGGCGATCACTCGGTGCGGCATGTTGCGGGTCGACACGATGCAACAGTTGTTTTTGGCCGCCGAGACCCTGACCCGGTTTGCCGCCAATCAGTCGGATGAGCTGACGATCCTGACCAACGGCGGTGGCGCCGGTGTGCTGGCGGCCGATGCGGCGGCGCATGCCGGCATCGCACTGGCCGCGCTGGGCCCGGCCACGCTGGCCAAGCTGGACGCCTTGCTGCCGGCCACCTGGTCACGCGGCAACCCGATTGACATCATCGGCGATGCGCCGGTGCAGCGCTATGTGCAGGCGCTGCAAGCCTTGAACGACGACGCGACCGCCGGTGCGGTGCTGTTCATCCACGCCCCCACGGCCATCGTCGCCAGCGCCGAGATTGCGCGCGCGCTGGTGCCGCTGGCGCAGCAGGTGCCGCGCCGCGTGATGGCTTGCTGGCTGGGCGAGGCGTCGGTGGCCGAGGCGCGCCGCATCTTTCAGGATGCCGGCATTGCCCATTTTTCAACCCCCGAAGAAGCGGTGTCTGCGTTTGCGATGCGGGTGGCCCACCGCCGCAACCAGGCGCAGTTGATGGAGGCGCCTGCCGTGGTGGCGGCTGCGGTGCCAGCCGCAACCTCAACCCCAACCCCAGGCGCCGCGCCGGCCCAGCATCAACGCGACATGGCAGCGGTGCAGGCCTTGGTGCGGCACGTATTGGCCGAAGGCCGCGACATGCTCACCGAGCCCGAGGCCAAGGCGGTGCTGGCGGCTTGCGCCATCCCGGTGGTGGCCACCCGAAGCGTGGGCGTGTTGCCGGCGCAGGCCGCCGGCGCGGCGCAGGCCATCGGCTTTCCGGTGGTGTTGAAGATCCTGTCGGCCGACATCACGCACAAATCCGACAGCGGTGGTGTGGTGCTCGACCTGGCCAGCGCCGCCGAGGTTCAAGACGCCGCCCAGGCGATGTTGGCGCGCATCCGGCAGGCCCACCCGGCGGCGCGCATCGACGGCTTCACGGTGCAGGCGATGGTGCGGCGCCGCCATGCGCATGAGCTGATCATCGGTGCCAGCATCGACCGCGTTTTTGGCCCGGTGATCCTGTTTGGCCAGGGCGGCACGGCGGTTGAGGTGGTGGCCGACCGGGCGCTGGCGCTGCCGCCGCTCAACACCAATCTGGCGCGGGCCCTGGTGCAGCGCACCCGGGTGGCCCGGCTGCTGCAGGGCTTTCGCGACACGCCCGCCGCCAACCAGGCGGCATTGCATGCGGTGCTGGTGGCGGTGTCGCAACTGCTGGCCGACGTGCCCGAGATCGCTGAGATGGACATCAACCCGCTGTTGCTCAACCCCGAGGGCGCGCTGGCACTGGATGCGCGCATCCGCATCAGCGCCAAGGCGCCCGCCGGTGCGCACAACTTTGCCATCCGGCCTTACCCTGCGCACCTGACTGAAAGCGTGCAGTGGCAGGGCCGGCGCCTTACTTTGCGGGCGATACGGCCTGAAGACGAAGCCCAGCACCTGGCGTTTCTCGGCCGGCTGGCCCCGGACGACATCCGCATGCGCATCTTCAGCAGCCGGCGCAGCATCGCCCGCAGTGAGCTGGCGCGCCTGGTGCAGATCGACTACGAGCGCGAGACCGCCATCGTCGCCGTGGCCACCGGGTCCGACGGTGCTGAAGAAACGCTGGGCGCGGTGCGAGCCGTGGCCGACCCGGACAACATCGACGCCGAGTTTGGCGTGCTGGTGCGGACTGACCTGAAAGGCAAAGGTCTGGGCTTGCTGTTGATGCAAAAGCTCATCGCTACGTTGCGTGCGCTGGGTACCCAGCAATTGGTGGCTACCGTGCTGGCGCACAACCATGCCATGTTGGCGATGGCCAAGCGGCTTGGGTTCATGCTTTGCCGGCGCCCGGACGATGACGACACCCGAGGCATTGCGCTGCTGCTGCAACCGGCACTGACGCCCCCCGGCGACGCGCACTCCGAGTGAGCGCCAGCCGCGCTATCACTTGCCGCGCCTGCCCTGCGCACGCCCGGCCGCCCAAGCCGCCACGGGTTTGAATCCGGGCAGGGACCCGCCGGCATCGATCCGCTTGTTCAACTGAAAAGGAATCCAGCATGCATTGGCATGCCGGTTTCGGCGGACGCCTGCGCGATACTCATCCGCCGCCGGCAGACCCGCGCGGCGAAATCAAACAAGAATCCAGCAACATGAGCACGCCGGGCCGCCAAGGGCCACGAAGGGGCCCTTCCGTGGCCCTTGGCGAATACGGCGGCGCGCAGCGCGAAGGCACCCCAATGAGCACGCTCCCGGCGATCCTGATGGTGGACGACAACCCCATCAATCTGTACCTGCTCAAGGCCATGCTGGACCACACCGGGATCGAGCTGGTGCG
>JANLOP010000002.1:0-2379 GCA_031366635.1 Betaproteobacteria bacterium | reverse complement strand
GCGCTCAAACGCCTCGGCCGCGTACATCGCGGCGGTGGCGCCGATGTCACCGCGCTTGGCGTCCAGAATCACCGGCACGGCGGGCGCCACGGTTTTGATGTGGGCGATCAGCCGCTCCAACTGGCCCTCGGCCCGGTGCGCAGCAAAGTAGGCAATCTGCGGCTTGAAGGCGATCACCAGATCGTGCGTGGCGTCCACGATGGCCGCGCAAAAATCAAAGATGCGGGCGGCGTCGCCGGCCCAGGCACCCGGGAATTTGGCCGGCTCGGGGTCGAGGCCGACGCACAGCAGTGAGTTGTTTTGGCGCTCGGCGGCTTGCAGTTGGTCGGTGAAGGTCATGTTGGGGCTCATGGTCGCGCTCACAAACTCAGCACCTTGGTGCTCTCCTCGCCAAACTGGCTGATCACCCGCACCGCCACGCGCCGGCCTTTTTGCAGCGCTATTTTGTGCGAGCGCAGGCCGTAAACCCGCTCAAACGCCTCGTCATCGATTTCGAGTTTGAGCGTGCGCTCCACTTTGGCCTTGGCCGAGGCCAGCGCCAGCGCCGACAAACCGCGTTTGAACTTGTCAAACTCGTCATGCTCACCGCCGCAGAAAAACACCTGGCAGGCCATGAAGTTGGCGCCGTCGTAATCATCGTCCACCATCCAGTAGGCAATATCGGCGGCATTGCGGGGTTTTACTTCATCGGTGATCGGGTCATACAGGTCCAGGCCGCGGATTTCTACCGTCACAAAAGCGCCGGCATCCGCACCCACACCGGCGATCAGCGCAATATCGGGCTCACCAATCGTCACAAAGCTGGCGGCTTTTTTGTCTTTCTTGATCAGCCCGTCCTGCATCAAATCATCGTGCATGCGCACTTTGGTGACTTCAAAGCTGCCCACCTTGAGGGTGATGTTGCGGTTGTCCACATCACTCTCGAAGCCAAAGCCCAAAATCACCAGCCAATCGGCGTCGGCGCGCCGCCGGCAGGCCAGGATGGCGTCGTTGACTGATTTTTTGCTCACCGTGCCAAACTGCGGGCCGATGTGAAAATAGGCTTTGCGCTCGGTGGCGGCGTCGCCTTTGCGGGTTTCATACCAACCCTCGGCATGCAGCGCGCCGCCGTCGCCCATTTGCTCATTGATGGCGTCCACCCGGTTGAACACCGCTGTTTCGTTTTTCAGGCCGTTTTTGATGCCGGCGTGTTTGAGGTGTTCAAAAATACGGTCGGTGAAGCGCTGGATATTGTCGATGGCGGTATTGGCCTGGTAAATCTGGTCGGGCGCCAGCGGCTCGAAGCTCTGCAAGGTTTCTACCGTGAACGGGCCGGCGACGCGCAGCTTTTTCTTGTCGATCTCGGGCTGGTCGAACAGGGTTTCGGTGTCGGGCGGCTCGTTGTTGGCAATGGATTTGAGGGTGACATGCGGCACGGTTTTGTAAACAAAGCCGTGGCGAATATCGTCACCGCTGATGTCGGCCAGTTTGTACCAGGGGTAGGTGGCCGTCATCAGCCGGGTTTTGGCGATATTGAGCGCAATCCGGCTGGTGTCGCTGGTGATCCAGCGCCGGCCCCACTGCTCGGCCACATGGGCGGTGGTGCCGCTGCCGCAGGTGGGGTCGAGTACCAGGTCGCCGGGGTCGGTGGTCATCAGGATGCAGCGCTGGATGGCCGTGGTGGAGGTCTGGACGTTGTAAACCTTCTTGTCCAGGCGGCTCTGAATGCCACCGATATCGGTCCAGACGTTGGACAGGGCAAACGCTGGAAAGTCGTCGAGAAAGCGAACGTATCGGAGCGTGTTAGTCGTCGCCTGCAATCGCCTCGCAGCAAGCAAACTAGCCATACCAGCTTCGTTGGTTTTCCAGCGTTGACGGTCATTTGGCAGAAATCGCCGACCATCAAGATCGACTGGAAACCAGCAAGCCGCACCTTCGCCTTTCTCTCGCCCTTCGGATTGACTTTGCAGATTATCAACGTTGTAAATCTTTGAACCACCTGGCAGCAAATCTGAGTTGACCTTCTCCTCCCGAGTCATTGCTCGGCGACTGCCATCTGGCAACTCAACCTGATCGTATTTATCAGAGCCAGCGTCCCCGAATCGCTTGTCTCGGTAGAGCGTGCGGTACTTACAAACCTCTTTATGCCGGGCGTACCAAATAATATAGTCGGCCGTGCCAGGCAACAGCGTCACCGTCGCGCTGCTGGTCTTGGTAAACGTGATCTGGGAAACAAAGTTCTCACTCCCAAAAACCTCGTCCATCAAGCACCGCACCAAATGCACATTCTCATCGCTGATCTGCACAAAACAAGACCCACTCGCGCTCAACAACTCCCGTGCCACCAGCAGCCGGTCTCGCAAATAACTCAAATACGAATGAATGCCCAATTCCCAGGTG
>JANLOP010000356.1:0-12380 GCA_031366635.1 Betaproteobacteria bacterium | reverse complement strand
TGGATCGACCGCGGTGGCACCTTCACCGACATCGTGGCGCGCCGGCCCGATGGCCGCCTGAGCACCGCCAAGCTGCTCAGTGAGAACCCTGAACAATACCCCGATGCGGCGGTCGAGGGCATGCGCCGCCTGCTCGGCTTGCGGCCCGGCGCGCTGATTGCGCCCGAGCAGGTTGAGTGCGTGAAGATGGGCACGACAGTGGCCACCAACGCGCTGCTGGAGCGCAAGGGCGACGCCACCGTGCTGGTCATCACCCAGGGCTTTCGCGATGCGCTGCGCATCGCCACGCAAGCCCGGCCGCGCTTGTTTGACCGCCAGATCGTGCTGCCCACGTTGCTGTATGCGCAGGTGGTGCAGGCCGACGAGCGCTTGGACGCCCACGGGGCGGTCGTTCGGCCGCTGGACGAGGCCGCGCTGCGGCGCGATTTGCAGCCCGCGTTTGATGCCGGCATCCGGTCTTGCGCCGTGGTCTTCCTGCACGGCTGGCTGGCGCCGGCGCATGAGCTGGCAGCGGCCGCCATCGCCCGGGAGATCGGCTTTGTCCAGGTCAGTGTGTCGCACCAGGTGAGCCCGCTGATCAAGCTGGTGCCACGTGGCGATACCACCGTGGTCGATGCCTACCTGAGCCCGATCCTGCGCCGCTACGTGGCGCAGGTGGCGGCGCAGATGCCGGGTGTGCCGCTGTACTTCATGCAAAGCTCGGGCGGGCTCACGTCGGCGGGCCGGTTCCAGGGCAAGGACGCGATTCTCAGCGGCCCGGCCGGCGGCATCGTCGGCATGGTGCGCACCGGCCTGGCCGCCGGCCACGGCAAATTGATCGGCTTTGACATGGGCGGCACGTCCACCGATGTGTCGCACTACAGCCTGGCGGCCGACGGCAGCGCCGGTGAGTTCGAGCGCGCGTTTGACACCCAAGTGGCCGGCGTGCGGCTGCGCGCGCCGATGATGAGCATCCACACCGTGGCGGCGGGCGGTGGCTCGGTGATCACGTTTGACGGCGCCCGGCTGCGCGTCGGGCCCGAGTCGGCCGGCGCCAACCCCGGGCCAGCGGCCTACCGGCGCGGCGGCCCGCTGGCCGTCACCGACGCGAATGTGCTGCTGGGGCGCATCCAGCCCGATCACTTTCCGGCGGTGTTCGGCCCCGGCGCCGACCAGCCGCTGGACGGCGCGGTGGTGCGGGTGTTGTTTGACGCACTGGCCGCCCGCATCAGCGCTGCCACCGGCCGGCCCAGCAGCGCCGAGGGCGTGGCGGCCGGCGCCTTGCAGATCACCGTGGCCAGCATGGCGAATGCGATCAAGCGCATCTCGGTGGCGCGCGGCCACGATGTCACCGGCTACACCTTGCAGTGTTTTGGCGGTGCCGGCGGCCAGCATGCCTGCGCGGTGGCCGACGCGCTGGGCATGCAAACCGTGCTGATCCACCCGCTGGCGGGGGTGCTGTCGGCCTACGGCATGGGCCTGGCCGACCAGACGGCGATGCGCGAGGCGTCCATCGAGCGCCCGCTGGACGCCGCCGGCCTGGTCTTTGCCCGCCAGCAACTGGCCACGCTGGGCCAGGCGGCCGAGGCCGAGCTGCTGGCCCAGGGCGTGGACCGGGCGCAGATCCGGCGCGTTGAACGATTGCTGCTGCGCTACCAGGGCACCGACACGGCGCTGCCGGTGGCCCCGGCCGATGGCGCCGCGATGCACGCGGCGTTTGAGGCCGCCTACCAACAGCGCTTTGCCTTTGCCATGCCAGGACGGGGCTTGGTGATCGACACCGCGTCGGTCGAGGCGATTGGCGCTGCGCAGGCGGTGCCCGGCCGTGCCGCAGCCGACGCGCCGCCGGCTGGCCGCGTTGACCACGCTGACTTCGCTGACTTCGCTGAAGGTGCCGACGGCATCGACACCCCGGCGCCAGACCCGCTGCACCCGCTGCACCCGCCGCCGCTGGCGATGGTGCGCATGCACTGCGCGCTCGACGACGGCCGCGCGGCCGCCTGGCGCGACGCCGGCCTGCACCTGCGCAACACCCTGCCCGCCGGCGCCCGCATCGACGGCCCGGCGGTGATTGCCGAGCCCACCGCCACCACCGTGGTCGAGCCTGGCTGGGCGGCCCGTGTGGGCGCCGACGGCGCGCTCACGCTGCGCCGGCTGTGGCCCCGGCCGGCGGCGTTGGCCATCGGCACGTCGGCCGACCCGGTGATGCTGGAGGTCTTCAACCACCTGTTCATGAACATCGCCGAGCAGATGGGCCTGCGGCTGCAAAACACCGCGCACTCGGTCAACATCAAAGAGCGGCTGGATTTCTCCTGCGCGCTGTTCGATGCCGACGGTGAGCTGATCGCCAACGCACCGCACATGCCGGTTCACCTGGGCTCAATGAGCGAGTCGATCAAGACCGTGATCGCGCGCAACCCGGCGATGCAGCCGGGCGATGTCTACGTGCTGAACGACCCCTACCACGGCGGCACCCACCTGCCGGATGTGACGGTGGTGACCGCCGTCTACCTTGACCGCAGTGCGCCACCCGCCTTCTACGTCGCCAGCCGTGGCCACCATGCCGACATCGGTGGCATCACGCCCGGCTCGGTGCCACCGTTCTCGCGTTGCATCGCTGAAGAAGGCGTGTTGATCGACAACCTGCTGCTGGTGCGCGGCGGCGTGCTGCACGAGACTGAACTGCGCCAGTTGCTGGCCAGCGGCCCGTGGCCGGCGCGCAACCCCGACCAGACCTTGGCTGACCTGCGGGCGCAGATTGCCGCCAACGAGAAAGGCGTGCAAGAGCTGCGGGCGATGGTGGCGCAGTGGGGCGCCGGCACGGTGGCGGCCTATATGCAGCATGTGCAGGACAACGCCGAAGAGTCGGTGCGCCGGGTCATCACCGCGCTCAAAGACGGCCGCTTCACCTTGCCGATGGACAACGGCGCCCACATCACCGTCGCGGTGACGGTAGACGCCACCCAGCGCCAGGCGGTGATCGATTTCACCGGCAGCAGCGCGCAGTTGCCCGACAACTTCAACGCCCCGAAAGCGGTGACGATGGCCGCCGTGCTGTATGTCTTTCGCACCTTGGTGGACGACGACATCCCGCTCAACGCCGGCTGCCTGAAACCGCTGCGCGTCATCGTGCCGGCCGGCTCGATGCTCAACCCGCAATCCCCGGCGGCCGTGGTGGCCGGCAATGTCGAGACCTCGTCCTGCGTCACCAACGCGCTGTACGGCGCGCTGGGCGTGATGGCGGCCAGCCAGTGCACGATGAACAACTTCACCTTCGGCGACGCCACGCACCAGTATTACGAGACGATTGCCGGCGGCTCGGGCGCCGGCCCGGGTTTTGACGGCACGGCGGTGGTGCAGACCCACATGACGAACAGCCGGCTGACCGACCCGGAGGTGCTGGAGACGCGCTTCCCGGTGCGGCTGGACAGCTACGAAATCCGCGCGGGTTCCGGTGGCGCCGGCCGCTGGCGTGGCGGCGACGGCGGCGTGCGGCGGGTGCGCTTCTTGCAGCCGATGACCGCCGCCATCCTCAGCAACGGCCGTCTGCACGGCGCGTTTGGGGGTACGGGCAGCGGTACTTGTGGCGGTACTGGTGGTGGTACTGGCGGCCAGCCCGGCGCGCCCGGCCGCAACAGCATCGAGCGCGCCGATGGCCGCATCGAGCCGCTGGCCTACATCGCTGAGGCCGCGATGCAGCCGGGCGATTTGCTGGTGATCGAGACCCCGGGCGGCGGCGGCTGGGGCCTGGCGCTGTCTTGAAGCCGGTGCCTCACTCGGCGTCGCGGTAGGCCTTCCACCGGTCCAGCGCCAGCCGCATCAGCTTTTGCTGCTGGCGGAACCGGCGGCAGCCGCCGCAGGCCAGCCAGTGCAGGCGCAGCGAGACCTGCTCCAGCGGGCCCAGCGCGCGGTCCTGGCTTTCAAACACCAGGCGGGTGACCTCCAGGCAAGTGCGGCGGATCTTCATGGTGTGATAGGGGCAGCGGGCGGGCGGGCGCGGGGTGGACAGGCGGGAAGCGGGGCCAAAAAGCAGCGGCGCAGGATCAGCGACAGCCTCTCAGGCCGGGGCTGCCTGGCCGGAAAACCAGCGCAACTGCAAACACGCGCGCAGCCTGAGCCGCGCCCGGTGCAGCAGCACCCACAGGTTGGTCGAGGAGATCTGAAGTTCTTTACAGATTTCATCGGTTTCCAGGTCCAGCCACTCGCGCATCATGAACACCCGGCCCTGGGCCGCCGGCAATTGGTCGCAACAGGCCTCCAGCACTTCAAAGAACTGGCGCTGGCCGCAGGCGGCCTCGGGGTCGCCCCAGTTTTGCGGGGCCTGCCGCCAGTGGCCGGTGCTGTCGAACAGCGATTCTTCGAGGTCATCGCCGTCCTCGGTGGTCAGCAGCGTGGCTTCTCGGGTGTGGCGGCGCAGTTGGTCCACCACTTTGTGCTTGAGCACGCCCACCAGCCAGGTCTTGAGCTGCGACTGGCCGCTGAAACTGCCGGGCTTTTCGAGTGCCGCCAGCAGGGTGTCGGATACCGCGTCCTCGGCCCAGGCGTCGTTGCGCAACTGGCTGCGCGCAAAGCGCATCAACTGCGGGCGCAGCGCCTGCACCTGGGCGGCAAAGTTGTCAGCGGACGGTGTTGGCGGCATGGTGGTGTGGGTGCTGGCAAATGGCTGGCCGCATGATGCCAGCATGCGCCACCTGTCCCACCTGTCCCACCTGTGCCCTGCAATCCGGCCCTGCAATCCGGCCCGGCAATCAGTCCCCGCAATCGGGCGGTCAGTCGCCGTGGGCGTGGCGCCAGCCTGCGCGCTGGTCAAAGGCCTGGGCTTTTTGTACCACCGGGTTGTCTGGCATGTCGCCAAAGTCAGCCGCGTCCAGGCGCTGGAAGTCTCGGGTGCCGGCGCCGGCCACCGGCCAACCGGCAGGCGCCACGCGGTGCAGCGCGGTGCGCTCAAACAGCACCTGGCCGGCCGGGCTGCGGCGCACCAGCCGCAGCGGCAGGCCGGCAGCCGCGTCCCACAGCAAATCCACCTGCTCGGCGCCGATGCGGCCGGCCCAGCGCAGCGGCTGCACGGCGCGTGCGCGGGGCTGCGGTCGAGTTTCTGGCTTGAGCAGCGGCAGATCCGTCTCGGCAAACAGGCTGCCCAGCTCGTGCCAGTCCAGCGCCACTTGCAGCACGCGCAGCTCACCGGCCGGGTAGTCGATCAGGTGGCGGTCTTGCCGCAGCACCCGCAGCAGGCGGATGCCGCTACCGTCACGGCGCCAGATTTCTTCCAGCCCGTCGCCTTTGATCCAACTGATTTCAGCCTCGCTGCGGCTGAGCTGCCAGTGCTGCACCCGCGCCGCTCGGCCACGCGGCGTCAGGCTGACGCGGAAGCGCGCCGCCAGATCGGGGCCAGGCCGGCCGGCATCACTGGCCGCATTGCTGGCCGCGTTGTTGGTGAACGGGCTGGCCGCGTTGTTGGTGAACGGGCTGGCGGCAGCGCTGGCGGCGGGATCGACAGCGCGGGCCGATGCCAGCACAGCGCCGCCAATCAACGCACCGACCGCGCCGCCCAGCACCCGCCGTGCCAGCGCACGCCGGCCAAGCCCGTCCGGATTCAGCGCGCTGTCGGCCGGCCGCACCGCGTCAAAACCCGAAGGCCTCGCGCATGACGTGGAAGATCCAGTTCTGCTCCATGCTGCCGCGCACCAGGTAGGCCTGCGGGCCGCGGGCCCAGATGGCCACGTCCTCACCGCCGTGGGTTTCACTGGCCAGCGGCACGGTGGCTTCTTGCAAGAAGTTCAGCGCGGTGGTCTGCACGCTGCTGAGCCTGGCGCGCGGAGCGGCATTGCGGTAGCCCGGGCCGTTGGCGTAGCCCAGCGTGGTGAACGGCGCGCCGTTGCTGTCGGTGCTCAACTTGACGGGCTTGCCGTCCACGTCCGGCACGCCCTGCACCAGGCCCAGGATGGGATTGCCCCGGTGCGGGTAGCCGGCCATCGACAAGGTGTGGCTGTGGTCGGCGGTGACGATGATCAGCGTGTCGGCCTCATCCGTCATCTCCATCGCCCGCCGCACCGCGTCAGACAGCGCGATGGTGTCCTCCAGCGCGCGGCGTGCGTTGCCGGCGTGGTGGGCATGGTCGATGCGGCCACCTTCCACATGCAAAAAGTAACCCTTGCCACCGGCCTTGTCAGACGCTGCCTGCAGCAGGCGGATGGACTTGTCGGTCATCTCGGTGAGCGACGGCTCACCCGCCGGGTCCATCGCGCGGTCGGCCTCGTATTGCATGTGCGAGGGCTCAAACAAGCCCAGCACCGGGCCGCTGCTGGCCGGGTTGATGGCGTCGAACTGGGCCTTGTTCCACACATAGGCCGCACCCGTGCCCCGGCTGCTGACCCATTCGCCGGCCAGGTTGCGGCCATCGTTGCGGCGGCCGGGCGTGCTGGGGTATTCGGGGTCAGTCTCGGTCTTGGGCAAAAAATAGGTGCGGCCGCCGCCCATCGCCACCTGCAGGCTGCTGCGCACCGTGGGGCTCAATTCAATCAGTTGGCGCGCGATGTCTTTGGTGCCACAGCCGGCGGGCAAGATGTTGCTGTCGGCCTCCCAGTCGCGCATGGGGGTGTGGGCGTAGGTGGCGCCCGGCGTGGCGTGGGTCAGGCGGGCGGTGGACACCACGCCGGTGGCGCGGCCGTTGGCCGCAGCAAGCTCCAGGATGGTGGGCAGCGCGCGGGCGGCCACCTTGGCCGCGTCGCATTCACTGCGTGCGGTGGTGTGGTCTACCGACAGCATGCCCTCACGCGCCTTGTGGCCAGTGAAGATGGCGGTGGCGGTGGGTGCGGAGTCCGACGTTTGCTGGTCCCACGAATACGTCTTGGACAAGGCGCTGTAGGGCAGCGTCTCGAACGACAGCCGGTTCTCCTCGCCGGGCCTGCCTTTTTTCTGGCCTTCCAGGATGCGTGCGGCGGTCTGGGTGCTGATGCCCATGCCGTCGCCGATGAAGATGATCACGTTTTTGGCGCGCCGCGTGTTGTCGACCAGCGCCTTGCTGCTGGCGATGAAGGCGCTGCCGGCCTGGTCCCAGTCGGCCACGGCCTCGGGGCCTTTGACCACGGGGTCGGCGGCAAGGGCGGGACAAACAGCCGTGGCTGCCAGCAAACAAGCCGCCGCAGCGGCAATCACAGGCGTGTTCATGCGCAAAACTCCTTCAGCCGATCCGGCCCAACAGCACGTATTCCATCAACGCCTTCTGCACATGCATCCTGTTTTGGTTTCGGCCCGGCGCTGCCGCGCCCTCACATCGCTGCGCGATATGAGCCTGCACCGAAACAGACTGCAGGCGCTGCGCGCCTGAGGACCGAATGATCATCCGATCCTCCCGAGCAAAAGGTACTCCATGAGTGCCTTCTGCACATGCATCCTGTTTTGATTTCGGCCCGGCGCTGCCGCGCCTTCACATCGCTGCGCGATATGAGCCTGCACCGAAACAGACTGCAGGCGCTGCGCGCCTGAGGACCGGATGATCATCCGATCCTCCCGAGCAGAAGGTACTCCATGAGTGCCTTCTGCACATGCATCCTGTTTTCGGCCTCATCCCACACCACCGATTGCGGCCCGTCGATGACCTCGGCCGTCACCTCCTCGCCCCGGTGGGCCGGCAGGCAGTGCATGAACAGCGCATCGGGCGCGGCCACCGCCATCATCTCGGCGTCCACACACCAGTCGGCAAAGGCCTTCATGCGGGCTTCGTTCTCGGCCTCGAAACCCATGCTGGTCCACACATCGGTGGTCACCAGATGGGCGCCCCGGCAGGCCTCAAGCGGGTCAGCAAACAGCTTGAAGCAGGTGGTGGACGTGATGCCCGCCACCAGCGGGTCTACCTCATAGCCCCCGGGGGTGCTGATGTGCAGCGTGAAGCCCAGGATGTCGGCCGCCTGCAGCCAGGTGTTGGCCATGTTGTTGCCGTCACCCACCCAGGCCACCACCTTGCCTTGCAGGCAGGCCAGGATGTCGGCCTCACCGCCAACGCTGGTGGTGCCACGCTGCTCAATGAAGGTGAACAGGTCGGCCAGAATCTGGCAGGGGTGGAACTCATTCGTCAGGCCATTGATCACCGGCACCCGCGAATGCGCGGCAAACGCGCTGAGCTTGCTCTGCTCAAAGGTGCGGATCATCACCAGATCGACCATGCGGCTGATGACGCGGGCCGAATCCTCGATCGACGCGGCGCGGCCCATCTGGCTGTCGCCGGTGGTCAGGTTGACCACCGAGCCGCCCAACTGGTACATGCCGGCCTCAAAACTCACCCGGGTGCGGGTGCTGGCCTTCTCGAAGATCATGGCCAGCGTGCGGTCCACCAGCGGGCTGTAGCGCTCGTAGTTCTTGAAACGGGTCTTGATGGTGTTGGCGCGCGCAAACAGGTAGGCGTATTCCTCGGCCCGCAGGTCCTTGAACTGCAAGAAGTGCTTCATCAGGCTGGGTCCTGGTTTCATGCCGATGTGATTTGGGGTCTGGCGCGGTCAGGCCACTGCAGCGGGCGGCGGCTCGGCCAAAAAGGCGCGCACCAGCGGCACCAGAATGGCCACCATCTCATCAGCTTCAGCGGCAGTCAGGATCAACGGCGGCAGCAGGCGGATCACCGTGTCGGCGGTGATGGACAGCAGCAGCCCGGCCTCTGCGGCCCGCAGCAGCAGCGCGCCACAAGGCCGGTCCAGTTCGATGCCGATCATCAAGCCCTGGCCACGGATCTCCTTGAAGCCGGGCACAGGCCCCAAGCCTTCGATCACGCCGGCGCGGATGCGCTCGCCCATTGCGGCGGCGTTGGCCATCAAGCCGTCTTCTTCCATGATGCGCAGCGTCTCGATGCCCGCGCGCATGGCCAGCGGATTGCCGCCAAACGTGGTGCCGTGGTTGCCCGGCTGCAGCACATCTTTTGCGCGCGGCCCAGCGACGATGGCGCCGATGGGCACGCCCGAGCCCAAGCCCTTGGCCAGCGGCATCACATCGGGCTGGATGCCAGCCCACTGGTGGGCAAACCACTTGCCGGTGCGGCCGATACCGCACTGCACCTCGTCAAGCATCAGCAGCCAGTCTTGCTGGTCGCAGATCTGGCGCAGGCCGCGCAGCACATCCCAGCGGGTGGGGTTGATGCCACCCTCGCCCTGGATGGTCTCCAGAAAGATGGCCACCACATTGGGATTGGTGCGTGCCACCTCGCGCACCTCGTCCAGATCATTCAGCGGCAGGCGCACAAAACCCTCCACCAGCGGGCCGAAGCCGGCCTGCACCTTGGGGTTGCCGGTGGCTGACAGCGTGGCGATGGAGCGGCCGTGGAAGGCCTTGTCGTAGACGATGACCTCGGGCCGCTCGATGCCCTTGTCATGGCCAAACTTGCGCGCGATCTTGAGTGCGCCCTCGTTGGCCTCCAGCCCGGTAGAGCAGAAAAACACCGCGTCCAGGCCGGACAGCTCACACAGCTTGGCCGCCAGCGCCTCCTGCATGGGCGCGGCATAGTAGTTGCTGCAATGGATCAGCTTGCCGATCTGGTCTTGCAACGCCGGCACCAGTTTTGGATGGGCATGGCCCAGCGTATTGACAGCGATGCCGCCCAAGCCGTCCAGGTACTCACGGCCAGCGGTGTCCCAGACGCGGCAGCCCCGGCCATGCGACAGCGCAAAAGGCAGCCGGCCATAGGTGTTCATCACATGGGACGTCATCGCAGTGCTCCGAAAGAGGGAATCAACCAATGCAAAAGCCGGCGATTTGCCACAGTGGCAGCCGGCCGGCACTGGGCAACAATTCTAAAGCGCAGCCCGCTGGCGGCCGATGAAACCCAATGGTCCCCACCCCAGCCGCTCTCCCCAATGCTGCACTGCAGCATTTCCACGGCACAATGACGGTTTTGGCGGGTGGCGAACGCCGCTGGCTGCGGCCCGTGAGCTTGCCGATCACAGCCCTGGCCGGCCGCCTGGGCCTGCCGGTGCTGCAGCCGATTTCAAGCCCGATTGCAGCACCGGCCTTGGCCCTGCCCGCCACCCCGCCTGAGCCCGCCCAGCAGCCCCAGCACCGCATGACAGCCCCCAAACCGCGCGAGTTTTTCATCCAGGGCATCACCCTGGCCGGCCGCACTTTCCGGCCCAGTGACTGGTCGGAGCGGCTGGCCGGTGCGCTGTCCAGCTTTCGGCCCAAAGGCAGCGGCAATGTGGGTGGCATCGGCGCCCACATCGGCTATTCGCCCTACTGCGTGCCGCGCGTGATCGACAACATCAAGTGCGTGATCGTCAGCGAGGCGCTGCGCGACCTGGAGCCCATGGCCTGGGATTTCGTCATGCACTTTGCGCGCGACAACGCGTTGCAGGTGGTTGAGGCCTGCCTGCTGCCCACGGCGCCGGACGCGCCGGCGGGTTGATACAGCGCGGCCGCTGCGGGGTGGTGACGCCCTGCGCTGGCAATCCGATCCAGCCATGCAAAAAGCCCGCCGAAGCGGGCTTTTTTCAATCCATCCGGACCCGATCAGGCGGCGGCAGTGGCTGCCAGCGCCTTGACCTTGGCCGACAGACGGCTCTTGTGGCGCGCGGCCTTGTTCTTGTGGAAGATGCCTTTGTCGGCGACGGAGTCAATCACCGATTGAGCGGTCTTGAACAGTTCGGCCGGCGCGGCCTTGTCACCACCGGCAGCCGCCTTGTCGAGGGCTTTCTGCACGTTCTTGACAACGGTGCGGAACTTCGAGCGCAGCGAGGTGTTGGCGGCGTTCAGTGCCACGTCTTGGCGGGCGCGCTTGCGGCCAGATGCCAGACGGACGGTTTTTTTCTTGGCTTTGGAAGCGGTGGCCATGGTGCGTGCGTGTCCCGGTACTTGAGGTGCTCAGCTTGGGCGCCTGCTAAAACAGACAAACCGGGCTGATGCGGATGGAGCAAAGAGAGCGAGTATAGCATCCATCCACCAGCCCGGCAAAGCGGGCAGCCTCGGGCTTTCTATAATTCGCACGCGCCAAAACCCGGCCGGCCACCTGCCTTGCAGGCCGGGATGCCCACCCGGCTGGGCGCTCCCCTCCAGACGCGCCAGCCAGCCCCCACGCCCCCACATGAATCTGTTCAAGGCCGCCATGTCGGTCTCCGCCCTCACACTGCTGTCACGCATCACCGGCCTGGTGCGTGAGCAGATCGGCGCCGCGCTGTTTGGCACCTCGGCCATGATGGACGCGTTCCAGATCGCCTTCCGCATCCCCAACCTGCTGCGCCGGCTGTTTGCCGAGGGGGCGTTTTCTCAAGCATTCGTGCCGTTGCTGGCCGCCACCCGCGCTGCTGAGGGCGACGCCGCCACCCACGCGCTGGTGGACGCGGTGGCCACCGTGCTGGTGTGGGCGCTGCTGCTGACCTGCGCGCTGGGCATTGCCGGTGCGCCGCTGCTGGTGTGGCTGATGGCGTCGGGCTTTGATGCCAGCACCGAGGCCGCGTCGGTGGCCATGACCCGCTGGATGTTCCCCTACATCGGCTGCATGTCGATGGTGGCGCTGGCCTCAGGCGTGCTCAACACCTGGAAGCGTTTTGCCATCCCCGCCTTCACGCCGGTGCTGCTGAACCTCAGCGTGATTGGCGCCGCGCTGTTGGGTGTGCCGCAATTGCGCCAGCGCGGCATTGACCCGATTTACGCGCTGGCGCTGGGCGTGATGGTGGGCGGTGTGCTGCAGTTGGCGCTGCAATTGCCGGCACTGGCCGCCATCGGCATGCTGCCGCGCCCGGGTGCCAGTTGGGGCCGGCTGCGCACCGCCTGGGCCCACCCGGGCGTCAAGCGCATGCTGGGCAAGATGGCGCCGGCGTTGGTGGGGGTGTCGGTGGCGCAAATCTCGCTGATGCTCAATTCACAGATCGCCAGCCACCTGGGCACCGGCGCGGTGTCCACCCTGGTGTATGCCGACCGGCTGATGGAGCTGCCCATCGCGCTGCTGGGTGTGGCGATCGGTGTGGTGCTGACACCGCAGCTCTCAGCCGCCAAGGCCAGCGGCGACGCCGCAACGTCCAGCAGCCTGCTCGATTGGGGCCTGCGCCTGGTGCTGCTGCTGAGCTTGCCCTGCGCCGTGGCCTTGCTGGTATTTGCCCAGCCGATGGTGGCCGCGCTGTTCCACCGTGGCGCTTTTGATGCCCACGCCGTGGCCACCACCACGCTGGCGGTGATGGGCTACGGCGCCGGCGTGATCGGGCTGGTGGCCGTCAAGGTGGCGGCACCCGCGTATTACGCCGAGCAAGACATGCGCACCCCCATGCTGGTCGGCATTGCCGCACTGGTGCTCACCCAGTTGCTCAACGTGCTGCTGATCCAGGGCTTGGGGCTGGGTGTGGCGGCGCTGGCGCTGTCCATCGGTCTGGCTGCCAATGCCAACGCCGCCATGCTGCTGTGGGGTTTGATGCGACGCGGCAGCTACCGGCCCG
>JANLOP010000316.1:0-29550 GCA_031366635.1 Betaproteobacteria bacterium | reverse complement strand
CAGCACACGCGACTGGTCGCCTGTCGGCGCAGTCACCCTCAATCCGGAGCGTGACTCGGTCGTCACCGAACATCTGAAGAGCGAAGATAGGCAGCCGTTGGCTGCATGAGAAAGGCGACAACCCCATTGACGCGCGCCGCTGGGTGAGCGCGGCCCTGCACTGGTGCGAGGGGACTGCGGTTACGGCAACGAAGACATTATCGACGTGTGCGAGCAGCGCGGTAGGTCTTACCTGCTGCGCCTGCGCAAAACGGCCAACGTCAAGCGTCTGATCGAGCGGCTGTTCACGCGCGACGACTGGACGCGCGCAACCGAGGCCAGCCAAGGCTGGCAGGCCATCGAAGACAGCCTCAAGCTCATCGGCTGGAGCCGTGCGCGGCGCGTGGTGGTGCTGCGCAGGCGTGTCAAAAACGATCTCGCGCTAACGGCCAAAAAGAACGGTCGAAAGAGCAGAGGTGAGCCCGGGCAATTGGCGCTCGCGCTGCCACACGACGAAGTACAGGACAACGCGCAGATGTGGGAGTACACGGTGCTGGTGACCGACGTTAAGTACGACCTCGCCGCCATCGGTCAGCTCTACCGTGACCGCTGCGATTGCCGGGCTTGCCAAGTTAGCGGGTTTGACGAACTGAAGAACCAGTGGGGGTGGGGCGGTTTCACCACGCAGGACATGCACCGCAGCCAGGTCACGGCGCGTGCGGTGGCGCTGGTCTACAACTGGTGGAGTTGGTATGTGCGCGCGGCCAACCCGAAGGCCAGGCGCGAGGCGCTGACCAGTCGGCCCCTGCTGCTGGCCGCTGTCGGGCGTGCGGTCAGCCACGCTGGCCCGACGTTGCTGTACCTCACGCCGATGCACGCCGAAGTCGGCCTGATCAAATCGATGATCGCCAATGTGCATGCGGCCATCAGCTACGTTCGACGTGCTGCGGAGCAGTTGCCAAAACTCGACCGCTGGCGTGCGCTTGTGGGCTACATCTGCCAACGAATCGTCGGTCACATGGCCTTGCGTATCCCGCCTCCGGCGCTCGCCGCGCCCGGGTAGCTGCCGTTTTTAGGTTGATCGAATTTCGCCACGACGGGCGAGGCGCACTGGCGCGCACAACGGTGGTTCAAAGCGCGGTCGCGGCACTTTGAACCAGCGCCAGCGGCAGGGACATCAGGCATTGCAACCCACGCCAGCGCAGCGTGCCGTCCAGCGTTGGCGCTGTGCGATCAAACAAAGCCGTGTCCGTGCACGGACCGCTGGGATTCAACTCGATCAGTTCAGCCCTGCCGTCGGGCCGAAGCCAGGCGTCAAAAACCATGTCGTGCTGGCCCAGTGCGGCTTGCACCCGAGCCCCCAACACAACGAGTGCTTGCGCGCCGCCGTTGCGCAGCGCCTGGACGTCAGCGTTGCATTGAACCGCCGCCACGTGGTACTGGCTCAGCCCAACCAGCTCGCGGTCGCGCAGAAAGCCACGCCACTCGGCGTGCTCGGCCATCTCACGCCACTCGCGCAGAAACACCCACGGCTGCCAGCCATTCTGAACACACAGCCGCAGGTCCTGGAACAGCCGCAGCGACCCACCCCCCAGCAGCGCCAGCGCCTCGGCCGCGCTGTGCGCCCGTCCGCCGCTGCACAGCCACACCGCAGTGTCCTTCGGGCTGCGCGAGCCAGACGCACAAACGCGCCCTCAGGAAACCGACGTAGCGCCGTTTCGATGCCCTGTGCCAGTGCTGCCAGACCAGCCGCGTGCGTATCGCAAAAGACAGGCAGGCCAATGCCGTTCAGTCGACCCAGCGAATGGGCCTGTTCTGTACTGAGATGCAGGCCCACCTGGGGTTGCGAAAGCGCATACAGCCCCGCTGGCCAGGACTCGATCCAGAATGCCCTGCGGAGGTCAGTGCAGCCGGTTTTGCAGAAAGTCATCGAAGCTGTCAGCGACAAAACCAACGTTGTCCTCGCTTGGCGCCTTGCCATCGTCGGTTCGAGCTTCGGTCTCCATCAACCAATAAAGCACTTCACCGCAGCGCGACCCGGTCGTGCACAGCAGCAGGTTGCTGCCAGGGTCGCGACCAATGGCAATCGTGCCGGGTGGTAGCCGGCCTTTGAATGTGATCTGGTTCATTCGCAGCAGGTTTTCATGGCGTCCGTCATACACCGCAAAGAGCCAGGACACCATCGAAGCGGCCCCCACCATCGCTTCAGGTTGCCCCGGCCGCCAGGTGATGGCAAATCCATCGGGCTCGACCTGGCCGCCGTTGTACTTGAGCAAGAAGGCGCGATAGTCGTCGGGCAAGCTCACCCCCCAAGGCTTGCTCCGCCGCTTCAAGCCCCTCCGACGCCAACGGACCGGACCCTCACCTTCGCTGATGACGACATTCATAGCAAACTCTTCAATAGCCCGAATCGCGCGCAAGACGGGCGCCGCCAGTGTGCGGGACATTGTTGTGCAGTGCCGACGGGATCAACTCCATCGTTGTACCGTCGTGATGGTGGTGCCAGGTGTAGCCTTTCGGCTCCTTGAACTTAGCCACACCGAGTTTCTCGGCCATGGCTGATCGTGCGGCATCGAAATCAGTGTTTTCGCCCTTCATCGGAATCTCGACCTTGCCAGGCACCAGCTTGCCGTCCGCATTCTTGAGCTTCGCGGAGTACTCCGGAAAATCCGGATAGCCCTCGTTGAATTTGGTCGGTTTGCCCTTGGTGATCGACATGATTTCGTTCAGCTTGTCCGGCACCATGTCGGTGCGCTTGGCTGCATCCCACAAACCGTTGCCCTTTTCCCCGCTGACCCAGCCGTCCACCGGTGAGCGGGTACCAAAGCGGTTGGTGGTGTATTTACAGCCATTGATCAAACCTTCTTCAAGGCGTTCAGCCTGTTTCAGCACGCGCCCCGCCCGGATCGCGGTGCTGTCGCTTTTCAGTGCACTGGCGATGATCTGCCTGGCCTTGATCGCGTTGTCGGCAATCACCGTGCGGGCGTGGGCCACACGGGCCACCAGCTTGCTGCCTTTGGTGGCCTTGCCCAAGGCGTCGCCGGCGTAGGGCAGCATGGAGACGACCGACAGCCCGGCATCGATTCAGTTTCCTCTGGCCACACTGAGCAGCGCACTCAGGCCATCGCTGATCGGCGTGGGGTCCAGGATGCCGGCTGCGTCCAGCGCAGCCTGCGTGAAGTCCAGCTTGAGCTGGCGCTGGGCTTCAGCGGCCTCTTCGGCCAACTCGGCGAGCTGCTTCTTGACGGCGGGTTGAGCGAGGCATGGCACCCATGCTTGGCTATCCGTGGGTCCGCGTTTCAGGAAACCAGGTTTGCCGATGCAGCGAAGCCTCGATCTCGCGCCAAACGGCATCGGGGGTATCGCGGCAAACGGCTTCCAGCCGCGCAACAGCAGGAAGCGAGCGATCACCCAACACATCCCGCACAGCCAGATGGTGGTGAAACTCGGGGCCAAACTCGAACATCAACAGCGCAAAGGCGGCCACCTGGTTGGGCGCCAACAGTCCATAACCCTGGGCGCTGTCACGGCCCAGGCACAGCCTGCGCTGCAGCAGATCGGTCGGGATGCCGTCCACCACCGCAGCATGCTCGGCCCGGACCAGGCGCTCCAGCGCCATCAAAAGCATGGGCTCGCTGGTTTGCAGCATGCCCTGCAATTGCGCGCGATGGACTTCCAGGACCATGGTGTGCTCAAGTCCGAAGACCCAGCCCAGCCAAGGCCTGGGTTGGCGCCGCCACCGACTGAAACCGCAACACCGTCACCGCATTGCGATGCCGGTGGCTGAGCAGCGGCATCAAACCCGCTGCCAACAACAACTGCTCCGCTGCTTCGCCCAGGTACTGCTCTGCGCAAGCCTGCAACACCGACTCGCCATCGTTGACAAAAGTGTAGGCCGGCAGATCGCCGATCTCGCGCTGATCACCCGGCTCGAAATCCCAGCCCCGCGCCGTGAAGGACCGGCCGATCAACAGCGCACAAGCCAGCCCAGCATTGCCCCACAGGTATTGCTGTTGCACTGGCGTGGCACCAAATTCCTCGAACTGCAAACGCTCGACCGGATCGCTGCCTTTGCCGTAGGGCAGGCGCAGCAGCACCCGCGGCGCGGCCAGGCCGATCCACGGCGCCACCTCGCTGTGGCGCAGCGCCTGCCAGCCGGTCAGAACGCTGGCGTCGTCACCCGCGAGCGCCAACTCACCCGCCGCCAAAAACGGCGCGCCGGCCTGCGACGCCAGCATCCCCAGCGCCGCCAGCAAGCCGATGTCCTCAACCGACGGCCCAAAACCAAACAAGCCCGTCAGCAGCGACCAGCCTTCGCTGCCGGGCGGGTTGGGCCAGCGGTCGAGCAGCGCCTTGAAGACCCCCGTCTGCTCAACGCGGCCCTGCGCGGCCACCACATCGTCAAGCAACTCCGCGCGGCTAACGTCGAACAGATGCAGTTGCAGCGATTCATCCAGTTCCAGGCTGCTGATCAGCCACTGCACCCCGCGCCAGGCCGCCTCCAACTGTTGGAAAGCCGGCGCGTGCAGCACCTCCCGCAACCGGTCGCTGATGGCGGCATCCACCGAGCCAATCAAACTGGCCTGCTGTTGGGTGATGTCGGGCACGATGTGTGACGCCACGATGCTGTGGATCAAGGCATCGATGCCGGCAGCGGTTGCGGGCGGCGCCACGGCTACAGAGACTGGCTTGCCACCCAGCAACTGGGCCAGCAGATCGTCCCCCCCAGCCGCCCGGGCGCCCGGGGGGTTGGCCAAAGCCGGGTCAGCGGCCGAGCCCTGACGCAACTCGGCCGCAGCTTGCGCAAACTGCGCCGCATCGCTCAAGCGCTGGCGCATCTCGCGCAGCGCGCGGAACCGCTCCAGCCGCGCAAACAGGCTGTCCGGGTGAAAGTCGTCCAGCGATTCGAAGCCGACTTCACCCGATGACAGGGCCAACTGCGGCGCCAGCCGGCGCAGCACCTCATCCAGGTTGTCGATGTCAACCCGGTGCGTAGGTCGCCCGGCCAGTGCCGGCCGCTGCGCCGCAGGCCGGCCGCTGAAATCGCCCATCACCAGCAAGCGCATCGACCCCCGATTGCTGATGCGCGGGCCGGTGCTGCGGCTTAAACTGAAATTGAAGTCCATGCGACCTGGCATCCGTGGCTCCGGCGGGCAAACGCGGCGGGTTGATCGTCTTGCCAACCGCGCAGCCTGACCATCCCCAACACTGTGCCCCAATGACCGCGCCTGAAGCAATCGGTATTCACATGCCATCGGCCCCCAACCGCGCACCCGACCCGTTGCTTGAATCGGTACAGCAGGCGATGCAGTGCCATGCTGCCGGGCAGCTTGAAGACGCCAAACGGCGCTACCAGCAAGTGCTGGCGCAGGCCCCCGACCAGCCGGACGCGCTGCATCTGCTGGGTGTACTGGCGGCGCAGCAGGGCGACCCTGCGTTGGCCCATGCCTTGATTTGGCGGGCCATCGCCGCCAACCCGGGTGAGGCGATGTTCCACAACAACCTGGCCAATGTCTGCGTCGAGCTTGGCCGCTTCGACGATGCCGAGCGGCTGTATGTGCGCGCCATCGAGCTCGACGGTGCGCGTCTCGACGCGCTCAGCAATCTGGGCCTGTTGCTCGGCAGAACCGGGCGTTTGGCCGACGCTGAAAAGCTGCTCTGCCGGGTGGTCGAATTGGCGCCCGGCAACCCCGCCTGGCGGCAGAACCTGGCCAACCTCTACCTCAGCATGGGCCGTGAAGCCGATGCGCTGCAACAGTGTTATGACGGCCTGGTGGTGGCGCCGCGCAGCCAGCCGTTGCGCGCGCTGCTGGTGATGGCCTACACCGCGCTGGGCTTGAGCGACAAGGCCCGGGATGTGCTGGTCGCCTGGCAACAGGCCGAGCCCGACCATCCCTTCCCGCGCCACCACCTGGCCGCTTGCACCGGGCAACAAGTGCCCGATCGCGCCGCTGACGACTACATCACCGGCGTGTTCGACGCCTTTGCCCGCAGCTTTGATGCCAAGCTGGCCGATCTGTCGTACCAGGCACCCGATCTGGTGGCGGCCGAGGTGGCGCGCCGCGCCGGCCCGCCCGGCCGGGCGCTGGCGGTGCTGGACGCCGGCTGCGGCACGGGCTTGTGCGGCCCGTTGCTGGCGCCTTTTGCTTGCCACTTGACAGGCGTTGACTTGTCGGAGGGCATGTTGCGCAAAGCGCTGGGCCGGCAGGTCTATGACGAGTTGATGCAGGGCGAACTGGTGGCCTTTCTCGGCAGCCGGCCCGCAGCTTTTGACCTGGTGGCGTCGGCCGACACGCTGTGTTACTTCGGCGCGCTGGCGTCGTTTTCGGTGGCCGCGCAGGCCGCCTTGCGCAGCGGTGGCCTGCTGGTCTTCACCGTCGAAGCCCATGCCGACGCTGCGGGCCTGCCCGACTTCATGCTGCACGGGCACGGCCGTTATAGTCAAAGTCGTCGTTATGTTGCCTCGGTGTTGCACAGCGCGGGCTGGGTCGGCATCGAGACGCAGGCCGTCGTGCTGCGCCAGGAGGGCGGCAAGCCGGTTGCCGGTTGGCTGGTCTCGGCCTGCGTCCCCGCTACGCGCTGAAACTGAAATCGAGAACCCATGGCGCAACCCAAGCCGCTTCAGATGGTGCTCAAGTCCAGCGCCGAGGACAAGCTGCTGTTCAGTTCGATGTCGGCGCAAGAAGAGGTGTCGCGCCTTTTTGAGTTCCAGATCATCGCCACCTCGGTCGACGGTGCGCTGGCCGCCGATGATTTTCTCGGCAAACCGGTGGCCGTGTCGCTGCAGGTGGGCGACGATGCCCCACGCTGGTTCAACGGCATGGTGTCGTCGTTTGGCATCGAGGGCGGTGACGGCCGCTACGTCAGCTACCGCATCACCGCACGGCCGTGGCTGTGGCTGTTGACCCGGTCGGCCGATCTGCGCATCTTCCAGGGCCAATCGGTGCCCGACATCGTCAGCGCGATTTTTGCCGAGTACAACGGCAGCGTGTCGGTCAAGCTCAGCGGCACTTACGCGCCGCGCGTCTACTGCGTGCAATACCGCGAGACCGACTTCAATTTCGTCAGCCGCCTGATGGAAGAAGAAGGCATCTTCTACTGGTTTGCCCACACGGAGGACAAACACGAGCTGGTGCTGGCCGACAGTGCCAGCGCCCACGCTGCGGTGCCGGGCTTCGAGAGCGTGCTGTTTCGGGTGCAGCAGCAAGCGCTGGACGAGCAGGCGGCCATCCATCAGTGGCATATGCGCCACGAGATCCAGACCGGCAAGCTGGTGCTGCGCGACTACGACTTTGAGAAGCCAAGCGCCGATCTCAAGACCGAGCCCGCCAGCGGCAGCCGCTCGCATGCGCAGGCGGGGCATGAGGTCTATGACTATCCGGGCCTCTACACCGACAAATCGGCCGGCGCTGACCGGGCCAAGATCCGGCTCGATGAAGCCACGTCGCGCTTCGGCCGCTTCACCGGCCAGGGCAACACGCCCGGCCTGGCGGCAGGCGCCAAGTTCTCGCTGGCCGATCACCCGCGGGCTGACCAGAACGTGGCCTACACCGTGCTGGCCACCCAGATCGACATGCAACTGGCGGCCAATGAGACCGGCGGCGCCAAAGAAAGCGGCTTCCTGTGCCGCTTCACGCTGCAGCGCTTCGACGAGCCGTTCCGCCCGCTGCGCAGCACCCGCAAGCCGGCGGTGGCCGGGCCGCAGACCGCCGTGGTGGTGGGCCAGGGGGATCCGGGCGACATCGTCACCGACCCATACGGCCGGGTCAAAGTGCAGTTCCACTGGGACCGGGTGGGCAAGAAGGACAACAGCAGCTCGTGCTGGGTGCGGGTGGCGTCGCCGTGGGCCGGCAACGGCTTTGGCATGATCGCGCTGCCCCGGCTGGGGCAAGAGGTGGTGGTCGATTTTCTGGAGGGCGACCCCGATCAGCCGTTGATCACCGGCCGGGTGCACAACGCCGAGCAGATGCCGCCGTATGAGCTGCCCGCCAACGCCACCGTCAGCACCATCAAGAGCCGCAGCAAGCTGGGTGCCACCGATGGCTTCAACGAGCTGCGCTTCGAGGACAAGAAGGGCGATGAGTACGTCTGGCTGCAGGCGCAGAAAGACCGTTTCGAGATCGTCGAAGAGACGCTGAAGAGCCAGATCGGCAAGGACGAGCACCGCAGCGTCAAACTCAACCGCAAAGAGCAGGTCGAGGGCGAATACCACCTGATGGTGAGCAAGGGCGTGAAGCAGAAGTTCGATGCCAAATACAGCGTGGACACCAAAGAGGACATGCTGCTCAAGGCTGGCGGCCTGTTCAGCCTGAAAACCGGCAAAGACATCACCGCCCAGTCCGGCGCGGCGATCTCGCTCAAATCGGCCACCGATCTGCACCTCAAAATCGGCGCCAACATCGGCGCCGTCGGCGGCCAGAACGTGCACATCAAGGCCGGTATGAGTGTCGTCATCGAGGGCGCCATGCAGATCAGCATCAAGGCCGGGGGCTCGTCCATCGTGCTCGGCCCGGACGGCGTGTCGATCACCGGGGCGATGGTCAAGATCAACTCGGGCGGATCGCCCGGCTCCGGGGCCGGCGCCAGCCCAGTGGCGCCCACCGACCCCGAGGCCCCCGAGGCGCCCGAATTGCCCAAAGACCCGCTGACGCACCGCTGAGCGCCGCGAACCCGATGCGTCCGGACGAGACCGAGGCCCTGGAAGCCGCTGCCTGGCGCGCGTTTGTGGCGCATTTGGCCGATCACCTGGCCGGTCAGTGGCCCACCATGCCCGAGCGGCTGGGTGATCGCTACCCGGCTTTTATCGACCTGGCGGTGCAACAAGCCGGTGAGCGGGGCCTGCGCCAGGCGCCCAGCGTGGCGCGCTTTGTCAACCTGTGGTTTGTCTGGGGCCCGGCCTACCACGACAAGCCCGGTTTTGAATGGGCCCAAGACATTCTGGACGGCGCGCCCCGGCGCGAATGGCTGGCGGTACACCAACTGGTGCAGCGCTCGATGGCCGAGCTGCAACGCTTGCCCGGCAGCCGCATCGAGCCTGCGGCACTGGCCAGCGCCGATACGCGGCTGCTGGATGTTTTTGGCGGGCTCGGCCGGCAGGGCCGCATGCGCGGCGCTGAGCCGGTACTGCTGCCGCGCGCGGCCTGCGATTTCGACGCCGCCGACATCCGGTTGATCGACGACGCCTGGCACCAGCAGTACCGGCTGGCCGACGCCGACGCCAGCCCCGACTGGCAGCGGGTGGCGCTGAAAATGCCGCCGCCGCTGCGGGTGGACACCCAGCACCCGCTGCCCAAACTGCTGGCCGTGTTGTCCAACGTCGCCGAGCAAGGCCCACAGGCCCGGCTGCAGGTGCGGGTGCGGGCGCATGCGGCCTGCAACGGCGACGTGCATCCGGTGCTGGGCTTCTCGGGCCCGCATGGCCGCTGGGTCTGGACGGGGCATGAGGCCAAGGCCGCCAGTTGGCCGGTGGCCGCGCGTGACCAGCCGCTGCCCGGGCCCGGCCCGGGCTGCCTGATTGCCGAAGAATCGTCGCCCGAGCTGCAGCGGCTCGAAATCGAGACCTGCGGCCTGCGCGACCAGGGCGACGCCGTGGGCAGCTTGCAGGCCACCGTGTCGGTCTGGCCGGCGGCGCAGTGGTGGATCGAGATCCAGCGCGCCCTGCCGCCAGCGCAGGCGGTGCTGCCCGGCCCCCGGCCGTGGCAGCGCGGCAGCACGCGCTGCCGCGTCGAATGCGACGGCAAGGCGCGCGACGCCAGCGCGCTCAAACAGCAGTTCGAGGACGGCCTGGACGCGGCGCTGGCGGTGGGTGTGCAGTCGCTGGCCGCCGCCTGGGAGCGGCTGCCCGGCCTGAGCGCGCCGCGCTTGGACGCCCAGCTCGGCCTGCTGGTGGGCCAGGCCGGCATCACCTGGGGCTGGCATTTCGGGCCCGGCGGGCTGGACGGCCCGGCGCTGATGCGGGTGCTGGGGCTGTTGGCGCTCGACGCCTGCCAGGCCGATCTGGCGCTGGGCGGTGAGTTGACGCTGCACGGCACGCGCACCCGCATCGGGCTGCAAGTGGTCGGGCAGGCGGCCTTGCGCCAACGGGTGCAGCGCGAGTTGCCGCTGCCGCCGCTGGCCGATGTGCTGCTCGGCGTGGTGGCGCGCTGGCGCTTCCCGGTCGCGCTCAGCCTGGAGCCATTGGCCACTGAATCCGGCAGCCTGCTGCAGCAGGCCGGCCCGGCCACCGGGGCCCTGGTCGGTGAGGCCGGCCTGCGGCCGTGCAGCCAAGGCAGCAGCGGCTGGGCCTGGTTTGTCGGCCTGCGCCTTGAAGCCGTGGCGGTGCCGCTGCAACTGATTGACCCGGTGCTGGGCAGCCAGCGGCTGCTGCTGCCGCTGCTGCCGGCGCTGGCGCTGGTCGACTGGAGCCTGGGCTGATGGAGCGCTTGCTGGTGCTGCGGCTGGAGGCCGTCGGTTGCAGCGCCGAGGCGGTGGTCAACGGCGTGCCGCTGCTGCGGGTGGGCGCCGCGCAAGCGCTGGCCACCTTGCCAGTGCATGAGTTCACCCAGGCCGGCCGCAATGAGGTGATGCTGGTCGTGCACCCCGGGCCGCCGGGCGCAGCCGCGTTGCCCGAGCCCCGGATGTCAGACGGCCAGGCCGGGGCCAGCCTGCGGCTGCTGCTGCCCCGGGTGGGCGGCGTGGCGCACCCGGCCAGTGCGCGCACCCTGGCCCAGATCGACTGGGCGCCGCCCGCTGACGAGGTGTATGAGTCGCCGGTCAGCCTGCGCCAGAGCGTGCAGTTGCCGATTGCCTTCCCGCGCTGGCGCTGGCTGGACGCACCGCTGATCGCCGACCCGCTGGCGCTGAAAAAAGACCTCGCCGCCTACCTGCTGGACATCGCTGTCGGCCTGGCCAAAGGCAATGCCGAGCCGCTGATCCAGGCATCGCGCCTGCGGCTCGAGGAGCTGGCGCTGGCCTACCAGCGCAACCTGGCCGATGATGTGGCCCGGCTGCGGTTGCAGGTTGCGCAGTTGCACGCCGCCCAGCCGCTCAAGCCGGCGCTGCCGGCCGCTGGCACGATGGTGTTGCGGCCGGTGGCTGGCGGGCGTTTGATGGAGTGTCTGGCGGCCGACGGCTCGGCACTGCTGCAAAGTGCGGTGGCCGGCGGTGGCAGCGTGAGTTGGCCGCTGCGGGTGGCGGTGGTGGACGGGCGGTTTTATGTGCTTCGATGATCGCGGCCCGGGCGCCGTGGCTGAAATGGCTTCAGGAGTGTTTGCATGATCGTGCTGACGGTGCTCAGCTACAGCGGTGTGCCGACCGAGGGCCTGTCCACCAGCTTCGATGAGCTGGGCGGCAGCATCGGCCGCGCCGACAACAACCACCTGGTGCTGCCCGACCCGGAGCGCAGCATCTCGCGCGTGCATGCCAAGGTGCTGTTCCGCGGTGGCCACTACGTCATTGTCGACAACGGCAGCAACCCGGTCACCGTCAACGGCACGGCGGTGGCCAGCGGCCGCGAGCAGCCGCTGCAAGCCGGTGACCAGATCCAGATCGGCGGCTATTTGCTGGCGGTGTCGCAGCCGGCCCAGGCTGGCGCGCGCGCAGCCGACCCGTTTGCCGACCTGTTTGGCGACGCTGCACACGGCCTGGCCAGCCCGGCGCCGGCGCCGACGCCGACGCCCTGGACGTCGCTGCCGATGATCGCGCCCCGGCCGGCAACGCCACCGGCCGGCGCAGCGCCAGTGCCTGCCCGGCCCCCGGTGGCCTCGGCCTGGGCTGACCCGGCGCCGGACTGGGCTGCGCCGGCACCGGCGCAGCCCGCCTGGGCCGCGCCCGCAGCGCCGGCACCTTCCGCCGGCGCCATTCCGGACGATTGGGATCCGTTTGGTGGTGAGTTTGGCAGTGAGCTTGGCAGTGACGACCGGTCGGCTTCGGCCGGCGCCCTGGTTCCGAGCCCGCCGTCATCACGGTCCGCCCATGCGCTGTTTGCCGCGCCGCCCGCTGGCGCCGGGCCGGCGCTCGGCTTGCCGATCAGCGCGGGTGGGCTGGATTCGCTCGACGACCTGTTTGGCCTCGGCGCGGCGCCCAGCAGCGCTGACCCGCTGGGCGCCGCGCCCCAGCAGGCGCTGCTGATCCAGCCCAATATGGCCGGCCATGCCGATCCGCTGCAGGCCCTCCGGCAGCCCGCCAGCCTGGCAGCGGCGCCGGCGGCCGACCATGTCTCTGAGCTGAACACGCCGATGTCACTGCCACGCGCCCGCGCTGCGCCAGCGGCTGCGGGGTTCGCGGCTGCATCTGCGGCGGCGCCAGCGGCGTTCGCGCCAGCGGCATTCGTGCCGGCGGCAGCGCCGGCCAGCCCGGGTTTGCCCAGCGGCGCGATTTTCTCGTGGGACGACCCGCCGCGCGACGGCCGGGTGGTGACCTTGCCTGGCCAGCCGCGCGTCGCCCAGCCCCCGGCGCCGCCAGCCTGGCCTGATCCACCCGATCTGCTCGATCTGCTCGATCCCCCCGATTCACCCGAGCCAGCCGATCTGCACGGCCTGCTCGACCTGGCGATGCCACCGCTGTCCGCCGCTTCACCGCCGCCGCTGGCCGCGCCAGCCCGGCCGGCGCCGCCGCCAGCGGCCAACCCCGCGCTGCTGGCCGCATTGCTGCAAGGCCTGGGCGCGCCCGGCCTGCGCATCGACGCCTTGACACCCGAACTGCTGCGGCTGGTCGGTGAGTTGCTGCGTGAATCCACCCGGGGTGCGGTGGAGTTGTTGCTGGCCCGCGCCGCACTGCGGCGCGAGATGCGGGCCCAGATGACGATGATCGTGGCGCGCGAGAACAACCCGCTGAAGTTCTCACCGTCGGTCGAGGTGGCGCTGCAGCACCTGCTGTCGCCGCCCGCGCCCGGCTTCATGCCGGCCGCCCCGGCGATGCGCGACGTGTTTGACGATCTGCGCGCCCACCAGCTCGGCGTGATGGCCGGCATGAAGGCAGCGCTCGACGGCGTGCTGCAGCGCTTCGATCCGCAGCAGCTCGAAGCCCAACTGAGCAAGCGCTCGGCGCTGTCCAGCCTGATCCCGGCCACCCGCAAGGCGCGCCTGTGGGAGCTGTTCCAGCAGTTGTTTGGCCAGTTGTCCAGCGAAGCGCAAGACGATTTCGACAAATTGTTCGGCAAGGCCTTCCTGAGCGCCTACGAGGCCCAGTTGGACCGCCTGCAAGCCGAGCCCGGGGCGAGGTAGGCGCGATGCTGGCACTTGAAGTGGCCCTGCTCTCCGACCGTGGCGGCCGCCACTACAACGAGGACGCCTGCGGCCACTGGCACTCCGACCGCCACCTGTGCTGCGTGCTGGCCGACGGCGCCGGCGGCCACGGCGGCGGTGACATCGCGTCCAAGGTGGCGGTGCAAGAGCTGATCGGCCGGTTCTCGCGGGCGCCATCGGCCGATGGCCAGGCGCTGGGCCTGCTGCTGCGCCAGACCAACGACGCGCTGATCGGCCAGCGCGTGCCCGGCACGCCCCGGCAAGACATGCACAGCACCGCCGTCTGCCTGGTGATCGATTTTGTCGACCACCTGGCGCACTGGGCCCATGCCGGCGATTCACGCCTTTACTGGCTGCGCGCCGGCCAGGTGCATGCCCGCACCCGCGACCACAGCCTGGTGCAGGCCCTGGTAGACGCCGGCGTGCTGCCCGAGGCGCAGATGCAAGCCCATCCGCAGCGCAGTGAGTTGCGCTCGGCGCTGGGCCTGCCGGCCGAGCAATTGCTGGTCAGCAGTGCCAACAGCGCTGACGCGGTGCAGGCCGGTGATGTGTTCATGCTCTGCACCGACGGGCTGTGGGAGTACATCGCTGACGAGGTGCTGGAGCGCACGCTGGCGGCGTCGGCCACGCCTCGCGCCTGGCTCGACGCCTTGTCGGCCGAGGTGGTCTCGGCCGCCGGCCACAAGACCAGCCACGACAATTTCACCGCGCTGGTCGTCTGGACCGGCCCGGCCTAAGAGCCTCTGACACCCCCTCCCGAGAGGAGACCCGCGATGGCGATACACACCTGCACCGGCGCGATGATGAAGTGTGCGATGGGCATGGCGCCGTCCAACTTCAACGCCACGCCCAAGATGGTCATGACCGGCAACATGCAGGCCGGCAACATCCTGGATTTTGTGCCGATGCTGAACATCCCGCCGTTTGGCATGTGCATGAGCCCGAGCAACCCGACCGTGGCCGCCGCCACCGCCGCCGCGCTGGGGGTGTTGACGCCAATGCCCTGCATCCCGATGACGGTGGCGCCCTGGGCGCCGGGCGCGCCCACGGTGCTGGTGGCGGGCGCGCCGGCCCTGAACAACAGCTCGACGCTGAATTGCATCTGGGGCGGCGTGATCACCTTCACCACGCCCGGCCAGTTCACTGAAATGGTGCCTTGAGTGGGTGGCGCCACCGGCTGGTGGCTGGCCGTCGCCGCTGCGGACCACGGCAAAAACTGCAACTCGCAAGTTGGGCTGCGGATGCGATTCAGGGTTGCCGCGCCCGTTCAGCCGGCGTGCTGCTTGACCCAGGCCAGGTAGCCGTCCATCCATATCTGTAAAAACGGCAGGCTGGCGGCGCCGATGCCGCCGGCCGCGTCGAACAAGCCCTCTTTGGCATGGATAAAGGCCTCGGGCTGGCCCAGCGTGGGCATGTCCAGATAGGCCAGCACATTGCGCAGGTGCTGCTGCGCCAGCGCCGTGCCCACGGCACCCACCGACACGCCCAGCACGCCCGCCGGCTTGCCGGCCCAGGCGCTTTGGCCGTAAGGGCGCGACGCATGGTCGATGGCGTTTTTCAGCACGCCGGGGATCGACCGGTTGTACTCCGGCGTGACAAACAGCACGCCCTGGGCGGCCGCCAGCGCCGCCTTCAGCCGCCGCACCGGCGCGGCGGGATGGCCATCATCGTCCTGGTTGTACAGCGGCAGGTCACCGATCTGCACTGGCGTGAAAGCAAAGTCGGCCGGTGCCAGCCGGGCCACGGCGGCGGCCAGCTTCTGGTTCAACGAGTCGCGGCGAAGGCTGCCGACGACCACGGCGATCTGGTAAGTGCGCATCGGGGGGTGTCCGGTGGAGGTTGCAAGGGGCTGCGCCCGGCCGGTGGCGGCCATTAACGCCAGGCGAGGTTAGCGGTTTTATGCTGTCGGGGCCAGTGGCAGGCCCGCCGCTGGGTCAATCGCGGTCCCTGAACGCGATCCAGCCGGCCACCACGGTGAAGGTCAGCGCGATGATCAAAAAGCCGTGCGGATGGCCGGCCAGCGGGATGCCGCCCACACGCATGCCCAGCAAGCCGGCGATGATGTTGATCAGCAACGCCAGCAGGGTGACCACCGTCAAGGTGAAGACGCTGCGCTTGGTCTGCGCGCCCACCTGGGCGGCAATCTCTTCTTGCAGCAGCTTGATGCGCTCTTGCAGCGCCGCCAGATCGCGCAGCACGAGCGAGAACTCTTTGGTCGATTGGCGCAGGCAGCCCAGATCATGCGGCGCCAACCACGGCGGCTGGCGCAGCAGGCGGAACAGCGCGTCCGGCTCGGGCGCCTGGCACTCGGCGCAGCTTGCCCAGGTCGGCGCGCTTGCGCTGCAGGCGGCCCAGTTGCAGGCTGTCCTCGATGGCATCGAGTTGCGGCGTGGCCTCGCGCACGGTGCGCACCAGCACATCGCCCTGGTCGTCCAGCAGGGGGTTGAGCAACGCCATCGATGAGCCAAACCGGCCGCCGTCCTTGACGGCCTGGCGCAGCCGGTCGATCAAGCGCAGGGGGTGGGTGCGTGCGCTCACCGCCAGGCCCAACCGGCTGCGCATCCAGCGCTCGGCCGACGCATCGGCCAGGTTGAAGTGCAGCCGGACAAAGGCCGGCGCGTCGTCGCTGCCGGGCCAGCCAGGCCTGGGCCTCGTCCAGCGACACCGCCCGGCCGGTGCGGCGGCCGCAAACACAAAGCCGCAGATCAGCCCGTGGCGGTCCGAGCCGTCGCCATCGGCGAGGTTCAAGGTCTGCATCAGGCGGATTGTGTGGCGCGGCGGTGCGGCACGGCGTCACGGGCCGGTCATGCCCGCAAGCGACCATTCAGCAGGGGAGCGCAGCCATGAAAACCATCACCTTGATCTATTTCAACGCCGGCGGCGGCCACCGCGCGGCGGCCAGCGCGCTGGCCACGGTGATCGGCCAGCAGCAGCGGCCGTGGCGGGTGCACTGCGTCAATCTGGTCGATGTGCTCGACCCGCAGGGCCGGTTTCGCCAGATCACCGGCCGGGCGCCGGAGGATTTGTACAACCTGCGCCTGGCGCGCGGCTGGACGCTGGGCCTGGCGCAAGAGCTCAAGCTGCTGCAAGGCCTGATCCACCTGGGCCATGCCACGCTGCTGCGGCGGCTGCGGCCGTATTGGCTGCACACCCTGCCCGACCTGGTGGTCTCGCTGGTGCCCAACTTCAACCGGGCGCTGTGCAGCAGCCTGGCGTCGGCCCTGCCCGGCGTGCCGTTTGTCACCGTGCTGACCGACCTGGCCGACCACCCGCCGCATTTCTGGATCGAGCCCGGCCAGGACCAGCACCTGGTGTGCGGCACCACCAAGGCGGTGGCGCAGGCCCGTGCGGCGGGCTATGGCGATGAACAGGTGCACCGCAGCTCGGGCATGATCATCCGGCCCGATTTTTATGACGTGCCTGGGCCTGGGCTCAACCGATGCCAGGAACAGGCCCGGCTCGGGCTCGACCCTGGCCGGCCCACCGGGGTGGTGATGTTTGGTGGCGTGGGCTCGATGGCGATGCTGGGCATCGCCCGCCAACTGGCCGATGTGCAACTGGTCCTGATGTGCGGCCAGCACCCGACGCTGGCGCAAGAGCTGAAAAAACTTCAGCCGAGCGCGCCGCATGCGGTGGTGGGCTACACGCCCGACGTGCGGCGCCACCTGATGCTGGGTGATTTTTTCATCGGCAAGCCCGGCCCGGCCAGCCTGAGCGAAGCGGTGCAACAAGGCCTGCCGGTGATCACCTTCCGCAATGCCTGGACCTTGCCGCAAGAGCGCTACAACACCGACTGGGTGCGCGAGCACGGCCTGGGGTTGGTGGGCCGCTCGGTGCGCCAGACGCACCCGCTGGTGACCGAGCTGCTGGGCCGGCTGGACAGCTTCAAGGCCGATGTGCGCCGGATGGAGAACCGAGCGGTGTTTGAGGTGCCGGCCATCCTGGCGGCCATCCTGGACGGGGCGGCGCTGGCGCGTCGGCGCAGGCCGCTGGACCGTCTGGCCGAGCCGCTGAATGAGCCCGTGTTCAAACCGGCCTCCGAGCCCGCCGTTGCCGGATAAGCCCCCTGCCATCAGCGCCCAGCGCCCGCGCGAGACAGATGGGCGCGGGCTGGCGCTGGCCATGCCGGCTGCTGTCGGTCAGCGCGGCTGCGGCTTGAGCCCGGTGGCCGCAGCAGCGGGCCAGGATCAGTCGGTTTTTTTGGGCCGGCCGGCCTTGATCGTGGCCAGCTTGCCCAGCCGGGTCTGCAACTGCGCATCCCCCAGGTCGGCCAGCGCTTGCAGGCCGGCGCGCAACAACTCACTTTTTTTGGTCGCCCGCTGAAAGCCCAGGGCCCGGTCTTTGAGCTGCTGGATCAGCCCAAAATCAGCGCGTGGCATCGTGAAGCTGTCGCGCACCAGCTTTTCATTGGCGCGCAGCGATTTGGCAGCGGGTGCAGCGGGCGCGGCGGGCACCTTCGCCTTCTTGACCGTCTTGACCGACTTGACGGCCTTGCGCGGCGGCACCGGGGCGGGCTTGGCCGGCGGTTTGGCCGGCAGTTTGGGCGTGGACTTTTCCGCCGGTAACGGGTTTTTTGTCGGCACGGCAGCGGGCATCGCCGCCGCCGTTGTCGGCGTCTCGGACACGGCCGGCGATTTGCGGGTGGGCATCGTGAACCTCCTGAATGGTGTAAATGATTTACACAATATAGCGGATTCACGCCAGCGCGCCAACCGCGCTCATCAAGCCGTCACACAACCCGGGTGCAATACACGGTTTGTCGCGAGGCGGCGCTGGCCGCCGGGGTTGCATGCCGGAGTCATTTCCTGTTTTTGATGCGCTGGTTCAGCACCTGATGGCGCGGTTGTTGCCGGCCCGGGCGCTGGATGTGGGCACCGGCTCGGGCAAATACGGCCGGCTGCTGGCCCAGCACGCGCCCGCCTGCCAGCGCGTCGGCGTGGAGGTGGAGGCCAGCTACGTGCAGCGCTTTGCGCTCGACGCGCAGTACCACCAACTCCATGTCGAGGACGTCACCACCTGGTGGCGGCGCACGCCCGACGAGCTGTTTGACCTGGTGCTGGTGGGCGATTGCATCCAGCACCTGGCCAAATCCGACGGGCTGGATTTGCTCAACGCGCTGGTCTACCGCTGCGGTTGGCTGGTGCTGCTGGCGCCTGAGTTCATGGTGCAGCAGGCGGTGGGCGGGCTGGCCTCAGCGGCCCATCGGTCGGTGTGGAGCGAGCGGGACCTGCTGTGGCACGACCTTTGGGCCTGGGACAACTGCCGGGGCATCACCTTGCTGGTGCTGCGCGGCTACCAGCCGTCCCCGTTGACCTTGCCGGCCTGGGTGGATGAGGTGAACGCCGGCCAGTTGCCGCTGCACCACTTTGACGGCGAGGCCTTGGTGCGGCCGGCGCGGCTGCGCCTGGTGCATCAGCCGCGAGAGGTGGCCTACCGGCTGCTTTGAGCCCCGACCCGCGCTTGGCACATGAGCCCCGGGCCCTTCCAATCCAGCCCAGCCGCGCCGAGGGTGTTTGTCAGCGTGGTCTCGTACTGCGACCCGCTGCTGGCCTTCACGCTGCACAGCGCCTACAGCCAGGCCAGTGATCCGTCGCGGGTTTCTTTTGGCGTGGTCGAGCAGGCCCTGCCCGACGCCCACCTGCACCTGGGCGCTGAGTGGGCGCAGCGCCAGGTGCGCTGGCTGCGCGTGCCGGCGCTGGACGCGCGGGGGCCGTGCTGGGCACGCGCGCTGGCGATGACGCTGTACCAGGGTGAGCAGTGGTTTTTTCAGGTCGACTCCCACACCTGGTTCGAGCCCGGCTGGGACCAGCGGCTGATCGATTGGTCACACCGCTGCGCGGCGCTGAACCCGCGCCACCTGCTGAGCTGCTACCCGAACCCGTTCCAGATGCGCGACGGCCAGCCTTTTGCCACCGTGGTGGGGCCGCAGGTGCTGGCCCATGTGGTGTGTGAGCCGGGCTGTTTTGACGCCGCGCACCCGGTGTTGATGTTTGAGGGTGTGCCGGTGGCCAGCGCCGCGCCGGTGCCGGGGTTTCACATCGGCGCGGGCTGTTTGTGGGCACCGGGCGCGGTGGTGCAGGCCCTGCCGTACGACCCGTTTTTGTACTTTCACGGGGAGGAGCAGGCATTCGCGCTGCGCGCCTGGACCCGGGGCTGGGATATCTTTCACATCCCCGGCATGCCGGTGTACCACCAGTACGTCCCGTCCGGCGCGGCCGGCGTGGCCGAGCGGCCGATGCACTGGTCAGCCGACCTGGACGCGCAGCGCCGCCAGCGCTCAGCGGCGCTCACGGCAGCGGCCAACCAGCGTCTGGCCGCGCTGCTGTGGCAGGGCGCTGATCTGGGGGTGTACGGGCTGGGGGCGGAGCGCTCGCTGGCGGACTACTCGGCTTTCAGCGGCATTGACTACGCGGCCCGGCAGATCAGGCCGATGGCGCGAAAAGCGCGGTTTGGCTATTGAGCCGCCATCACGGCAGCGGGGGGCGCTGGGCGTCCAGCCGCAGCAGCAAGTCTTCAGCCGCGCTGTCGATGCGCACGGCGGTCAAGCCCAGCAGCGGGTCGCCCTGCAGCGCCGTCTCGGTGGCCGTCTTGCTGCGGTAGCGGGCCACTGCCTCGCGTGCCACCGCGTCCATCTGCCGGTTGCGCTCACCGGCGTCGGCCAGGGCCTGGGTGGCGGCTTCCAGCCGGGCCACCAGCGCCCGGTTGGCGGCGCTGCGCTCATCGCGCTCGGCGCGCAATGTGGCCGCTTGCTGCTGGTGGTCCTGGGCCAGCGTGGCCAGGCGGGCATCGGCCTGCGTCAGCGCCTGGGCCAGCGCGTCGGCATGGGCCTGGCGCTGCTGGGTGGCCTCGGCCTGCGCGGTTTGCAGCGCCGATTGCAGCGCCGCTTTCACTTTGCGCAATTCAGCCTGCACGCTGTCCAGCCGGGCCTGGCCGCGCTGCTGCTGCGCGGCCAGGTCTTGCTGCGTTTGCTGCAACGCGGATTTCTCGGTTTGCAGCGCATCGCGTTGCTGCTTGGCTAGTTGCAGCGCGGCCTGCGCCCGGCGCAGCGCCTCGCGCTCGCGGCTCAGCGTCTTGCTGTCCTGGGCGGCGGCGGGCAGGGCGGTGGCCAGGCACAGCAAGCCGCACAGCAGCCAGCCATGCAGCCCGCAAGCCGGGCGCTGCGTCAGGCGCTGCGACACGCGGTGTGACAGGCGATGTGAATCAAGGCGCATCATCGGCCGGCCCTCAAAACCGTGCGTTCAGATCAAGCTGCAACACGTCCAGCTTCAGCGGCGCGCCGCTCAGCGTGCCCTGCGGGAAGGTGGTGGTCACCACCCGGTCATCGAGGTTGCGGGTGCTGGTCCAGCGCAGGCCGATGCTGGTGTTGCGGTCGAAGGCGACATGGCCACCCACCGTGAAACCCAGGTAGTTGGTGCCGCCGCCGTGCCAGGTGGTGTCGGTGAAACCGTCGATCCAGGCGTCGCGCTCAAATTTGCGCAGTGCGCCAAAGGCCTGCCACTGGCCACGCTCGGCCAGTGCGGCGTCGCCCACCTGCAGCCGGGCCTGCAGGCCGGTGGTCTTGGCCAGCACCTCGCGCACCCGGCTGTCGCCGGCCCGGCGCTCGATATCGGCGGCGTCAAACGCGCTGTTCTTCACCCAGTCAAGCGACAGCGCCACGCGCAGCGGGTCAAACTGCTTGAGCGTCAGCGCGGCGGTCAGGTTGATCGGCCGGAATTTGGACGCCAGGCCCCAGGTGGGCGCGGCGGTGCTGGTGGGGTCGTTCAGGTTGATCAAGGTGTTGCCCTTGCTGCGCACCGACGCCGGATAGGCCGAGCTGAAATACGGCGTGGTGCCGTCGGCCGCGCCGCTGGGTTTGGCGGCTGACTCGCGCACCCCCTCCATGTGGTGGAAGTCGTACAGCGCCAGGCCGACGCGCAGGCCGGTGCTGTTGCTCAGCGCCCAATCGGCGCCCACTTGCAGGCCGAACAACCATTTGTCGCGCGCACCCAGGTTGAACTCTTCCAGCGCAAACGCGCCGGCCGTGGCAAAGGCGTACAGCCCGCTGGCCAGCGTCAGCTCGGCCTGGCCGGCCAGGCCGTCGAGCGAGACATCGTCAGGCCAGACCAGATCGCTGCTGAAGTAGGGGTTGGCCATGCGGCCGGCGATCAGCCGCAGATCCTGCTGCGGTTCCCAGCGCAAAAACGCCCGGTCCAGCGTGACGCTGAACTTGTTGAACTGGTTGCCCAGGGTTTGCGAGGCGGAGTTGGGCCCGCTGGTGGACGAGCCGGTGGACAAACGCAGCCCCACCTGCGTGTCGTCCGACAGCTTGGCATCGAAGCCCAGCCGGGCGCGCAGCGTCAGGCGGTGGCGGTCGGTGGTGGTGTTGGCCAGATCGGGCGACCAGGCCGGTGTGGCGGCCAGCAGTGATTGCAGGCGGTACTGGTCGGCGGGCAGGTTGTTGCGGTCGTAAAACTCGCTCTGCGCACGCAGCCGGAAGTCGCCGCTGATGCTGATGCGGCGCGACCAGGCGGGGACCTGGCGCGCGTCGGCCCAGCCCTCGGTGCGGGCTTGCTCCAGCACGTCGAGCTTCAAATCCTCACGCAACTGCGCGCGCACGGTTTCAGACAGGTAGGGGATGCGCTGCACCGGTTTGGCAGCGCCAGCGCCGGGTGCTGGGTTGGGCGGTGCGCCCCAGTCCGGGCTGGCGGCAGCCGGGGTGGCGGTGGACGGCGTGCCGGCCTGGGCCTGGCGCAGCAGCGCATCGGCGCGCTCGCGGCTCAGCAGGCCTTGCGCGACCAGGGCCTCGATCAGGCCCAGGGTGGTGGCGCGAAGCTGGGCCAGTGCGGCGGCGTCGCTGGTTTCGGCCTGGGCGCCAAACGCCAACGACACGGCCAACAAACCGGCCAACAGCCTGGCGGGCAGGGCGCGGCGACGCGGTAGCAAGGGGTGGGTCATGGCGATGCCTTGTGCTGTGACGGGTTCGATGCGCCTTACCCCTGCGGCCGCACCGTCAGCCGAAAGCGCATCGGCTGGGTGAGCGCGGCCGGGGGCTGCGGCAGGCGCAGGGTTTTGGCGGTGTCGTCCAGCGCGGCGCGCAGCGCGTCGTCTTGCGGCGCGTTGCCGCTGGGCGCCAGCTCGTAGCGCGCCACGGCGCCGCTGCGCTCGACCCACAGCGAAAAGCTGGCGCCCAGCTCGGCCGCGTCGCCGCGCAGGTGGCGCTCGATCTCGGTTTGCAGCATCTGCCGGGCCGATTGGGCATAAAACCGGTCCATCGCCCGGTCAGACGCCACGCCGCTGCCGCCCGATGCGGCGCCGGTGCTGGGCACGCCGCCTTTGTAATCGTTGCTCACCGCACCGGCGGCAAACGGGCTTGGGCCGGCACCGGCTGCGCCCTCCATCTTGATCGGCGCGTTGGCCGGCGCCGGCGGGGCCTGCGGCTTGGGCACGGCGTCGGGCGGTGGCGGCTTGTCGCTGCGTGGCTGGGGTTTGGGCTCTTCTTTGGGCGGCGGGGGTGGCGGTGGCGGCGGGGTATCGGGCAGGATCGTGATGCGCGCCGCCTGGCGCCGGGCCGGGCTGTCGGACGACAACGCGGTTTTCAGCCACCAGCCCAGCGCCAGCACCGCAGCCAGCGCCAGCAGCACCGCCAACACGCCCAGCGCCCGGCGCCCGGCGCCCACCGGCTGCATCGATTCTTCGGCCAGTCCGGACATCGTCAGCCGGCCTCAGGTGCCGATGCGGGCCGTCACCAGCCCCATGTTGACGGCCAGCCGGTCGCACAGGTCGATGACGGCGATCACGGCCGCGTACTGCGCCCGCGCGTCGCCTTTGATGGCCACGGTCATCTTGGCGTCCAACGCCTTGGCGGCGCTGAGCTGACGCTCCAGCGCGTCCAGCGTCACCGGTGCGCCGTTCAGCAGCACCGCGCCGCCCGCCATCACCTGCACCACCAGCAGCGCATGCTGCTCGGTGCTCGGCTTGTTGCTGGGTTTGGGCAGGCTGATGTTCAGGCCTTGCACCGACGCGGTGGTCATCAGGATGAACACCACCAGCAGCACATACGCCAAATCGAGCATCGGCGTGACGTTGATGCTGTCGTACGGTTGGGCGTCGGTGTTGATCTGCATGGCCGTGTCTCGTCAATCCGCCGCTCAAGGCGCGGCGCGCCGCGTCACCAGGCCCAGCTCGGTGATGTCCAGCCGTTTGGCCACGTCCAGCACCGCCATCACTTTGTCGTATTGCGCGGCGGCGTCGCCTTTGAGCACCACCGGCAGCGCCGGATTGGCGGCCTTGTAGTCGGCCAGGCGCGACTGCAACTGGTCCAGCGTGACGGGATAGGCGTCGAGGTAAATCGAGCCATCGGCCGTGACGGTGATGGCCCGGGTCTGCGGCCGGGCCAGGTTGTTGGCGGCGCGGGTGCTGGGTGAGGCCACCTTCACCCCCTGCACCGACGCGGTGGTGAGGATGATGAACACCACCAGCAGCACATAAGCCAGATCGAGCATCGGCGTGACGTTGATGTCGTCATACGGCGCGTTGTCGGCCTTGATGTCAGCGCTCATATCGAGCGCCGTACTCTTCGGCCACGCGGGTGACAAACTCGTCGACAAAAATCTGCATGTCGGCCGAGATGTTCTTGATGCGGGAGGCCAGGTAGTTGTAGCCAAACAGCGCCGGGATGGCCACCGCCAGGCCGGCCACGGTGGCCAGCAGCGCGGCGGCAATGCCCGGCGCGATGGCGTTCACATTGACATCACCCGCCGCCGCGATGGCCGCAAAGGTGATCATCACGCCCACCACCGTGCCCAGCAGGCCGAGAAACGGCCCGCCCGAGATGGCGATCGTCAACCACACCATGTGGGCGTTCAAGTGGTGGGATTCACGCACCAGGTCGGCGTCCACCGAGGCCTTGACGGCGTTCAGCGAGGCCGCACCCAGCGCGGCCGCGCCCGGCTCGCCGATGCGGCGCTTTTTCAACTCGCGCTGGCCGGCGGCATAAAGCCGGAACAGCGAGGAGTGCGGATGCGCGCCGGCCTGGTCCAGCGTCAGCAACTCACTGCTGGCGGCGCGGAAGCGGCCGAGAAACTGCCGGTTCTCGCGGTCGGCGCGGCCGATGTAGCGCAGCTTGCTCACCATCACCACCAGCGCCAGCACAAACAGGATGCCCAGAATGACGATGATGACCCAGGCATCCACCGTCAGGTTTTTCACCAGGATGCCGATATAGCCGGGGCTTTCACCGCTGGCCTGCTCGGGGCTTTCTTTCAGCGCCTTGATGAGTCTGCCGTCGCTGCCCTGGCTGGCGGCGGCCAGCGCCAACCAGTCGGCGCTGCGTGCGGTGTTGGCGATCTGCAGCTCGTCGATGGCGCCGCGCAGGCCGTCGCCGATGCGCAGCTCGCCGCCCAGTGCCGGGGTGGCGGCGTTGGCCTGCGCCACCTCGGCGCCGTTGACCAGCAGCCGCGCCGTGCCGCCGCCCAGCACCAGCGCCAGGTGGGACCAGGCGGTGGGCGCCAGGCTGCCGCCCGCCAGCGTGGTCTTGGCGGCGCCGCCGCTGTTGCCGGCACTGACGGTGGCGCTGGCTTTGCCGTCGGCCAGCGCCAGCGTGATCGGCCCCCAGGCCAGCAGCGTGCCGCGGGTGTCGGCGTCGGGCCGCAGCCAGACCGACAGCGTGACCGCGCCGCCCGCAGCGATCTTCACCCGCTCACTGGCCGGCCAGAGCAGCGCTGTGCCGGTGAGCCGGGCGCCGCCGGCCAGCAGTGCATTCGGCTCGGGCGTGATCGGCGCTGCGCTGCGCCAGGCGCTGCTGGCCGCCGTGCCCGGACCGCCCGCACCGGCCGCACCGCTGGCGCCCGATGCCACCGCACCCGCTGCGCCTGCGCCGCCTGCCGCCACGCTGTCGGCGCCCTGGTTGCCAGCGTCGTCAAAATGCACCGCTGCCAACGTGGCGCCGTCCATCGGCTGGCCCGGCGCAGCGGCCGGTGCTTTGGCATTGCCGGCGTAGACAAACACCGTGTTCTTGTCGCTGCCGGGCGCCACGCTGGGCAGTTGCACCCAGATCACGGCCAGTTCGTTGCTGGCATCAAAGCGCTCGACGCGGTGTGGCAGCACGGTTTTGTCGTCGGCGGCCAGCACCCGCAGGTCATTGCCGTCGGGCTGGCTGCCGAGAAAGTCGAAATTGCCGCTGTGCAGCCGGATGGCCAGCGGCATGGCGGCCACCGCTTCTTTGGTTGCCACGCCTTTGGCGCTGGTGTCGAGCGTGAGCCGGGTGCGCTGGGTCCAGTCGGCGTTCCACCAGGCCTGGGCGGCCATCGGGGTGACGGCGGCGGTGAGGGCGATCAGCAGCACGGCCAGCGTGCCCGGCCAGCGGCGCGGGTGGCGATGGGCTACACGGCCGGTCGGCGCCGGGCAGGCCGGTGCCAGGCGGTGCGGGCCAGGGTGCGGGCCAGGGGTTTGGGGTGCAGGGTTCACGGGGCGCTTGATCCGGTGGGTATTCGGTGGGTATTCGGCGGGTGTTCGGCGGGTGTTCATTCGGCCGGGCCAAAGCCGAGGAACTCCAGCAGCAGGTTGCGGCGGCGTTTGCGCTTGTCGCGCTCGGCGTCGTCGGTGCGCTCGGCGCTGGCCGTGTTGGCGGCGGCGGCGCTGGCCTGGCCCAGCGTGGCCAGGCCCGAGGTGGCACCGGCCGGCGCTGGCGCGGGCGGCGCGCCCACGGTTTTGCCCGAGCCCTCGATCTGGCCGACCACGCTGTTGGCGCCCAAAAACGCCAGGCCCTGCGGTTTGATGCCGGCCTCACCGGCGCTGATCTCGCCACGCGGCGCGTACAGGTCGAGGATGCTGCCGGCGTCCAGCACCGCGATGCCGCTGCCCGAGAACGAGCCCGACGCATCGACCACCACATTGCCGTTGGCGTCGATGGTGGTCACCGGTGCGGGTGCGCCGGCCACCGTGCGTGCGCCCTTGCCGGCGTCGATATTGCCCTGGCTGCTCCACAGCAGCAGGTCGCCCTGGGCCAGCGTGAAGACACGCGACTGGTTGACGGCAAAGTTGCCCAGCACAGCGGCCTCGATCTTGCCGCCGGCGGTGGTCAGCAGGCCCAGCTCACTGGCCTTTTTGCCGGTGCTGCCGGTCAGCGCACCGGCATCCACCGCGCCGCCCGGGGCCAGCAGGTGGATGTTGCCGCCCTGCTGGGTCTTGATCTGGCTGGCCGCCAGGCTGATGTTGCCGACCGGGCGGCCCGTGCTGCCCACGGCACCCGGGGCGACGGCTGGCGTGGGGTACAGCGCGGCCAGCGCCAACAAGCCGGGCTGGTAGGCGGCGTCGCGGGCCGGCCCGGCGGCCAGCCGCGCGGCGGCCCGGCCGGCGCTGCGCAGCTCATCAAACAAGGCCTCGTGCAGCGCCAGTGCGGTGCGCTCGGGGCCGGCCGCGTCGAGCAGCGCCCGCGTCAAACCGGGCCGCGCATCGGCCGGCAGCGCGCCGGCCAGCAATTGGGCCAGCACCAAGGCTTCTTGCGCGCTGCGCCGGGTGTCGTCCAGCGCCGCCCATTCGGCCAGCGCAGCGCCGTCGCTCAGTGCCTGGCCGGTGAAGCGGCGCATCGCGGCGGCGCGCGCGCTGTCGTAGCGGGCGCGGCCGGGGTTGCCGGCGGTCGCGCCACCGGTCGTGTTGCGGGTGTTGCCACTCTCGTCCAGCAGCGCGATCACCGCTGCCCGCTGCGCAGCGGCGTCCAGCGCCTTGAACGCCGCCGCCTGCTGCGCCAGCGCGGCCGAGCCGGCGGCCGGTGCCGGCAAGCCCCGGGCCAGCGCCTGGCCAATGGCCCACAGCTCAGCGCGATAACCCAGCAGCGCCGCGCCGCCGCCGGCCAGTTGAAAGCCCGCTGCCAGCGCGCTCTGGTAGTCGGCCCCGGCCGCGCCCCACAACACGCCGCTGACCACCGTGATGTTGGCGCCGCCCACCGGCAGCAGGCGCGGGTTGTCCTGGTTGCCCACGCTGGTGATGCCGGCCGCGCTTTGCAGGTTGACGTTGCGCCCGGCCAGCAGCAGCAGGTCGCCCGGCCCGGCCACGCGCAGCCGGGCGGCGCTGTTGTCGGGCAGCACGATGTCGCGGCCGGCCTGCAGCAGGCTCAGCTCAGCGTCGGCTTGGTGCTGTACGGTGATCGCGGCGCTGCCGGTGCCCAGCAGATCGTGGCCGGCCAGCGCGCGCAGCGGCCGGGCGCTCAGCAAGTCGGCTTGCAAGGTCAGATCGCCGCTGCGCGCCACCAAATGCACCGCCTGGCGGGCGCTCTGGTCGAGCGTGGGCACGGTCTCGGGCGTCTGCTGCCATTGCTGGGCCAGCTCGGCCTCGGCGCTGATGCGGGCCAGCGGCCGCACGCCGGCTGTGGCCGGCGCGGCGCCGACGATGATGCGCGCAACGCTGACATCGGTCTCGGCCAGGACGGTGAGCGCGCCGTCGCCCACTGGCCGCTGCAGCAGCGGCGCGCTGGCTTTGATGGCGCCCGACGGCGCCAGCAGCATCAACCGGCCCGGCGCCTGGCTGGCGATGTCGCTGCTGGTGTTGCGCGGGTCTTGCGACGGCGCCAGCGCGCTGCGGGTGTCGGACAGCCACAGCGTGCCGGTCAGGCTTTGCGCGGTCAGCGCGGCGTGGTTGTCCAGCCCGGTGATGACATCGCCCCGGGCCTGGCCCGAGCCCTGCACCGTGCCCGATAGCAGCGCCGGGTTGGCCAGGTTGCCGACGCGCAAGTCGCCCAGCGCGTCCAGCGTCCAGGCGGTGTCCTGGTAAAAAAGCTGCACGCCCGGGTGCGACGCGCCCAGCCCGGTGCTGGGCGCCGCCCGGATGCTGCCACCGGCGCGCAATGCGGCCACCGAGCCGCCGCCAAAGTACAGGCCGCTGAGGATGTCGCCGCCGGCTGTGACCTGCAGTTGCCCGCCCGGCAAGGTCAGTGCGACGCCGGCCAGCGGCGTGCCATTGGCGGCGCTGCCGGCCTGCACCGCATAGCCGCTGCCAGGGGTGCTGACTTCCAGATCGGCGATGTTGCCGCCGGCCCGCACGCTGATGTCGCCGCCGCCGAATGACGCGATGCCCTGCGCAAACAGGTCGTAGCGCGACCACCAGGCCGCCGGCTGGCCGCTGCTGGTGGTGCCGGCCTGGCGCCACCACCAGTCGGTGACGTACTGCCGGCTGGGCGCGGCGCTGATGTTGCCGCCGGCCTGCAGCGTGATGCGGCCGGCGCCGGTGAAAAACGGCCCGAGCGGCGCATTGCCGGCGCGCAAGGTCTGGTTGCTGGCCAGGCCGACGCGGTCCCAGCCCGGCAGGCCGCTGCTGGCCAGCGGGCTGCCGGTGGTGGTCAGCCGCACGCTGTTGTTCAACAGGCGGATGTCGCCGGCCGCCGCCAGATCGATGTCGCCCACCGTGCTGCGCAGCAGCACCGAGGGCGTGGCGCCGGTGCTGGTGGCAGCGGCTCGGCCGATCAGCAAGTTGCCGCCGCTGGGGCTGGCCAGGGTGGTCAGCGGGTCGGCGGCGGCCAGGTCGGCACCGGCCACCAGGCGGAAGCTGGCGGCCGGCCCGGCCTGGGCCAGGCCAGCGCTGGCGCTGGCCGTGGTGCTGGGCCTGGCGAAGCCGTCGCTCAGGCTGTAACCCAGCGTCAGATTGCCGGCGGCGCGCAGCGTCAGCGTCATCGCCGCGCCGCCGGTGCGCGGCGCCGCCGTTTGCAGGTCGAAATCGCTGGTCAGCCGCAAGTCACCGTCGGCCCGCACCTCCACCCCGGGCGCCAGGTGCAGCCGGTCCTGCAAGCCCGGCTGGTCGGCGGCCAGCCGCGCCGCGATGGCCGCCGAGCGCGCCATCAGCGCCTCGTTGTCGGCCAGCACCCGGGATTGCGACAGCACCGGGCTGGTCAGCGCGGCAGCCGCTGCCGGGCCTGGCGCGGCGGTCGGTGCGGGTGGCGGCGCCGGGGCGGCCGCAGCCGCCTGCGCGGCGGCGCTGGCCTGGCGGGTGGCAGTGGCCTGCGTCACGGCGATGAACGAACCGCTGACCCCGGACAGCGCTGAGCGGTCGGCGGCGCTGCCAGTGCCGCTGGACGAGGCCCGTGGCGCTGGCGCCGGGCTGGGCCCGGTGGGCGGCGCAGGCGGGGTGACGCCCGGCGTCGTCACGCCATTGCCAGGCGACGCACTTGGCGGCGGCGATGGCGATGGCGATGGCGATGGCGATGGCGATGGCGACGGCGACGGCGACGGCGACGGCGACGGGGACGGGGACGGGGACGGGGACGGGGACGGGGACGGGGAAGGCGAGGGCGACGGCGACGGCGACGGCGACGGCGACGGCGACGGCGACGGCGACGGCGAGGGCGACGGGGAAGGCGACGGGGAAGGCGACGGGGACGGGG
>JANLOP010000315.1:0-22711 GCA_031366635.1 Betaproteobacteria bacterium | reverse complement strand
CGTGAACTGCTGGAGGTGCTGGCTGCGGCCATCCGCCACACCCAAACCCTGGCCATTGACCTGCTGCAAGGCGGCCTGCCGGTCACCTTGACCATCTACCCGATGACCCGCCAGGTGCTGGCCCAAACCACGCTGCGGCCGCCGCAACCGGTGCCACTGGCCCAACTGCTGCAAACCGACCTGGCCACGCTGCAGGTGCGCCATGTGCGCCCGCCCGGCCCCACCGTGTATGACCTCAGCCAAGCCGAGCCCATCGGCCCGCTGCTGTGGGCGGTGGCACTGCGCGGTGCCCGCGGTGCCTTGCTGCCCGAGCTGGCCGGCCAGGCCGCTTACCGCGTGGCGCCCAGCCTGGACCTGGACGGCCTGGCCGTGCCCGGCTCGATGGCGCTGTGCATCCAGCACCTGCGTGGCCGCACCTGCAACCTGGCCGAGCTGGCGGATTGGCAAGCCATCGGCAGCGTGCGCGCCACCCGGCTGCTGAATGCGCTGTACCTGCAGTCCGGGCTGATCGTCAGCCGCAGCCACCCGGCGGCCACCAACGTGGGCTGGGCGGGCTACCGCTGAGTTGCAGATTGGGCCGGCCAGACCAGCGCCAGCAGCAGATCAAGCCCCGCCCAACAACTCCCAGCGCTCCAGCGCCAGCAGCAGCTCATCGTCGATCTTGCCGTGCCGGGCTTGCAGGGCGGGCAGCTCAGCGGCGGCTGTGCTGTAGAGCGCCGGGTCAGCCAGGCGGATGGCCAAGGCGGCTTGCTCGGATTCGAGTGCGGCAATGCGGGCGGGCAGCTCGTCCAGCTCGCGTTTTTCTTTGTAACTGAGCTTGCGGGCCTTGGCCGCCGGGGCGGCGGCGGGTGCCGAGGCCGGTGTGGACGCGGGTGCTGGTCCGGCGGCTGACGGCTTGGCGGCAGCCGCTTGGGCGGCCAGCATGCGGCCCCGCTGCAACTGCCAGTCACCGATGCCGCCTTCGTATTCCCGCCATTTGCCGGGCGTCAAATCCCCCTCCCAGCAGATCAGGCTGGTGACCACGTTGTCCAAAAACCGCCGGTCGTGGCTGACCAGAAACACCGTGCCGGCATAGCTTTGCAGCAGTTCTTCCAGCAATTCCAGCGTGTCGATGTCCAGATCGTTGGTGGGCTCGTCGAGCACCAGCACATTGGCCGGCAGCGCAAACAGCCGGGCCAGCAGCACCCGGTTGCGCTCACCGCCCGACAGCGTGCGCACGGGGCTGTTGGCGCGCGCCGGCGAGAACAAAAAATCGTTCAGATAACTCATCACATGTTTACGCTGGCCGGCCACCTCGATCCACTCACTGCCCGGGCTGATGGTGTCGGCCAGCGTGGCGTCCAGATCCAGCGTGCTGCGCATCTGGTCGAAATACGCGACTTCCAGCTTGCTGCCCTGGCGGATCTTGCCGGACGTCGGTTGCAGCTCACCGAGGATGAGTTTGAGCAACGTCGTCTTGCCGGCGCCGTTGGGGCCGATCAGGCCCACTTTGTCGCCGCGCAGGATGGTGGCGGAAAAATCCTTGACGATGAGTTTGTCGCCAAACCGCATCGTCACATCCTTCAGCTCGGCCACGATCTTGCCGCTGGCCGCGCCGGTGTCCACCTCCAGCCGCACCTGGCCTAGCGAATCGCGCCGCGCCTGGCGCTGGCCGCGCAGCACCTCCAGGCGCTGGATGCGGGCCACGCTGCGGGTGCGGCGCGCCTCCACGCCCTTGCGAATCCACACCTCTTCTTGCGCCAGCAGCTTGTCGGCGCGGGCGCTGGCCAGCGCTTCGTCTTCCAACTCACGCGCCTTGGTGGCCTCGTAGGCGGCAAAACTGCCTGGGTAGCTGCGCAGGATGCCGCGGTCCAGCTCCAGAATCCGGGTCGCCACCGCATCCAGAAACGCGCGGTCATGGCTGATCAGCATCACACTGCCCTTGAAGCCGCGCAGCAGCTCTTCCAGCCAGGCAATCGAGTCCAGATCGAGGTGGTTGGTCGGCTCGTCGAGCAGCAGCACGTCGGGCACGGCCACCAGCGCCTGGGCCAGCGCCACGCGCTTTTTCATGCCGCCCGACAGCTCACCGATGTCGCGCGCGCCGTCCAGGTGCAACTGGGCCAGCGTGGTGTCCACGCGCTGCTCCCAGGTCCAGGCGTCGAGGGCCTCGATGCGGGTTTGCAGCGCGTCCAAATCCACCCCGTCGGCATGTTCTTCATAGGCCTGGCGCACCGCCCGGGCCTCGGCCACGCCCTCGGCCACCGCCTCAAACACCGTGTGGCCGGGCTCGAACAGCGGCTCTTGCGGCACGTAGCAGATGCGCAGGCCCTGGGTCAGTTGCAGCAGGCCGTCGTCCAGGTTCTCCAGCCCGGCAATCACCTTGAGCATCGACGATTTGCCGGCACCGTTGCGGCCGATCAGGCCGAGTCGCTCACCGCTGTCGATGGCAAAGCCGGTGGCATCGAGCAGGGCGACATGGCCGTAAGCGAGGTGGGCGTTGGAGAGCGAGAGAAGGGCCATCGGCGGATTGTCGCCGGGTGGCGGCGGCGTGGGGATCAGGGGTGCCTTGGCTGCCATCGGCGGCGGGGCTTGGGCGACAAAGGCGGCATGGACCGCAGCATCGACCGCCAACCCCGCCACCAGCAACAAGCGGGCGATCTGGCGTTTTGGCGCTCGCGGCCGATGGCCGAGCGCATGGCGGCGGTTGAGTTGCTGGGCCAGCAGGCCGTCAACCCGATGGGCACGCCGGATGCTGAACCGCGACTTCAAAGAGTTTGCCGAATGGCCCAACGCCAAGGGCGTTGAGTACCTGGTGGTGGGCGGCCGACCGACCGGGCTAGGCCAGGCCGGCGCAGACAACGCGCTGACCTTCAAAGAGAGACCCGGGCCGGCGGCCGGGCCTGCACCCAGCCCAGCCCGGGCCTGGCGCGCTCACACCGGCGACAGCGCCAGCCCCAGATCGATGCACGCCGCAGTGTCGGCCGCCGGGCCCAGCGGCTCGTGGCTGGCCACCACCCAGGCCTGGCCGGGCGACTGGCAAGCGCGCAGCAAGGCGCTGCGAAACCAGGCCAGCGACGCCGCATCCAGCGCATTCAGCGGCTCGTCCAGCAGCACCACTGGCGCACCCACGGCCAGCGCGGCGGCCAGCGCCACCTTGCGCTGGGTGCCGGTGGACAAGGCCGACAAGCGCTGGGCCAGGTGCGACGCCAGGCCCAGACCGTCGATCTGGCAGGCCAGCCCGGCGCTGTCGAACGTCGGGTACAGGCCGGCGATGAAGCCGAAATACTCACGCGCGTTCAGGTGGTCAAAAGCCAGCGCGCCGGGCCCGCACCAGAACACCGCGCGCCGGTAGTCCAGCGGCTGGCGGCGCACGTCCCGGCCCTGGGCCGTCAGGCGGCCGGCCAGCGGCGGCATGGCCCCGGCAAGCAGCGCCAGCAAGGTGGATTTGCCGCTGCCATTGCCGCCGCGCAGCCAGGTCAAACCCGGGCCGACCCGGGCCGAGAAACCGGTGAATACCGGCCGGCCGGGGTAGGAAAAGCTCAAATCGTCGATCTGTAGCATCGGCGTCATCGTCTGGCCCGCGTCATCGCAGCACCTCGGACGCCAGCGCCACCAGCAGCACCAGCGACACCCACCAGCGGCTGGCCTGGCCGGCCACATCCGGCGGGCGGTTGATCACCTCCAGCGCGCACAACCCGACACCCGCCAGCAGGTAAGCCCACGCCACCGCCGCGCGCAGCGACGCCCAGGGCAGCGCCAGCGCCAGCACGGCGTAGCCCAGCAGCGCCGGCAACAACGCCAGCAGCGCGCGCTGGCGGCGCAGGTGTTGCGGCGCCAGCGGCAGCACCGCGCAGGCGGCGATCAAGGGCTGGTAGTCGGCGCGCGACAGCCGGTCGGCCCGGCTGCTGACCAGCAGCGCCACCAGCGCAAAGCCGGCCAGCCACCAGCCGGTGAGGGGCGGCGGCGTGAGGCGCAAACCCGCCGTCAAGGCCAGCAGCGCCAGGCCGCCCCAGCGCAGCGCCCAGCCGGTGCGGCGTGCCGGGCCGCGCCACAGCGGCAGGGCCCAGAGCACCCAGGCCGGGTGGCAAAGCCAGGTGCCGGTCGGGCGGGCTGCCGGGTGCCCGGCCATCGCCGGACCGCTGATCGCCTCTCCCGCCTGGGCGGCACGCCGGCTGGGCCCGTGTTGCCGCTGCCGGGCGGGCCGGCGCAGCGCCTGCAACACGGCCACGCCGGCGCCCCAGGAGCCCAGCATCACGCCCACCAAACCGACCAGCGCCTGCGGCCACCACGGCATCAGCCACGCCGGCCGGTGGGCCCACCAGGTGGCCGCGCCGGTGGCATACAACACCCCCAAAGGCAGCAGGCCCAATGCCACCACTGTGGCGTCTGAGACCAACCGGGCGCGGCGCGGGATCGGCAGCGCCCGCTCAGCGGCGCGCCAGGCCACCGGCCACAACAGCGGCCGCATGGCCCACACCAGCCAGCCGCCCAGCGCCGCCTGCACCAGCACCGCAGCGGCCAGCCAGGCCGGGCGGGAAGCCGCCTTGAACAACGGCAGCACCAGCCAGGCCGCCAGCGCGCCCACGCTGTCGATGGGGCTGTTGCTGCCCGCGCCCAGCAGCACCGCGCCCACCGCGCCATAGCCGCCCCAGCGCCGCAAGAAGGCCCACAAGGCGGCGCGGCACCAGCGCAGGCGCATCGCGGGATAGCCCAGCGGCGCCCAGCCCTGCGCAGGCCCAACGGATGCCGGGCGGCCGATCACCGGCGCCGATGGCACAGCGTGCTGTCAGCCGGCCAGCCCCGCCGCGTGGTGGCGCAGGTGGTCGTCGATGACGCTGGCGATGAAGTAATAGCCGTGGTCAAAACCGGGCTGGCGGCGCAGTGTTAGCGGCTGGCGCACTGCGGCGCAGGCCGCCTCAAGGCGCTCGGGCAACAACTGGCCGTCGGCCAGGAATTTGTCGGCCAGCCCTTGGTCGATCAGGATGCCGGCCGGGTACGGTGCCTGGGCCTGCTGCGCCATCAGCGCGCTGGAATCGTGCGGGCCCCAGGCGCGGGTGTCGTCGCCCAGGTAGCCGGTGAAGGCTTTGTCGCCCCACGGGCACTGCGTGGGCGCGCAGATGGGCGCCAGCGCCGACAGGGTTTTGAACCGGCCCGGGTGGCGCAGTGCCAGCGTCAGCGCGCCATGCCCACCCATTGAATGGCCCATGATGCCGATGCGCGCACCGTGCACCGGCGCCTGCGCCGCCACCTGCGGCAGCAGCTCGTTCAGCAAATAGCTTTCCATGCGCCAGTTTGTGGCCCACGGCGCCTGGGTGGCGTCGAGGTAAAAGCCGGCGGCCACGCCAAAATCCCAGGCCTCGGCCTCACCCGCCACACCCGCGCCGCGCGGGCTGGTGTCGGGCATCAGCAGCGCCAGGCCCAGCGCAGCCGCCGTGCGTTGGGCACCGGCCTTGGTGGCAAAGGTTTCTTCGTTGCAGGTCAAGCCGGCCAGGTAGACCAGCAGCGGCACCTTGCCCAGCGCCGCCTGCGGCGGCAGGTACAGCCCGAAGCGCATCGGCGTGCCGGTCTCGGCCGAGGCATGGCGATAAAAATGCTGCATGCCGCCGAAGCTGGCATGGGCGGACAGGGGTTCCCAGGTCATCAGTGAAACCCGGCTCAAAACATCACCACCGAGCGGATCGACTCACCGCGCTTCATCAACTCAAACCCTTCGTTGATCTGGTCGAGGCGCAATTTGTGGGTGATCAGGCTGTCGATGTTGAGCTTGCCGTCCATATACCAATCGACGATCTTGGGCACGTCGGTGCGGCCACGCGCACCGCCAAAGGCCGAGCCCTCCCATTTGCGGCCGGTCACAAGCTGGAAGGGGCGCGTACTGATCTCGGCCCCCGCATCCGCCACGCCGATGATGATGCTGCGGCCCCAGCCTTTGTGGGTGCATTCCAGCGCTTGCCGCATCACCTGCGTGTTGCCGATGCACTCGAAGCTGTAGTCGGCGCCGCCGTCGGTGAGTTGCACGATGGCGTCCACCACATTCGCATGTTCTTTGGGGTTGATGAAATGCGTCATGCCGAATTTCCGCGCCATCGCCTCGCGCGCCGGGTTCAAATCCACGCCGATGATCTTGTCGGCGCCCACCATCTTGGCGCCCTGGATGACGTTCAGCCCGATGCCGCCCAGGCCGAAGACGACCACATTGGCGCCGGCCTCCACTTTTGCCGTGAACAGCACCGCGCCCACGCCGGTGGTGACACCGCAGCCGATGTAGCAAACTTTGTCGAACGGCGCATCGGGCCGGATCTTGGCCAGCGCGATGCCCGGCACCACCACATGGTTGGCAAAGGTGCTGGTGCCCATGTAGTGCAGGATGGGCTGGCCGTTGATCGAAAAGCGCGAGGTGCCGTCGGGCATCAAGCCCTTGCCCTGGGTGGACCGGATCGCCTGGCACAGATTGGTTTTGCGCGACAGGCAGAACTTGCAGTTGCGGCACTCGGGCGTGTAGAGCGGGATCACGTGGTCGCCGGCTTTGAGCCACGGCACGTTGGCGCCCACCTCCAGCACCACGCCCGCGCCCTCATGGCCCAGGATGGCCGGGAACAGGCCCTCCGGGTCAGCGCCGCTCAAGGTGTAGTAATCGGTGTGGCAGATGCCGGTGGCTTTGATTTCCACCAGCACCTCGCCCTCGCGTGGGCCGGCCAGGTCAACCTCTTCGATGGTCAGTGGGGCGCCGGCTTTCCAGGCGACAGCGGCTTTGGTCTTCATGCGTTTTCTGCTTTCAGTGGGGATTGGAGAGGGGGGAATTCAGGGCGGCTTCGAGCGCGGTCAAGTACATCGCGGCCACATCGACGCCCGTCTGGTCGGTGATTTCTTGAAAACAGGTCGGGCTGGTGACGTTGATCTCGGTCAGGCTGCTGCCGATCACGTCCAGCCCGACCAGCAGCAGGCCACGCCCGGCCAGTATCGGGCCCAACGCGCCGGCGATCTCACGCTCGCGGTCGGTGAGTGGCATCGCCACACCCTTGCCGCCCACCGCCAGGTTGCCGCGGATCTCGCTGCCCTGCGGGATGCGCGCCAGGCTGAAAGGCACCGGCTGGCCGCCGATCACCAGCACGCGCTTGTCGCCCTGGGTGATCTCGGGCAGGTACTTCTGCACCATCAGCGTCAACGCGCCGTCCTGGTTCAGCGTCTCGGTGATGGCACCCAGGTTCAGCCCGTCGGGCCCGACCCGGAAGATGCCCATGCCGCCCATGCCGTCCAGCGGCTTGAGGATGATGTCTTGGTGCTCGGCGTGGAAGCGCCGCACATCGGCCGCGTCGCGTGTCACCAGCGTCGGGCCGATGAACTGCGGAAATTCCAGAATCGCCAGTTTTTCAGGATGGTCGCGCAGCGCCTGCGGGCTGTTGAAAACCCGGGCGCCCTCGCGCTCGGCCTGGCTCAGCAAGTGGGTGGCGTAAAAGTATTCGCTGTCGAATGGCGGGTCTTTGCGCATCAGCACCGCGTCCACCCCGGCCAGCACTTGCGGGCGCTCGTGCGGGTGCTGTTGCGCCGCCTTGAACCAGTCTTGCGCATCACCGGTGAGGGTGATGTCGCGCACAAAGGCCGTCACCTTCTCGCCGCGCTGCCAGCGCATGTCCTTGGGCTCGCAACACATCAGCGTGTGGCCGCGCCGCACGGCCTCGCGCATCATCGCGAAGGTGCTGTCTTTGTAGGTTTTGAAGCCCTCCAGCGGGTCGGCGACGAACAGCAGTTGCATGGTCTGGGTTCCAAAGAAATCAGCAGGAAGTTTGACAGGGTAACAAGCAAGCAGGCCGCCACAGAACCGGCTCTGCCGGGCTGCCGGCGGCCGCCACCTGGGGGGCTGAGGCCGGACACAAACGGTGAGCCGTTTGTGCCTGCCGAAGGGCTGGGCCTCTGGCCCAGCGCGGCCTGCAAGGACGCCGAAGGCGCTTCAGGGGGGGCTACTTTCTCCAGTGTTGCACAGCGAGGGTGACGCTGCCGGCCAGCACACCCCAAAACGCCGCGCCGATGCCGGCCATCGTCAACCCCGACAGCGTGACCAGGAAGGTGATGGCCGCCGCGTCGCGGTGGCGCTCGTCCTTCAAGGCCAGGCTCAATCCGCCGGCAATCGTGCCCAGCAACGCCAGGCCGGCCACGGCCGCCACCAGCTCACGCGGGAAAGCCGCCAGCAGGCCCACCACCGCGCCGCCGGCCAGACCCATCAAGACATAAAAAACGCCCGCCATCACCGGTGCGGTGTATCTTTTTGCCGGGTCGGGATGGGCCTCCGGGCTCATGCAGATGGCGGCAGTGATGGCCGCCAGGTTGATCGAAAACGCCCCAAACGGCGCCAGCAGCAGCGCGATCAGCCCGGTGGCTGTGGTGATGGGTGAGACGGGGATGGCATAACCCGCCGCCCGCTGCGCCGCCACGCCGGGCAGGTTTTGCGAGGCCATCGTGACGATGAACAGCGGCAGCGCCACGCCCACTGTGCTGGCCAGCGTGAACTGCGGCATCACGAACACCGGTATGGCCCAGGCCCAATCGACGCCGCCCAGATGCAGCCGGCCCTGCCCGGCCGCCACCGCGATGCCGGCCAGCAGCACACCCGGCACGGCATAACGGGGCCACCAGCGCCGGCCGGCCAGATAGGCCGCCGCCATCGCCAAAACCAGGCCGGGTGCGCTACGCACCGACAGCACGGCGTCCAGGCCAAAGCGCGTCAACACGCCGGCCAGCAGCGCGGCGGCCACCGCCATCGGCACCCGGTCCATCACGCGCTCGAACCAGCCGGTGGCGCCCACCAAAACAATCAACAGCGCACAGACGATGAAGGCGCCGGTGGCCTGCGGCAGGCTTACGCCCTGGGTGGCGGCCAACAGCGCCGCCCCGGGCGTGCACCAGGCGGTGAGCACCGGCAGCCGGTAGTGCAGCGACAAGCCGATGCAACTGACGCCCATTGCCAGGCCCAGCGCCCACATCCACGACACGGTTTGGGCTGGGCTGGCGCCCAGCGCCTGCGCCGCCTGGAAGACGATGGCCACCGAGCTGGTGTAGCCCACCAGCACGGCCACAAAGCCGGCCACCACCGAGGAAGCAGAGAGGTCACGAATCAGCCGACGCATGCGGGCAAGCATATCGGCGCGGCGCCGGCCGGGCCGCGGCAGGCCGTCTGCTGGACGTCTGCTGGACGTCTGCTGGCCGTGTGTTGGACGTCTGCTGAACATCCGCTGAAGGTCCGCCAATCGGGGGCCCGGTCGTCCAAACCGGCGTTTGCTGCGTTGAAGAGAGGTAGCACGACCGGCTTGCCGGCCTTTGTCAACCTTGTAGGAAGCAGCCATCGTGAATGCCAATCTGAACCGCCGCTCGAACATCGCCCCCGCTGCCGCCCCCTCTTTCAACGGCGCAGCCGACCCGGCCCGGTTTTGGCGGCGCAGCGCGCTGGCGGCGGCCGCCGTCAGCCTGGTCGTGATCGGTGCGCTGGGCAGCCTGCTGTGGCAGCGCAGCGCAGCGCCAGGCGCCGCCGGCTCAGCCGAGCCGGCGCGCACGGCGCTGGCTGAGCCCAGCATCCCGTCCGGCCGCATGGCCCCGACGGCGGCCCCCAACAACCAAACCGGCGGCCAGACATCCAGCCACGCCGCCAGCCACGCCGCCAACCACGCCGCCAGCCACACCGGCGCGCACACCGCCAGCCCGCCCACCTTGCTGCACTCGGACGCAGCCCAAAGCAGCCCGAACCCGCCGCTGCGCACCCAGCCAACGGCGATGCAGGAGCCGGCCGCACCGGCAGCGGCGGTCTGCCAACGCTGTGGCGTGGTCGAAAACGTCACTGCGGTGACAAAAAAGGGCGACGGCAGCGGCATCGGCGCGGTGGCCGGCGGCGTGCTGGGCGGTGTGGTGGGCCACCAGATCGGCGGCGGCAGCGGGCGCACGGTGATGACGGTGCTGGGCGCCCTCGGCGGCGGCCTGGCCGGCAACGAGATCGAAAAGCGCCAGCGCTCGACCACCGAGTACCGCATCAGCGTGCGCATGGATGACGGCAGCCAGCGCAGCTTTACCCAGGCCCAGGCGCCGAGGGTCGGCCAATCGGTGCGGGTTGAGAACGGTCAAATGACGTTGGCCGGCGCGCCGTCAACGCCGTCCACGCTGCCAGCCACGCCGCGCGCGCAGGACGCGGACAGCGACATCCGCACGCTGCAAACATCCACGCGCAACTGATCGGGCGCGGCGCGGGTGGCCGGGCGACGTCAGATTTCCACCTTCGCCCCCAACTCGACAATCCGGTTGCTCGGCAGGTTCAAAAAGTCAGCCGCTGCGGCCGCGTTGCGGTGCATGCTGGCAAACAGTTTTTCGCGCCACAGCGCCATGCCGGTGCCGAAGGTGGGGATCACGATGTCGCGGCTCAAGAAGTAGCTGGTGTCCATCTCGGGCAGCGGGATGCCGCGGCCTTCCAGCAGCTTGAGCGCGTCGGGCACATCCGGGTCGTTCTTGAAGCCGAAGTGCAGCACCACCTGCCAGCAATCGTGGCCCAGCGGCTGGATCTCGATGCGCTTGTTGAAGCCCACCCACGGCACCTCGTGCTGCTGCACGGTGACAAACAGGTTGTACTGGTGCAGCACCTTGTTGTGCTTCAAGTTGTGCATCAGCGCATTCGGCGTCAGGCCTTTCTCGGCCGACAAAAATACCGCCGTGCCCTCTACCCGTTTGGGCGGGCTGATGAACACCGCCGACAAAAAGCTGTCCAGGTCGATGGCCTCGTCGCGCAGCCGGGCGCTCACCAGCTTGCGGCCCTGCACCCAGGTCAGCATCAGCGTGAACATGCCGATGCCGATGACGATCGGAAACCAGCCACCGGCGATCAGCTTGAGCATGTTGCTGGCAAAAAACGTGATGTCAATCATGAAGAAAAACCCGGTGGCGGCCAGGCTGGGCAGCAGCGGGTACTTCCAGCCGAAGCGGATGACGAAAAAGGTCATCACGGTGGTGATGGTCATGTCCAGCGTCACCGCAATGCCGTAGGCCGAGGCCAGGTTGCTGGACGTCTTGAACAAGCCCACCGCCAGCACGATGAAGACAAACAGCCCCCAGTTGACAAACGGCACATAGATTTGCCCGGTGTCGCGCACCGAGGTGTGGCGGATCAGCATGCGCGGCAGGATGCCGAGCTGGATGGCCTGTTTGGTGACCGAGAACGCGGCGGTGATCAGCGCCTGTGATGCGATCACCGTGGCGGCCGTGGCCAGCACCACCAGGGGCAACTGGGCCCAGCCCGGCGCCATCTTGAAAAACGGGTTGTCGATAGCCGACGGATCGTCCAGCAGCATCGCGCCCTGGCCAAAATAATTGACCACCAGCGCCGGCATCACAAAGCCGAACCAGGCAATGCGGATCGGCTTTTTGCCGAAGTGGCCCATGTCGGCATACAGCGCCTCGCCGCCGGTCACGCACAGCACCACCGCGCCCAGGCCGACAAACGCCACCAGCGGGTTGGCGACAAAAAATGCCAGCGCGTAGGCCGGGTTCAGCGCCACCAGCACCGCCGGGTTGTCCAGGATGTGCGGCAGGCCCAGCGCCACCAGCACGGCAAACCAGACCAGCGTGATCGGCCCAAAAAAGCGGCCGATGCCGCCGGTGCCAAAGCGCTGCACCGCAAACAGCCCCGCCAGCACCAGCAGCGTGATCGGGATCACCCCGCCTTTCAGGCCGGGCGCGGCCACGCCCAGGCCTTCTACCGCCGACAACACCGAGATCGCCGGCGTGATGACGCCGTCGCCATAAAAGATCGCGGTGCCGAACAGCCCCACCGTCATCAACGCGCTGCGCATCGCGGGCTTGTCTTTGACGGCGCTGGTGGCCAGCGCCAGCATCGCGATCAGGCCACCCTCACCGTTGTTGTCAGCGCGCAGGATCAGCACCACGTACTTGACCGAAACGATGATCGTCATGGTCCAGAAGATCAGCGACAGCACGCCCAGGATGTTGGCCGGGCTGGTGGCCACGTGGCCACCGTGGAACACCTCTTTGAGCGCATACAGCGGGCTGGTGCCGATGTCACCGTACACCACGCCCAGCGCGCCAAGGGTTAGCGCGGCCAGCGCGGCCGGGGTCTTGGGGGCATTTGCCTGGCTCACGACGCAGGGCAACGGGTGGCCCGCCGCCTGAAGGATTCAAAGCGCAGATTGTGCGCTGGCGGCGCTGCTGCAAGAAAACTACGGCCGCAGGCTCAGTCGTAGACCTCGGCCTCCGGGTCGGTGGCTTCCAACTCGTAGCTGGCGGCCAGCATCGCCAGCCGGCCCAGCACCCCGTACATGTAAAACCGGTTCGGCGCGCTGGCGCCGGGCTTCTCGCCGCGCTGCGGCAGGTGGTGGCTCTCGGCAAAGGCCAGCGGCACGTAGCTGGCGCCCGGGGCGTTCAGGCTTTCGTCGATGCCAAGCTCGGCATGCACCCGGTAAAAGCCGCCCACCACGTAGCGGTCGATCATGTAGACCACCGGCTCGGCCACCGCGTCGTTGACACGCTCATAAGTGGGCACGCCTTCTTGCACGATCAGCTCGGTGGGCAGGCCGCCGGCCGAGCCCAGGCCCATGCGGTCGCGCGCCCGGTGGATCACCTCGACCAGGTCTTTGGCGTCGCGCACCGTCACCGGCCCGAGCGCGTTGTTGCCGCAATCGGCCTTGATCACGACAAAGGGTTTCTCGTTGATGCCGTATTCCTTGTACTTGCGGCGCACCTTGGTCAGCAGCGCATCGACCGATGTTTGCAGGCCGTCCAGCCCGGCGTCGTCGCCCAGGTCTACCGCGCCGCACGGCGCGTACATCGGGTTGATCAGCCACGGGTCCATGCCCAGCAACTTGGCAAACTTCTTCGCCACCTCTTCGTAGCTGTGGTAGTGCTGGCTTTTGCGCCGCGCCGCCCAACTGGCGTGCAGCGGCGGCAGCAGGTACTGCTCATGCAGATGCTCCAGCACGGCCGGCACGCCCGCCGACAGGTTGTTGTTGAGCAGGATGGTGCAGGGGTCAAAATCCTTCAAGCCGAGCCGGCTGCGGCTGCGTTGCAGCGGCTCCAACAGCAATTCACTGCCGTCGGGCAACCGCAGTGCGGTGGGCGCGGTGATGCCCTCGTCCAGCGTGCCCAGCCGCACATTGAGCCCGGCCTGGGTGAAGATGCGTACCAGCCGCTGCACATTGCTGAGGTAAAACGTGTTGCGGATGTGGCGCTCAGGGATCAGCAGCAGGTTTTTGGCCTCGGGGCAGATTTTTTCGATCGCCGCCATCGCCGCCTGCACCGCCAACGGCAGCATGTCGGGCGTCAGGTTGTTGAAGCCGCCGGGGTACAGATTGGTGTCCACCGGCGCCAGCTTGAAGCCGGCGTTGCGCAAATCCACCGACGAGTAAAACGGCGGTGTGTGCTCCATCCACTCCAACCTGAACCAGCGCTCGATGGCCGGCATCGAGTCGAGCACCCGCGCTTCAAGTTCGTTGATCGGGCCGGTGAGCGCAGTGATGAGGTGGGGGACCATCGGTTGCCTGTTCGCAGAATCGTGCAAGAACATTTTAGGAGGCTGTCGGGCCTTGGGCGGGCCCGACCCAAGGCCCGACAGCCTCCCAAGCAGGTGGTGGTGACGTGGCCAAAGGCAAGCGGCAAGGCGCGGATCGCGCAGCAAGGGTCACCGACAATCGCCTGGCTGCCATCCGCCGCCATCCGCCGCCAGGCCCAGCCCGCCCATCCGATGCACCAACCACCCGCTCCGTCTGCTGGTCCGCCGCCGCACCCTGCGGCCAATCGCGGCTGAAAGCGCATGCCTTTCGACATCGACACGCTGGACGCGCTGCGCCGCCAACACCCGGCCTGGCGCCTGCTGCTGGCCGACTCAGCCGCGCTGATCGCCAGTTTTTTGCACCGGGTTTTTGTGCTGCCGAACAAGCGCACGATCAACCAGGCCGATCTGGCCGAGGCGCTGGAAGACACGCTGTATGCACTGCGTGAGCAACGCGGCGCCGGCACCTACCCAAAAAGCGCGCTGGAATACCTGAACGACTGGGCCGCCAATGACAAAGCCTGGCTGCGCAAGTTCTACCCGCCGGGCTCGGACGAGCCGCATTTTGATCTGACACCGGCCACCGAGCGCGCACTGGCCTGGCTGGCCAGCCTGGGTGAGCGGGCGTTTGTCGGCACCGAATCGCGCCTGCTGACGCTGTTTGCGCTGCTGCGCCAGATGAGCGAGGGCAGCGAGACCGACCCCGAGACGCGCATCACCGAGCTGATGCGCAAGCGCGAGCAAATCGACGCCGAGATCGCACAGGTGCGCGCCGGTGATCTGCCGCTGCTGGGCGACACCGCGCTGAAAGAGCGCTTCAACCAGTTCGCCACGCTGGCGCGTGAGTTGCTGGCGGATTTCCGCGAGGTGGAGCACAACTTTCGCGGCCTGGACCGCCGCGTGCGTGAGCGCATCGCGCTGTGGGACGGCCGCAAAGGCGCGCTGCTGCAAGATATTCTGGGTGAGCGTGACCTGATCGCCGACTCGGACCAGGGCCGCAGCTTTCGCGCCTTCTGGGATTTCTTGATGTCGCGCGCCCGGCAAGAAGAATTGACCGGCCTGCTCGACCGGGTGCTGAATTTGGCGCCGGTGGCTGATTTGTCACCCGACCCGCGCCTGGCCCGGGTGCACTACGACTGGCTGGAGGCCGGCGAGCATGCCCAGCGCACCGTCGCGCTGCTGTCGCAGCAATTGCGGCGCTTTCTGGACGACCAGGCGTATCTGGAGAATCGCCGCATCATGGACATCCTGCGCGGCATCGAGGCCGGTGCGCTGGCGCTGCGCGGCCAGGCGCCTGCCGGCGAGTTCATGGCCATTGCCGACACGGCGCCCAGCATCGACCTGCCGATGGAGCGCCCGCTGCACGCACCGCCCATCAAGCTGGCGCTGCGCAGCGCCGCCATCCTGGCCGACGGGCCCGACGACGACGGCCTGGACACGGCCGCGTTGTACAGCCAGTTCATCGTCGACAAAGCCGCACTCGCCCAGCATGTGCGGCAAAGCCTGCAACAGCGCAGCCAGATCACGCTGGTGGAGTTGCTGGCGGCCCGGCCGCTGCAACAAGGCCTGGCCGAGCTGGTGGCCTACCTCAGCCTGGCGGCCGAGCCGGGCCGGGCGCTGATCGACGACACGGTGTTAGACCGCGTGGCCTGGCTGGCGCGCAGCGGGCACACCCGGACGGCCAGCCTGCCACGGGTGGTGTTTTCAAGATGACACGGGATGACATGCGATGAAGCTGGCCAGCCTTGAGCATTCAGCCCCTTCCAACCTGGCGGCCGCCCAGGCCGCCGACCTGTCGGCCGTGCTGATCCCGTTGCTCAAGGGCGTGACCTACCGCGCGGATGACGCCCCGCACTGGAGCGCGCTGCTGCAACTGCAGGCCCGCGTGCGCGACCATGTGGCGGTGCTGGGCCTGGTGCTGGTGCTCGACGAGGCCGAAGGCCATGCCTTTTTGCGCTCACAGCCCGAGCCTGAAGACGACGCCGCCCCCAAACTGCCGCGCCTGGTGGCGCGCCGGCCGCTGTCATTCCCGGTCAGCCTGTTGCTGGCGCTGCTGCGCAAAAAGTTGGCCGAGTTTGATGCCGCCGGCGCCGACACCCGGCTGATCCTGTCGCGCGCCCAGGTGGTGGAGTTGCTGCGTGTCTTCTTGCCCGAGGGCAGCAACGAGGCCCGGCTGATCGACCAGGTGGACGGCCACCTGAACCGCATCATCGACCTGGGCTTTGTGCGCCGGCTGCGCGGCGCCGAGGCGATGTTCGAGGTGCAGCGCATCCTCAAAGCCTTTGTCGATGCGCAGTGGCTGGCCGAGTTTGATGCCCGGCTGGCCGGCTACCGGGCGCAGTTGGACGGCACGGACGGCAAGGACGGCAAGGACGGCAAGGACATCAAAGACGGCAAGGACGGGCCCAACGATGAAGCATGAAGCGCTGGCCTTTGACTTTGCCGCCGACCCGGCGCTGTCGGGCTTCCGCCTGAGCCGGCTGGAGATCTTCAACTGGGGCACGTTCGATGCCCGGGTGTGGACACTGCGTGCCGACGGCCGCAATGCCCTGCTCACTGGCGACATCGGCTCGGGCAAATCCACGCTGGTCGATGCGGTCACCACCTTGCTGGTGCCGGCGCACCGCGTCGCCTACAACAAGGCCGCCGGGGCCGAGGCCCGTGAGCGCACCCTGCGCAGCTATGTGCTGGGCCACTACAAGGCCGAGCGCAGTGATCTGGGCGGCTCGGGCCGGCCGGTGGCGCTGCGTGGGCCCGACAGTTATTCGGTCATCCTGGCGGTGTTTCACAACGCCGGCTACGACCAGACGGTGACGCTGGCCCAGGTGTTTTGGCTGAAAGACCCGCAAGGCCAGCCGCAGCGGCTGTACGCGGTGGCCGAGCGCGACCTGGGCATCGCCGCCGATTTTGCCGATTTCGGCGCCGATATCAGCCAACTGCGCAAGCGGCTGCGCGCGGCAAAAGTGGTGGTCGAAGACAGCTTTCCGCCCTACGGCGCGCTGTTCCGCCGCCACTTTGGCATCCACAACGACCAGGCGCTGGAGCTGTTTCACCAAACCGTGTCGATGAAGTCGGTGGGCAACCTGACTGATTTTGTGCGCAGCCACATGCTGGAGCCGTTTGACGTGGCGCCCCGGCTGACGGCGCTGATCGCGCACTTTGACGACTTGAGTCGGGCGCACGAGGCGGTGCTCAAAGCCCAGCGCCAGGTGGCGCTGCTGCGCCCGCTGGTGGCCGATGGCCGGCAGCATGCCGGGTTGGCAGCCGCCATCGAGCGCCAGCGCGCCGCGCGCGAGGCCCTGCAAGCCTACTTTGCAGCGCGCAAAGCCGAGCTGCTGGACAAGCGGCTGGCGCTGCTGACGGATGAGGCGGCGCGCCATGACGGCCAGGTTGAGCGGCTGCTGGCCCAGCAGCAGGCCCAGCAGGCGCAAGAGCGTGAGTTGCGGCGCGCCATTGCCGACAGCGGCGGTGACCGCATCGAGCGGCTGGCGCTCGACATCGCGCAAAAAGAGGCTGAAAAACAGCGCCGCGCCGACAAAGCCGCCCACCACGACAAGCTGCGCCTGACGCTGGGCCTGCTGACAATGCACAACGCCGATGATTTTTTGCGCCAGCGCGCGCTGTGCGCGCCGCTGCGCGAGGCCGCCGCCGAGCGCGAGGCGGCGGTGCAGAACCAGCTCAATGAGCTGGGCGTGACATTCAGCCAAGGCCGGCAGGAACACGCCGACCTGGCCGCCGAGCTGACCAGCCTGCGCGCCCGGCGCAGCAACATCGACGCCCAGCAGGTGGCGCAACGCACCGCGCTGTGCAGCGCGCTGGGCCTGGCCGAGGCCGAAATGCCGTTTGCCGGTGAACTGATCCAGGTGCGGGACGACGAGCGCGACTGGGAGGGCGCGGCCGAGCGGCTGTTGCGCAGCTTCGGCTTGTCGCTGCTGGTGCCCGATGCGCGCTACGCCGCTGTCAGTGATTGGGTGGACCGCACGCATTTGCGCGGCCGCATCGTTTATTTTCGGGTGCGCCCGGCGCGCAAAGACGGGCGCGGCAGTCTGCCGGTGCTGCACCCCGATGCGCTGGCGCGCAAGCTCACCGTCAAGCCGGATTCGCCGTTTTACGGTTGGCTGGAGCGCGAGGTGGCGCACCGCTTTGACATCGCCTGCTGCACCGGCCAGGACCAGTTCCGTCGCGAGACGCATGCCATCACCCGTGCCGGTCAGATCAAGGCGCCCGGTGAGCGGCACGAGAAAGACGACCGGCACCGCCTGGACGACCGCAGCCGCTATGTGCTGGGCTGGACCAACCAGGCCAAGATCGCCGCGCTCGACAGCAAGGCCAAAGTGTTGCAGGCGCGCCTGGCCGACACCGGTCAGCAAATCGCCATCTTGCAAACCGAGCAGCAAAGCCTGCGCGAGCGCTTGCAGGCGCTGGCCAAGCTGGAGGAATACCGAGAGTTTGCCGAGCTGGACTGGCGCAGCAGCGCTGCCGAGCTGGCCGCGTTGCAGGAAGAAAAACGCCAGTTGGAGGCGGCCTCCGATGTGCTCAAGCTGCTGGCCAGCCAGGTGCAGGCACTGGAAGCCGCGCTGACGGAGACCGGCCGCAAGCTCAAAGAGCGTGAAGCCGACCAGGCCCGCACGCGGTTGAAAGCCGAGCAAGCCACTGCCCTGCGCGTTGGGGCCCAGCAGCGGCTGGACGCGCCCGACTTTGCCGCCCAGGCAGCGCACTTCGGCCTGATCGACGGCTGGCGGGCTGCGGTGCCGGGTGAGGCGCCAAGTCAGCCGCCAGGTCAGCCACCCCTGAGCGTTGAATCCTGCGACGGCCGTGAGCAAGACCTGCGGCGCTGGCTGCAAGAGCGCATCGACGCCGACGATAAAAAACTCGCCCGCCTGGGCGAAAAAATCGTGCGGGCGATGGCCGAGTACAAAGAGGCCTTCAAGCTCGACACCCAAGAGGTGGACGCCAGCGTGGCGGCCGGCGCCGAGTTTGCCGCGATGCTGGCGCTGCTGGAGGCCGACGACCTGCCGCGCTTTGTGGCCCGCTTCAAAGAGCTGCTGAACGAAAACACCATCCGCGAGGTGGCCAACTTCCAATCCCAGTTGCACCGCGAGCGTGAAACCATCAAAGAGCGCATCGCCCGCATCAATGAATCGCTGACGCAGATCGACTACAACCCGGGCCGCTTCATCGCACTCGAGGCCCAGCCCGCCACCGACGCCGATGTGCGTGATTTTCAAACCGAGCTGCGCGCCTGCACCGAGGGCACGCTCACCGGCTCAGACGATGCGCAGTACTCGGAGGCCAAGTTCTTGCAGGTCAAGCACATCATCGAGCGCTTCCGGGGCCGCGAGGGCTCGGCCGAGGCCGACCGGCGCTGGGCCGCCAAAGTGACCGATGTGCGGCAGTGGTTTGTTTTTGCCGCCAGCGAGCGCTGGCGCGAAGACGGCCGCGAGCATGAGCACTATTCCGACTCCGGCGGCAAATCGGGCGGCCAAAAAGAGAAGCTGGCCTACACCATCCTGGCCGCCAGCCTGGCTTACCAGTTTGGGCTGGAATGGGGGGCGGTGCGCTCACGCTCGTTCCGCTTTGTCGTCATCGACGAGGCCTTTGGCCGAGGCTCGGACGAATCGGCCGAGTACGGCCTGCGGCTATTCCAGCAGCTCAACCTGCAATTGCTGATCGTCACGCCGCTGCAAAAAATCCACATCATCGAGCCCTTTGTCGCCAGCGTGGGCTTTGTGCACAACGAGGACGGCAGCGCGTCCAAGCTGCGCAACCTGGGCATCGAGGAGTACCGGCAGCAGCGGGATGCGCTGTTGTCATGAGCGCCTGGACCACCGCCGCCGACCTGCGCGCCCAGGTGCAACGGCGCTGGGACCGCGATGAGTTGCTGGCGGCGCTGGCCGGGCCGGGGCCGGGGCCGGGCACGAGCCAGATCCCGATCCCGGCGCCGCTTTTCCCGTTGCGGCTGGCGCTGCGCGGGCCGGCGTCGGGCGATCTGTCGGAGCGGTTTGACGCCGTGCGCCACTGGGCCGCCGAGCTGGCGCTGGGCAGCCGCAACGGCTACCGGCTGGTGCAACGCGAGGTGCGGCACCGGGTGATCGGCCAGAACAGCCTGCCCGACGAGGCCTGGGTGGACACGCTGGACGATGCCCTGCGGCTGATCGGCAAAAAGCGCGAGGCTGCCGCCTTCCATGCCCTGCTGGCCGCCACCCAAGCCAATCAGCCGGCGCTGCTGCCGTGGCTGGCGCGTTACCCCCGGCGCGCGCTGGCATTGGCCGATGATTGGTCGCGCTTGCTCAGCCTGGTGGCCTGGCTGCAAGCCCATCCCCGGCCAGGTATCTACCTGCGCCAAGTGGACCTGCCCGGCATGCACAGCAAGTTCATCGAGGCGCAGCGCGGCGTGCTGGCCGAGTTGCTGAACCTGGCGCTGAGCCCTCAGGCCATCGACCCGGCGGCCAGCGGGGTGGCGCAATTTGCCCGGCGCTACGGTTTTCTCGACAAGCCGGGCCGCGTGCGGCTGCGCTTTCTCGATCCACAGCATGCCGGCTGGCTGGCCGGCACCGACGCCGACTACACCGTGTCGCAGGCCGCTTTTGCCCAGCTTGACGCCGCCGTGCAGCGGGTTTTCATCACCGAGAACGAGATCAACTTTCTGGCCTTCCCGCCGGCCGCTGCCAGCCTGGTGGTCTTTGGCGCCGGCTACGGCTTCGACGCGCTGGCGCAGGCCGGTTGGTTGCAGCAGCGCGCGCTGTTTTACTGGGGCGACATCGACAGCCACGGCTTTGCCATCCTCGACCAGTTGCGGGCGCACTTTCCGCACGCGCAATCGCTGCTGATGGACCACGCCACCCTGCTGGCACACGAGGCCCAGTGGACCGACGAGCCCCAGCCCACCCAGCGCGACTTGCCCCGGCTGAATGAGGCCGAGCGCCGGCTCTACGATGATTTGCGCTGGCGCCGGCTGCGTGAGGCGCCGCTGCGGATGGAGCAAGAGCGCATCGGTTTTGGCTGGGTGGCGCGCGCGGTGGCGGCGGCGGTTGCGGGGCTGCCGCCGCCCTGACGCCATCAGCCATCACGGCGCAAACATCGCCTGCAAGGTTTGCAAGGTGCCGGCCAGCGTGGCCGGGCGCAAGGCCCCCAGGCGCTTGACGAGGCGGGTGCGGTCGAGCGTGCGAAGCTGGTCCAGCAGGATCAGGCCCTGCTGGCCTTGAAACGTCAGCGCCACACGAAAGCCCGCCGGCCGCGCGCCGGTGGTCATGGGCACCACGATCACCGAGCGCAAGTGGTCATTCATGTCGTCGGGTGAGCCCACCACGCAGGGCCGGGTCTTCTGGATCTCGCTGCCCACAGTGGGGTCGAGGTTGGCCAGCCAGACCTCGCCGGTCTTCATCACCAGGAGGCTGTCGGGCCCCCCGTGCCAATATGACCTGCCGCACCTACCCCTGATAAATCAGTGAGCAACGAGGTAGGTATGACGATCAACCAGCAACCCAAGGTTCCGATGCACGCAGTGAAGAGTTCAGCCGATCCGGGCGCCTCGCAAGGAGCCCGTAGGGCGACTGAAGAGGCGCCCGGATCGGCGCCGCCGGGTGAGCATCTCTGCAACGACGCCGAGGTGGTCCCACGCGCCCGTCGCAGGCAGTTCTCCAACGCCGACAAGCGGCGCATTCTGCAGGCCGTGGACAACTGCACCAAGCCCGGCGAGATCGGTGCGCTGATGCGCTGCGAGGGTGTGTATTCATCGTCGCTGAGTACCTGGCGGCGCCAACGCGAGGCCGCCGATCTGGCTGCCCTGGCGCCTGTCAAGCGCGGCCCCAAGACCGACCCTCACCGTGCCGAGACCCTGCACATCGCACAGCTCACGCGTGAGCGCGACAGCCTCAAGAGCCGCCTGGACAAGGCGCTGTTGGTGATCGACGTCCAAAAAAAACTTGCAGCCTTGCTGGGCAACTCGATGGACGCCAGCGGCGGCTTGCTGTGATCGCCGCCGTGCACGAACTCACCCCCGCGCTGGGCGCTGGCGCGGCATGCGCGGCCTTGGGCCTGCCACGCGGCGCGCCCGCTCGCCAGCATGCTCAGGCACGCCGCGCAAGCCTGGTCGGGCCACTGCCGCAACGCAGGGCGCGAGCCCGTCCGCCGCTGGCGCTGGATGCCCAGGAGAAAGCGCTGCTGCTTGACACGCTCAACAGCGAACGCTTCGCCGACACGGCGCCTGCGGCTGTGCACGCCATACTGCTCGACGAGGGCCGCTACCTGGGCTCGGTGCGCACCATGTACCGGCTGCTGGCCCTGCATGGCGGCTCACGTGAGCGGCGCAACCAGCTCACCCACCCGGCCTACGTCAAGCCCGAACTGTTGGCTGTTCAGCCCAACCAGGTCTGGTCCTGGGACATCACGAAGTTGAAGGGGCCGGCCAAGTGGACCTGCTTCCACCTCTACGTGATCCTGGACATCTTCAGCCGTCACGTGGTGGGCTGGCTGATCGCCGAGCGCGAGAGTGCCGACCTGGCCGAGCAACTCATCGCCGACTGCGTGTCGCGTCACAACGTGGAGCCCGGCATGCTCACCCTGCACGCCGACCGGGGTGCCGCGATGCGCTCCAAGCCGGTGGCCGCCTTGCTGGTGGACCTGGACATCGCCAAGAGCCACAGCCGACCCCACGTCTCGGACGACAACCCGTACTCGGAGTCGCAGTTCAAGACGATGAAGTATCGGCCCGACTTCCCCGCACGCTTCGGCTGCATCGAGGATGCCCGCGCCCATTGCCAAGCCTTCTTCGCTTGGTACAACACTCAGCATCGGCACTCTGGGATCGGCTACATGACGCCGCAGGCCGTGCACTACGGGCACGCTCAAGCCCTGCGCGACACCCGCCAAATCGTCCTGGACGCTGCGTTCCGCGCTTCTCCGAAACGCTTCAAGGGCCGTCGTCCACTGCCCCACGTGCTGCCTACCGCAGCCTGGATCAACCCGCCACCATCGGAGACCGCCGCCACAGATTCATCACCAGCCCGCGCAGTAAATTCATGACGAAAGGTGCTGCAAAGTCATTGACACGTTCCGGCCTACGGCCGCCGACGTCGCAGCCCTGAAGGCAGATGGCTACCTGGGTGACGTGATCACCGAGCTGCGCGACAAGCAGGCAAGCCAGGCAGGCGATGCCAGCTCCGAGGTGGCCGCGCACGCGCTGGGCCTGCTCACCAG
>JANLOP010000238.1:0-12028 GCA_031366635.1 Betaproteobacteria bacterium | reverse complement strand
AAGACGCCGCCCATGATGCCGAGCAGGATCTCCTGGCGCGTGATGACGGCGATGGTGCCTAAAGCGCCGCCCAGCGACAGCGCGCCGACATCGCCCATAAAGACCTGCGCCGGGTTGGCGTTGAACCACAAAAAAGCCAGCCCGGCGCCGGCCATCGCGGCGCAGAACACCAGCAGTTCGCCCGAGCCCGGGATGTGCGGAAACAGCAGGTATTTGCTGAACACCGCATTGCCGGTGATGTAGGCAAAGATGCCCAGCGCCGAGCCCACCATCACCACCGGCATGATGGCCAGGCCGTCCAGCCCGTCGGTGAAGTTCACCGCGTTGGAAGCGCCGACGATGACGAACCAGGTGAGGATGATGAAACCGAACACGCCCAGCGGATAGCTCACCGTTTTGAAGAAGGGCACCATCAAATCGGCCCGCGGTGGCAGCGCGTTGGAAAAGCCACTGCTGACCCAGCGCAGAAACAATTCCAGCACACGCAGGTTGCTGGTTTCGCTGACGCTGAACGCGAGGTACAGCGCGGCCACCAGGCCGATCAGCGATTGCCAGAAGAATTTCTCGCGCGACGACATGCCTTCGGGGTTCTTGTCGACCACCTTGCGCCAGTCGTCGACCCAGCCGATGGCACCGAAGCCGATGGTCACCACCATCACGATCCAGACGAAGCGGTTGCTCCAGTCGAACCACAGCAAGGTGCTGACGCCGATGCTGATGAGGATCAGCACGCCGCCCATCGTCGGCGTGCCGGCTTTCACCAGATGGGCCGTCACGCCGTAGTCGCGAACCGGCTGGCCGATCTTCAGCGACGCGAGGCGGCGAATCACCCACGGCCCGAAGGCCAGGCCGATCAGCAAGGCGGTCATTGCGGCCAGCACCGCGCGCAGGGTCAGGTATTGAAAGACGCGGAAGAAGCCGAGTTCGGGCGACAGGGTTTGCAACCACTGGGTCAGACTAAGCAGCACGGTCGGCTCCTTCGCTGTGCAGCAGGCTGACCACCACCTGTTCCATTTTCATGAAGCGCGAGCCCTTGACGAGCACCGCGTTGAAGTCGGGCAACGGCGCCGCAACCAGCGAGGCCACGTCGTTGAAGTGACGTGCGCCGCTGAACGCATCGGCCGCGTGCGCGCACAACGCGCCCACGCACCACAGGTGGTCGATGCCCTGCGCCTTCGCGTAGGCACCGACCTCGGCGTGGAAGGCCGGGCCCTGGTCGCCCACCTCGCCCATGTCGCCCAGCAACAACCAGTGTGGGCCCGGCAGCGAGGCCAGCAAATCAATTGCGGCGCGCACCGAGTCGGGGTTGGCGTTGTAGCTGTCGTTGACCAGCAGCACCGGCTGGCCGGCCAGGCGCAGCACACTGGTTTGCGTGCGACCGCTGACCGGGCGGAAGGCCGACAAGCCTTGGGCGACGGCCGCCAGCGGCGCACCCGCCGCCAGCGCGGCAGTGGCTGCGGCCAGCGCGTTGTGCAGGTTGTGCTGGCCGGCGGCGTGCAGCGCGATGTTGGCGCCGCCGACGGGGGTGCGCAGGTGCAAGGCCCAATGGCCGCCAGTGGCGCTGCTTTCGGCGCTGGCACGGCTTTCGGCGCTGTCAATGCCGCCAACGCCGTCGGCTTTTTCAGTCACCCAGTGCGCATCGCCCTGCACATCGGTATCGCCCTGCATCGCAAAAGTGCGCCGGGCGCGCAGGCCAGCCAGTTGGCGCCAGACCGAGGCCTGGGCGTCGTCCGCCGGGTACACGGCCACGCCATCGGCCGGCAGCGCGCTGATGGCCGCGCCGTTCTCAAACGCCACCGCCCGCACGCTGGCCATGAACTCCTGGTGCTCGCGCTGGGCGTTGTTGACCAGCGCCACCGTGGGCTGGGCGATGGCCGCCAGCAGCGCGATCTCGCCCGGGTGGTTCATGCCCAGCTCCAGCACCGCCACGCGGTGCGGCGCCGGGCCGTCCTGACGCAGCCGCAGCACGGTGAGCGGCAGGCCGATGTGGTTGTTGAAGTTGCCGGCTGTGGCCAGTGCAGCATCGCCCTGCCAGGCATGCAGGATGGCCGCAATCATCTGGGTGACGGTGGTTTTGCCGTTGCTGCCGGTGACCACGATCACCGGCAGATGCAGCCGGGCGCGCCAGGCGGTGGCCAGTTGTTGCAGGGCAATCAACGCATTGGCCACGCGCAGGCCGGGCAGGCCGGATTCGGCCAGGCCGCGCTCGGCCAGCGCGGCGGCGGCCCCGGCGGCGCGGGCCTGCGGCAGGTGGTCATGGCCATCAAAATGCGCACCGCGCAGCGCGACAAACAAATCACCCGGCAGCAGGCTGCGGGTATCGGTGTGCACCCGCAGCAGCGGCGCGGCGCCGTCGCCCACCAGCACCGAGCCGGGCAGCAGCGCGTGGGCCTGGGCCAGCGTCATCAGCGGATGGGTTGCCGGGCTTGTCATCCGGGAGGTCAGCGGATTCATGCGCTGCCCCGCTGCGCCAGCGCGTCGGCGGCCACGGCGCTGTCGAGGAACGGCTTTTTGACGCCGCCGGCATCCTGGTAGTCCTCATGGCCTTTGCCGGCCAGCAGCAGCACGTCATGGGCAGCGGCCGACCGCACCGCATGGTGGATCGCGGCGCGGCGGTCTTCGATCACCGCCACCAACGGGTCAGCGCACATGCCGGCGAGTATTTGCGCCAGGATCAACGCGGGCGACTCGTGGCGCGGGTTGTCGCTGGTCAGCACCACCTGGTCAGCCAGCCGGTGGGCGATGGCGCCCATCATCGGCCGCTTGCTGGCGTCGCGGTTGCCGCCGCAGCCAAACACGCACCAGAGTTGGCCGCCGCGGGCGCGGGCCAGCGGGCGCAGTGCGGCCAGGGCTTTGTCCAGCGCGTCGGGGGTGTGGGCATAGTCCACCACCACTTCGGGCTGGTTGGCCGTGGTGGGCACCCGTTGCATCCGGCCGGGCACGGGGCTCAGGCCCGGCAGCACGGCGGCGGCCTCGGCCAGCGGCACGCCCAGCGCCCGCAGCGCGCCGAGCACGGCCAACAGGTTGCTGGCGTTGTAGTCGCCGATCAGGCGGCTGCGCACCGGCACGCGGTTGCCGCCCTCCACGGCGGTGAAGGACAGGCCGCCGTCGGTGTAGCCCAGGGTCTCGGCGCGCAGCCGCGCGGGGTGGTTGATGGCGGTAGTCCAGAGGTCGAGACGGGCGCGGGCTGGATTGGCCACCAACTCGGCCGCCAACTCGGCCCCCTGCCCATCGTCGATATTGACCACCGCTGCCCGCAGGCCCGGCCAGTCAAACAGCGCCCGCTTGGCGGCCCAGTAGGTGGCCATGTCGCGGTGGAAGTCGAGGTGGTCGCGGGTGAAGTTGGTGAACTGCGCGACGGTGATCAAAGTGCCGGCCAGCCGGTGCTCGGCCAGGCCGATGGACGAGGCTTCCACCGCGCAAGCGGCAAAGCCGGCATCGGCCATTTGCCGCAAGCCGGCTTGCAAGGTCACCGGGTCGGGCGTGGTCAGGCCGTTGTGCAGCAGCGTGCCGGCCGCACCGGCTGGCGGCGGCTCGCGCCCCGGCGCTGCAAGCGGCGGCTCGCCCCCCGCCACCACAGGGGGCGGCTCACCCACCGCCACCGCAGGGGGCGGCTCGCCAATACCGAGCGTGCCCACCACGCCGCAGCGCTGGCCCAGCGCCGTCAGCGCCTGGGCCGTCCACCAGGCGGTGCTGCTTTTGCCGTTGGTGCCGGTGACGGCAATCACCTTCAACCGTCCGGCCGGCGCACCGAACCAGGCCGCAGCCAGCGGGCCGGTGGCGGCCTTCAAACCCGGCAGGCAAGCGATGCGGCCATCGTCGGCAGCCAGATCAAAAGCCGCCACACCGTCGGCCTCCACCAGGCAGGCCGCCGCACCGGCCGCCAGCGCGCCGGCGACAAACTGCCGGCCGTCGGTGACGTGGCCCGGCCAGGCGATGAACACGTCGCCGGGCTGCACCTGCCGGCTGTCGGTGCGCAGCTTGGCGCTGCGGCCGGGCCCAGCGCCGGCATCGGCCGCACCGGCCGCGCCGGCCGCACCGGCCGCACCACACCCACCCACGCGCGCCGTTAACCACGCGGTGGCGTCTGCGACGGAGGCCAGCAAACGCGCCATCAAAAGCTCTCCGGCTCCGACGGCAAGGCCTTGGCCACCACGCTGGGCTTGACCTCCAGATCGGGCGCCACATTCATCATGCGCAGGGTCTGCTGCACCACCTGGCTGAACACCGGCGCGGCCACATCGCCGCCGTAGTATTTGCCGTTGGTTGGCTCGTCCACCATCACCGCCACGACGATGCGCGGCTTGTCAATCGGCGCCATGCCGACAAACCACGAGCGGTATTTGTTGCTGGCGTAGCCGTGGCCCTCCTGCTTGTGCGCGGTGCCGCTTTTGCCGCCCACCGAGTAGCCGATGGTCATCGCCTTGCTGCCGGTGCCGCCCGGGCCGGCGGCCATTTGCAGCATGCGGCGGATCTCGATGGCCGTCTCGGGCGACAGCACGCGCAAGCCCGACACCGGATGGTCTTGCTTGAGCATGCTGACCGGGATGACCTCACCGTCGCGGGCGAAGGTGGTGTAGGCATGGGCCATTTGCAGCAGTGACGCCGACAGGCCGTAGCCGTAGGCCATCGTCGCCTGCTCGATCGGCCGCCAGGTCTTGAACGGCCGCAGCCGGCCGGTGACAGCGCCGGGGAAGTTGAGCTGCGGTTTCTGGCCGTAGCCCACGGCCGAGTACAGCGCCCACAGCTCACGCGCCGGCATGCCCATCGCGATGCGCACGATGCCGATGTTGCTGCTTTTCTGGATCACCTCACGCGCCGACAGCGCCGCGTGTGGGTGCGCGTCCTTGATCGGGATGCCGCTGACCACCACGCTGCCCGGCGCGGTGTTGATGATCTGCTCGGGCTTGATGCGGCCGGTTTCCAGCGCCCAGGCCATGACCAGCGGCTTCATCGTCGAGCCGGGCTCAAAAATATCGGTCAGCGCCCGGTTGCGCAGTTGCTCACCGTTGCGGCGGGCCCGCTCACCTGGGTCGTAGCTGGGGTAGTTGGCCAACGCCAAAACCTCGCCCGTCTGCACGTCCAGCACCACCACGCTGCCGGCCTTGGCTTTGTGCTCGACCACCGCGTCGCGCACCCGCTGGTAGGCAAAAAACTGCACTTTGGCATCCACCGACAGCGCGATGTCGCTGCCGTCGGCCGGGTCGATCTGGGTGCCCAGGTCTTCGACCACCCGGCCGAGCCGGTCTTTGACCACGCCGCGCGCGCCGTTGTGGCCTTGCAACTGCGTCTGGAAGGCCAGCTCAATGCCCTCCTGGCCCTGGTCTTCCAGGTTGGTGAAGCCCACCACGTGGGCGGCCGATTCGCCCTCGGGGTAGCGGCGGCGGTACTCGCGACTCTGGTACAGGCCCTTGATGCCGAGGGTCTGGATTTCAGCCCAGGTGTCGTTGTCGATCTGGCGCCGCAGCCAGGCAAAGTTGTTGCTGCCCCCCGCCAGCCGGGCGCTCAGCTCGGGCCCGTCCATCGCCAGCAGTTTGGCGAGTTGGGCGCGCTGCGCGGCGCTGGCCTGGAAATCCTTCGGGATCGCCCACACACTCGGCACCGGCACGCTGGTGGCCAGCAACTGGCCGCCCCGGTCGACGATGCGCCCGCGCGTGGCCGGCACCTCCAGCGTGTGGGCATAGCGCTTTTCACCCTCACGCTGAAAAAACTCCGGCCCGATGATCTGGATGTAGGCGGCGCGGCCCAGCAGGCCGGCAAAGCCCAGGCCCACCGCTGCCACGATGAAGCGGCTGCGCCATTTGGGCGTCTTGCTGGCCAGCAGCGGGCTGGTGGCGTAATTGACGCCGCGCACGCTGGCCGGGTTGAGCAGTTTTTTCATGGTCGGGCGCCTCCCAGCGCCGGGCGGGCTGCGGGGACGGGGGCGGATGCGGCGGCGACCACCCGCCCCTCGTACATCGTCACCGCCGGCGTGGCGGTGCTCATCTTCAGCCGCTCTCGGGCGGTGCGCTCCACCCGCAGGTTGGTGGCCTGCAACTGGCGGTCGGCCTCCAGCCGCTGGTGGTCACCAGCCAGGCGCAGCGCCTCGGTTTCGGCCCGGTGCAGCTCGGTGAACAGCCGGCGCGCGTCGTAAGCGGTCTTGACCATCACCAGCGCGCTGGCGATCACCAACAGCAACAAAAACACGTTCAGCCTCGTCATGCCGCCACCGCTGGTGCGACAAAGTGCGCCTCGGTGCGCTCAGCCACCCGCAGCGTGGCCGAGCGGGCCCGGGGGTTGGCCCGCACCTCGACTGCCGACGCCTTGGTGCGCCCCAGCGCCCGCAATTTCATCGCCTGGGGCGGCGCGTACAGGCTGGGCGAGCGGGTGTCCACCACCTCGCGGCTTTCGCGGCCGATAAAGGTTTTGACGATGCGGTCTTCCAGCGAGTGGAAGCTGATCACCGCCAGCCGGCCACCGGGTGACAACAGCGCCAGCGCCGCGCTCAGGCCTTGGCCAAGCGCTTCAAGCTCGGCGTTGACATGAATCCGAAGAGCTTGAAAGGTGCGTGTGGCCGGGTTTTGCCCCGGCTCACGGGTTTTGACCGCACCAGCCACGATTTTGGACAACTCGAAGGTGGTACGCACCGGGTGGCCGCCGTCCCGGCCAGCAACAAGCGCCTTTGCAATTGAAACAGCAAACCGTTCTTCACCGTAGTCACGTACCACCTCTGCAATCTGGCGCTCGGACGCCTTTGCCAAAAAATCAGCCGCCGTCTCGCCCTGGCTGGTGTCCATGCGCATGTCCAGCGGCGCATCGAAGCGAAAGCTGAAACCGCGCTCGGGGTTGTCGATCTGCGGCGAACTGACGCCCAAATCCAGCAGCACACCATCGAGCCGGCGGATGCCGTGCTCGGCCAGCGCCGCAGCCATGTCGGCAAAGCTCTCATGCAGCATCGAGAAACGCGGGTCGGCTGTGGCCAACGCCAGGCCCTCGGCCACCGCCTCCGGGTCTTTGTCGAGGCCGATCAGCCGGCCCACCGGTGACAAGCGGGCGAGCAGCGCCCGGCTGTGGCCGCCGCGGCCGAAGGTGCCGTCCAGGTAGGCGCCGTCCGGGCGCAGCGCGACGGCAGCCACCGCCTCAGCCAGCAGAACGGTGGTGTGCTGCCAGTTGGTGTCGGTGGCCATCAGCAGACAAAGCCCTTGATCGCGTCGGGCATCGGCCCGGCCATCACCTGGGCCTGGTGGGCGGCATACTTGGCCACGTCCCACAACTCCAGCCGCTGGCCCATGCCGAGCAACAACACGTCTTTGTCCAGGCCGGCCACCGCCCGCAGCTCGGGCGGCACCAACACCCGGGCGGCTGAGTCCAGCGCCACATCCACCGCGCTGCCGACAAAAAACCGGCGCCAGCCGTCGGCTTCCATCGGCAGGCCCAGCAGTTGGGCCCGAAAACTCACCCAGGCCGGCCGCGGAAACACCAGCAAGCAGCCCACCGGGTGCTGGGTGATCGTCAGCAGGTTGCTCGACAAGGCGGCCAGCGTCTCGCGCTGGCGGGCCGGGACGGCCAACCGCCCCTTGCCGTCCAACGTCAATGCTGACGTGCCCTGAAAAATCAACTCAGCCACTTTGTCCCACCAAATCCCACGAATCTCCACTTTAGCGCAGATATCGAGGGGCGGATGCGGCCAACGCTAGAAAAAATCAATAAAATCAACTACTTACTGGCTGTCCTTCAAGCACTAAAATAGTTAAAAGTGATTTAAAAATAGAGACTTGCGCGGGCTTGTGAATGTGTTGGGTTAGCAGTGAATGCGCGGCTAAGCGCTGGCTGGGCCTCGGTGGTGCCGATGACTACCGCACGACTTAAGTGGACTACGGACGGCTTAACTGGTGTCCGCTCGCGACGGCCAGGCTTAAGTGAAGCCTCCACGACTACCGCCAGACTTAACTGAACGTAACAAGTCGTATCAGTTTGGTGGCGACTCCCTCACCGTCATGGGTTTTGTGTGTCCCTCCGGCAAGCTTGCATGAAATGTCCTGCCGTTCTTGCTAACTTCATCTGCCAGTTCAACCCGATGAGGAGCAAGGCCGATGGACGCGATGGTGGAGATCGAGCAGTCAAGAGAGGCTGGCCAGAACCTGGCGCAGGTCGTTGAGAGATTGGGCGTCTGGCGTGCAAGCTGGCGTACGCAGGCGAAGTCCAGCAGTGACAGCCGTCTACCCCGGTTTCAGACCCGCCATTTGTTGCCTCTGGCGCAACTCTGACCGACTTCGCTAACACCTTGGCGCCACCCAGTCAGACTTCGCACGCACTGGCCCCGCACGTTCGACTTCGCTCAGACCGGCGTGTATCCGCCCGACTTTGCTTCTTGGGGTCCGGATACAGGCTGAGATTCGCCAGCCACCACAGGTTCGACGACCTCGCCGTTCACGTATGGGAGGCCAGCTTTCACCTCGATGAGCATCGACCCGAACCTGCCCTCCCACACCTATGTCAGCGCGCCGCCCACTACATCCGGGAGGTCCGTGTCCTTGGCAGCATCTCTTCGAGCGAGACGTTCGAGCAATGCGGGTCAGTTCACGGCGTGACTGCCTCGCGGCGCGCGCTATCTGCAGCGTGATCGCAGTGGATGGCAGTAGCGTGCTCAGAGCCAACACCATAACCGGCACAACCAAGCGGGTGCGCCGCTTGTCATCGGCTGGTAGACCTGGAGAAGCGTTGACGGCATAAAGGGCCTCCGAGGTCAGGAGACTGCATGCGTATCCAGCACAGTCGCGCAACGGCAGGAAACGAGGATGGCGCGGCGCCGATTTTTGCGCTGTGAAGGCCACTGCTGTCGGGCCGGCACGCGCCGTGCGACTGGTGGCAGCGTGTGCGTGTGCGTGTGCGTGTGCGTGTGCGTGGGCCAGGGCGTGGCGCCATCATCACACGCCCCCGCGCCCCAAGGCCAAGGGGCGCGCCGCTGCTCGCAGCGAGAATATTGGCACCGCGACCCGCCACCCACCCCATGCCCACGCCCGTCACCCGCAAGCGTCCGTCAAAAGCCAAGCCAGGCAAGGCCGCAACCGCCGCACCGCGCCTGACCCGCACCCGCCGCCCAGCCGAGCTGCCGGTGGCCGATTGGCAGACAGCATTGCGCCGGCAATTTGGCCGCGAGCAGCTTTTTGGGCTGGACAACCTCGGCAGTGAGCCGGTGTTCTCTGATTTCCGGGTGCACAACCCGGCCAGCCAATCCAGCTACCGGGTGACAATCCGGGGCCCCGGTTTGGGGCTGAACCGCTGCACCTGCCCCGACTTTGCCACAAACGACCTGGGCACCTGCAAGCACATCGAGTTCACGCTGGGCCGGCTGCTGGCCAGGCGCGGCGGCAAAAAAGCACTGGCCGCCGGCTTTGCGCCCGGCTACAGCGAGGTCTGGCTCGACCATGCCGGCCTGCGCCAGGTGCGGCTGCGCATTGGCAGTGATTGCCCGCCCGCATTGCGTGCAGCGGCCGAAACCTGGTTTGACGCCGCCGCTGGCTGGGCCCTGCCCCGCCATCGGCTGGACGGCCTGGACACCCTGCTGCGCCTGGCGCAAGACGCCGGCCATGATCTGCGCTGCCACGACGCGGTGTGGCCCTTCGTGGCGCAGATCCGCGATGCCGAGCGCCGCCACGCCGCGCTGGCCGAGGCCTATCCCCAAGGCGCGCCAGACCCGGCGCTGGCGCAGTTGCTGAAAGTGCCGCTCTATGCCTACCAGGCCGAAGGCGCGCTGTTTGCCGCGCGCGCCGGCCGGGCGCTGATCGGCGACGAAATGGGCCTGGGCAAGACGATCCAGGCGATTGCCGCCGCCGAGCTGTTTGCCCGCCACTTTGGCGTTCGGCGGGTGCTGGTGATCTGCCCCACCTCGCTCAAACACCAGTGGAAAAGTGAGTTTGCCCGCTTTGCTGAGCGCAGCGCACAGGTGGTCCACGGGCTGCGGCCGCAGCGCCAGTTGCAATACCGCGAAGACGTGTTCTGCAAAATCACCCACTACGAAACCCTGGCCCGCGATGCCGACCTGATTGCCGCCTGGGAGCCCGAACTGGTGATTGCCGACGAGGCCCAGCGCATCAAGAACTGGAACACCATCGCTGCCCGGGCGCTGAAACGCATCGCCAGCCCGTATGCGGTGGTGTTGACCGGTACGCCGCTGGAAAACCGGCTCGAAGAGCTGATCTCGATCGTGCAGTTTGTCGACCAACACCGGCTCGGGCCCACCTGGAGAATGCTGGACAACCACCAGTTGCGCGACGACACGGGCCGCGTATTGGGCTACCGGGCTTTGGACCGCATCAGCCAGACGCTGGCGCCGGTGATGCTGCGGCGCCGCAAAGCGCAGGTTTTGACACAACTGCCCGAGCGGGTGGACCAGCGCATCTTTGTGCCGCTGACCCCCGAGCAGCGGGTTCACCACGATGAAAACGGCGGCATCGTGATGCGCATTGTTTCGCGCTGGCGCAAGACGGGTTATTTGTCAGACATTGACCAGCGCCGGCTGCAATGCGCGCTGCAAAACATGCGCATGGCCTGCAACAGCACGTTTTTGCTCGACCACGAAACCGACCACGGCAACAAGGTGGACGAGCTGATGCTGCTGCTGGACGAGCTGCTGGAAGACCCGGGCGCCAAGGCGGTGGTGTTCAGCCAGTGGCTGGGCACGCATCAACTCATCCTGCGGCGGCTGGGCCAAGGGGACGGCCAGCGCCACTGGGGCCATGTGCTGTTCAACGGCAGCGTGCCGGGCGACCAACGTGGCGCGCTGGTGCAGCGCTTTCACGACGACGCCCAGTGCCGGCTGTTTTTGTCCACCGACGCCGGCGGCGTGGGGCTGAACCTGCAGCATGCCGCCGCGGTGGTGGTGAACATGGACATGCCGTGGAACCCGGCGGTGCTGGAGCAGCGCATCGGCCGGGTGCACCGCATGGGCCAGTCGCGTGGGGTGCAGGTGCTTAATTTTGTCGGCCAGGGCAGCATCGAGGAGGGCATTTTGTCGATCCTGGCCTTCAAGCAATCGCTCTTTGCCGGCGTGCTGGACGGCGGCGCGGACGAGGTTTTTTTGCAGGGCACACGCCTGACCCAGTTCATGGAGAGCGTGGAGAAGGTGGCCGGGGCGATGGGCGAGGCGGATGCGGATGGGGCGGATGGTGCGGATGGTGCGGATGCGGCGGATGCGGCGGAGACCCAAGCGCTGGCGGCCAACGGCATGGCGGACGCGGCCGGTGCAGCCGGTGCGGACAGGGCGGGTGACGCTGCGCCGGCGCAGGCCGAGCCGCAAGCCCGGCCGCCAGCGCCAAGCGATCAGCCCGAAGCCCGGGCAGCACTTGATCCGATGAGCGACGCTTTGCCGGCCGAGACGGCGAACCCGCCCAGCGCTACCGCCGCCGTCAGCACCGCGCCGGCCAGCCCCGCCAGCGCCACCGTGCCCGACCCGTGGGCGGCGCTGCTCGAGGTGGGGGCCAGCTTGCTGCAAGGCCTGGCCAGCGCCCGGTCGGCCCCGGGTGCGGCGCCCGGCGCGCCACCGTTGCGCATTGAGCGTGATCCTGTCACCGGCCAGGCCAGCGTGCGCCTGCCCTTGCCTGATGCCGCCGTGCTGCAAAAGCTGGCCAAAGCCTTTGAGCCCTGGCTGCGCTAGCCCAAGTTAGTCAAATTTCCGCCGAATTCAGGCGGTTTGGACTTAAAACATCACGTAAGTTGTTGATTTTATTAATGTCGTGCTAAAAATGTGAAATGTAGTGCCATAATATATTGTAACAAACAAGCATGAGGCAACGTTCTGATGCAGCATCTGCTGATGTTCATCCGTTGCACCCGAACGCGCAGCCGAAGCTCCGGCGAGCCCTACGTCACCTACCGCCTCGTGCAGACCGCCCGTGTCGGTGGCGTGGTCAAGCAGACCACCTTGCTCAATCTGGGCAGCCACTTCGATCTGCCCCAGGATCAATGGGCCGCGCTTGCCTTGCGCATCGATGAGTTGCTGCGCGGCCAGGCGTCCTTGGTCGATACGGCGCTGTCCGATGCAGGCCAG
>JANLOP010000201.1:0-12287 GCA_031366635.1 Betaproteobacteria bacterium | reverse complement strand
CTGCTGCAGCGCAAAGCGGCGTTGCAGATACAGGTTGTTGACCAGCGCACCGGCCAGCACCGGGTCTTGCGCCCGGGCCAACTGGCGCTGGTTGAGCAGGCCGTTGCGGCCGGCGTCCAGCTCGGCGGCCGAAAAGCCATCCTGCAGCGCGCGCGCCACCTCCTCGGTCAACGCGGCTTCGACCTTGGCCTGGTTTTGCGGCGCAAAAATGGCCGACACCTGCCAGGCCGAGTTGGCCTCGAAGCTGCTCCAGTTGACGCCCGACCGCACACCGTAGCTCAGGCCCTCTTTTTCGCGGATGCGCCGCCACAGCCGCGAGCGCGCGTCGCCGCCCAGCAGGTGGTTGGCCAGCAGCAGCGCCGGGTAATCCGGGTGGTTGTCGTTGATGGCCATCGGTTGCGCCAGCAGCAGGTTGGCATTGGCCTTGTCGGGCGTGGCCAGCTTCTGGCTGAATGCCGGCAGGTTGATCAGCGGTTGCGGTGCCCGCATGAACTTGACCGACGCCGCAGCACCGCCGGCCGGCGTTGCCCAGCCGCCAAAGGCCGCGTCGAGTGCCGCGCCCACCGCCGCCACATCCATGTCGCCGACCGCGCTGAACTCACCGCTGGCGGCGCTGGCAAAACGCCGGTGCACGGCGCGAACTGCGGCCACGTCCAGCGCTTGCAGGTCTTGCACCGTCTCATCAAAGGTGGCGGTGTAGCGCAGATCACCGCGCGGGTAGGGATTGCCGTGGCGCGGCAGCGCATTGGCCGCCAGCGCCGACGGCTCACTGCGCTGGGCGGCAATGCCGGCCAGGGCCTGGCGGCGCAACTCGTCCAGCGCGTCGGCCGGCAGCGCCGGCTCTTGCAGCAGCCGGCCGACCAGCGCCAGCACCGCCGGCAGGTGCTCACGCACTGTCGTGATGCCCACCGTCAAGCCCTGGCCGCCGGCCGTAAAACCCACCTGGGCGCGCAGCCGGTCAAAGGCATCGGCAATCTGCACCCGCGTCAGGCCGGCGCCGCCTTTGTCGATCAGCCCGCCCAGCGCCGACACGGCTGGCCCGCTGCCGCGCAGGCTGTGCACATCGCCAAAACGCAGCACCAGCCGGGCCTGCACCGCGTTGCCGCGCGTGCCTTTGGCCAGCAACGCCACTTGCAAGCCGCTGGCCAGCGTGCGGCTTTGGGTGCGCGCGTCCAGGTTGGCCGGTGTGGCGTCAAACGCCTCAGCGGGGGCCAGCGCGGCATCGCCCCGGTAGTCTTTGAGCTGGGCTGCCACGTCCACCAGCGCCGGTGCCGGCGCGCGCTGCGGCACTTCCGTGGGCAGGTAGGTGCCGACGGTGCGGTTGTCGGGCGTCAGATAGGCCAGCGCCACCCGCTGCACATCGGCCAGCTTGAGGGCGCGCATGCGGTCGCGGTCTAAAAAATACAGCCGCCAGTCGCCATTGCCGATGGCGGTGGACAGCGCCACGCCCACCCGCTCGGGGTTGGCGAATCCCTGGTCCCAGTCGTTCAACCACTGGGTGCGCACGCGCTCCAACTCCTCGGCGGTGATGGGCTCGGTGGCCAGTTGGTCGATGGTGGCCAGCAGCGCGCTGCGGGCGCGGTCCACGTCCTGGCCGGGCGCCAGTTGCGCACCCAGCATCAGCGGCGCGGGCTCAGCCAGATCCCAGGCAAAACCGAAGGTGGACGCGGCCAGTTGCGGCAGCACCAACTGCTTGTGCAGCCGGCCCGACGGCGCATTGCCCAGCAGCGCCGCCAGCGCCTGCACGGCCATCGCGTCGGGGTGGCCACCGGGCAGCGCATGCCAGGCGGCGATGACAAACGGCGTGCCGCCTTTGCGCCGCAATGTCAGCGTGCGCTCACCGTCCTGCGCCGGGTCCACCGTGTAGGTGGGCCGCAACAGCCGCTGCGGCCGCGGGCTGGGGCCAAACAGCTCGGCCACCCAGGCCAGCACCTGGGCCGCATCAAACTTGCCGGCCACCACCAGGGTGGCGTTGTCGGGCTGGTAATACTGGCGGTAGAAGGCCTGCAGCCGGCCGATGTCAACGTTCTCCACATCGGCCCGGGCGCCGATGGTCGATTTGCCGTAGTTGTGCCACTGGTACATCGTGGCCAGGGTTTGCTGCATCAGCGCGCGGGTGGGGCTGTTCTCGCCCGATTCCATCTCATTGCGCACCACCGTCATCTCGGTGTCCAGGTCACTGCGCGCAATCAGGCTGTTGCTCATCGCGTCGGCCTGCCAGCCCAGATACCAGCGCAGATTGTCGTCATTGGCCGAGAAGCTGGCGAAGTAGTTGGTGCGGTCGAACCAGGTCGTGCCGTTGAAGCGCAGGCCGCGCCGGCTGAGTTCGCCCATCACATTGCGGTTGCTGGGCGTGCCTTTGAAGATCAGATGCTCCAGCAGGTGGGCCATGCCGGTCTCACCGTAGTTCTCATGCCGTGAGCCCACCCGGTAGGTCATGTTGACGGTGGTGGTGGGCTTGGTGGCATCGGGCACCAGCAGCAGTTGCAGGCCGTTGGCCAGGCGGTACTCGGTGATGCCCTCGACTTGGGTGACCAGTGTCGGCGCGCCGGACGCGGCGGGCGGCGCTGGCGCGGGGGTCTGGGCCTGGGCCAGCCCGGCGAGGGTGATGGCCATCAGCAGCGGCAGCCAGCGGGGTTTCAGCATGGTCGGGTTGTCCTGAAAACGGCGGCAGCAGGCACCGCGAAAAACGAAGCCGGGCAGAGTCTAGGGCGCGGCAGCGTGCCCCGCCTGCAAGCGCGCCAGCAGTGCCGGCAGCGACAGCGTCTGGCCCAGCAGCGCGCCCATGTGGCGGGCGCAGCGGCGCTGCACCCGGTCAAACCGGGTCCACTCGAAGCCGTCCATCTCGGGCCGGCTGCGGCCCCAGGCGTCGGTGTAGTGGCTGGCGCAGTGGCAGGTGGCGGCATCAATACGCTGCAGCAGCACGGCGAACAGGTGCAAATCCTTGCGCGGCAGGTAGTTGAAGCGGCCCAGGTCGGCCAGCGGTCGGGCCGACAAATCCAGCCCGCATTCTTCTTGCGTCTCGCGCAGCGCGGCGGCCAGCGCTGTCTCGCCGGGCTCGGCGCTGCCTTTGGGGATGTCCCAGTGCCAGGCGCCGGTGACATGGCACAGCAAGATCTCGGCGGCCGGGTTCAGCACCAGGATGCCGCAAGACAGGGACTTCATCGCGGTGCTGCAGGCGCTGATGGCGCCGCCACGGGCGCCCCGCGCTGCCGCCGCAGCACTTGCCAGGTGGCGGCGGTGGCCAGCGCCGACAGCGCGGCGCAGCCCCAGATCACCGGCGCGTAGCTGTGCCGGGCATCGAACACCGCACCCGCCAGCCACGGCCCGAGCAGGTTGCCAAATGCCGCGGCGGTGTACAGCGTGCCGATGATGGCCGACACCGCCCGGGCGCCGAACAAATCCATGCACAGCGCCGGCATCAGCGACACGATGCCGCCGTAGCTCAGCCCCATCCAGAGCGCAAACACCGCCAGCGCCGGATAGGGTTCTGCGGCATGGCTGCCGGCGGCGTACCACAAGCCGTACGACAAGCCCATCGCCGCCTGCGCCAGCAGCAGCGTCAGCGGCCGGCCCAGGCGATCGGCCAGCGCGCCGATGGCAAAGCGCCCCACCAGGCTGCCGATGCCGATCAGCCCGACCAGGCCGACCGCGCGCGCGTCGGTCACGCCCAGGTCGCGCGCGGCGGCCGAGACATGGGCAAACGGGATGAACATGCTGGGGCTGGCCAGTAGCGCCATGCCGTACAGCCAGCGGAAGGCCGGTGTGGCCAGTGCCTGGCGCAGCGTGTGGCCGGCCACCGCCCCGCCGGCCGATGCGGTGGCCGCCGGCGCCCGCCGCAGCAGCAATGTGGCGCCCAGGCCCAGCACCAGCACGCCCAGCGCCAGCACCTGCATCGCGCCGCGCCACTGCAGGCTGCCGATCAGCGCGCTGGCGGCCAGCGGCACGGCCACCGTGCCGGCGCCGATGCCGGCACTGGCAATGCCGGCGGCCAGCCCGCGCCGCCGGGTGAACCAGGGCTGCACGCAGGCAATCGCAGGCGCGTAGACCAGCCCGACGCCGATGCCGATGCCCACGCCGTAAGCGGCATAGATCGCCGCCATCGACGTGGCCAGGCTGCTGGCCAGCAGGCCGCCGGCGATGAACAACATGCCGGCGCTGCAGACGATGCGCGGGCCAAACCGGTCGGCCAACAGCCCGGCACCGGCGCCCAATGCAAAGTACACCAGGCCCGACAAGCCAAAAACCAGCGATACATCGGCCCGCTGCGCGCTGAAGGCTTGGGCCAGTGACTCAAAAAACGCCGCGAACGAGTACGACACACCAAAGATCACCGCCAGCGCGACAAAGCAGGCCCAGACGACCACCCAGGCGGCAAGCGGTTCGGGCGGGGCGTTTTGCATCGCTTTGAGTTTAGGGCGCGCTGCACAAGCCCTGGCCAGCCCGCTGCGGCGGGCGGCCAGCCGAAAATCTGCCGCGCCATCAGCCATCCTTTTTTGCTATTCCTTTTGCCATTCCTTTTGCTATCCGTTTTTCCACCCCGAAATGAGGACTTCATGAGCGATCTCTCCGCCTTTGCCATCACTGCCAAATGGCCGGCCCAGCACCCTGAGCGCTTGCAGCTTTATTCCCTGCCCACGCCCAACGGCGTGAAGGTGTCGATCGCGCTGGAAGAAACCGGCCTGGCCTACGAGCCGCACCTGGTGAGTTTCGAGACCAACGACCAGTTGTCTCCGGCCTTTTTGTCGCTCAACCCGAACAACAAGATCCCGGCGATCCTCGACCCCAACGGCCCGGGCGGCCAGCCGCTGGCGCTGTTTGAGTCGGGCGCCATCCTGCTGTACCTGGCCGAGAAAACCGGCCAGTTGTTGGCCAAACACCCGGCCGCGCGCCACCAGACGGTGCAGTGGCTGATGTGGCAGATGGGCGGCGTCGGCCCAATGTTTGGCCAGCTCGGGTTCTTCAGCAAATTTGCCGGCAAGGACTACGACGACAAGCGGCCGCGTGACCGCTACCTGGCCGAATCACGGCGCTTGCTGGCGGTGCTGGACCAGCGCCTGGCCGGCCGCACCTGGATCATGGGCGACGACCTCAGCGTGGCCGACATCGCGGTGTTTCCGTGGGTCAATACGCTGGTCGGCTTTTATGGCGCCGGTGCGCTGGTGGGCATCGTCGATTTTCCCGAGGTCAGCCGGGCCCTGGCGGCGTTTTTGGCGCGGCCGGCGGTGCTGCGGGGCATGGCGGTGCCGGCGCGGCCAGGCTGAGGCGCGGCGGTCAGCCCGGCGCCCAGCCGCTGCTGCGTGCCAGCCGCACGCCGCGCCCAGCCATCTGCGCCAGAAACGCAGCTTGATGGGCTTCAAAACCGGCCACCGGGCTGATGCAGTCGGAGAGCAACACCAGCCGCTCGGGCCGGCCCGTCGGCAGATGCGCCACCAGATGCTCGACAGTGGCCCGCACGCAGTGGCTGCCGGCCTCACCGGCGATCAGCAGGGTGTCGGCGGCGTCCAGCCGGGCCAGCAGCGCGTGGTTCATCTGGGTGCCGGCATCGGCCGCGTCGGGCACCTCGGCTTGCAGCGCGCTGTAGTGCTCGGTGAACGGGTGGTCGCCCTTGTTCACACTGTGCACCGGCTGCAGGTGCTGATCCTCCCAGGCATTGCAGGCGGCCAGCACATCGGCATGCAGGCCGTGGCCCCAACTGCCGATCTGGCAGTGCAGCGGCCAGACCATCAAGGTGTAGCGGCCGCTGGCCTGCAGCGCGTCCAGGTAGGCCAGCGTGCGCGGCAGGTGGCTGGGCTGGCGCGGCTGGTAGTCGCCAGCACGCACTTCGGCGGCGCTGATGGGCGTGAACGGCGCCACCGGCGCGCCTGTGCCGCTGCACCAGAACGGCGGGTGGGCGATGTCGATGCGGTGGTGCGAATCCAGCGTGACGGTGATGGCATCGAGGGCCGCGCCCCGGGCCTGGATAAAGGCCGCCAGCCGCTGCATGTCGGCATGCGCGCCGGCCACCGGCAGCGCCGGGGCGCGCGGCCGACCGGTCAGCGGGTCGGGCGGGCAGTAGTGCTCGGGCAGATCGCAAAAATCGTTCTGCGCGTCGATGATCAGCAGCTCGGTGTGGTGGGCCATGACTTGATTTTGGCGGCTGTGCGGCAAAAACCGTGCACCTAAACTGCCGCTGCCCTGTTCAACCGCCCTCGGAGCCCACCATGATTCTTGAAATCGCCGACATCCGCATCGCCCCCGGCCAGCAGGCCGCCTTCGAAGAGGCCATCCAGCGCGCCGTCAGCACCGTGGCCAGCCAGGCGGCCGGCATGCTGGGCTGGCAGGTGCACAAAGGCATTGAAAGCCCCGAGCGCTTTGTGCTGCAAATCGTCTGGGCCACGCTGGAAGACCACACCGTTGGCTTTCGCGAAGGCCCGCTGTTTGCGCCGTGGCGCGCCATCGTCGGGCCGTTTTTTGCGCAGCCGCCGGTGGTAGAGCATTTCTCGCTGGTGGGCCAGTCGGGTTGAGGCCGGTTTGGGCGGCGCCCCGACAGTGATGAGTGTGCCTACAAACCGGCAATCGAACGGGCACAAAGCCGGCGTATATTTGTAAGCACATTTTGTTACTGCACACCAGGCGGTTCGGCATCGCGGATATAGAAAATTATCAATAGTCGTCACTAATTAGTCGAATCGCTACGGAAGCAATGACACACAGCCCAAACGCCCAATGGTCACTCGATTTTCTGGACGGCTCACCCAGCCTGCCTGAACCCGACCGCCGGGAGATTAAACAGGCCAACACCAAAGAGGCCAGACAAGGCACCTTCACCGACAACATGAAGCTGCCTATTCACCGCTGGGTAAGATATTCAGCGGGGTTTTCTGCCGACTGGGTCCAAGAAATAATCAGACAAAATTTTCCTGATCGCCGGCCCGTCATTCTAGATCCATTCGCTGGCTCGGGTACCACGCTCATCGCTGCCGCGCAATTATCAGCGCATGCCATCGGTTTTGAGAGCCACCCTTTTGTCTACCGCATGGCGGCGGCAAAACTTCAATGGCATCGGGTGGCAGCGGTCGATTTTCTGGCAGCGGTGGCCGATTTGATCGCCAGGGCCCAGGCGCTGCAACCGCAGGTCGTGACAGGCACAGCGGCGCCCTTGCTGCTCAAGTGCTATACGCCAGAATCATTGGCAAGTCTGTTTGCCCTCAAAGCCGCTTACGAGTTGTTGGCCCATAAAAATACCCCGCTGGCCGACCTGCTTTGGCTGACCATTACCGCCGTGCTGCGCGCCTGCAGTTACGTCGGCACCGCGCAATGGCAATATGTACTGCCGAACAAGCGCAAGGCCACCACCAAGGCGCCTTACGCGGCGGTACTTGCCAAAGCCCACGAGATGGCCGGCGACATGTTGGCGGCGCAATCGCAGCACCATTCTGCGGCTGCAAAAATATACCTGCAAGATGCGCGGGATCAAAGCACGGTCGAGCCCGGGTCGGTTGACCTGGTGATCACCTCGCCACCCTACCCCAATAACTACGATTACGCTGATGCGACCCGGCTTGAGCTGACTTTCTGGGGCGAGATAGAGCGCTGGAGTGACCTGCAGGACAAGGTTCGCCAATATATTATTCGATCCTGTTCACAGCATTCGGCCGCTGAGAAACTGGTGTTGGAAGAATTACTGCAACTGCCCAGCCTGAAAGTGATCTCAGCCGAGTTGCGAGTGGTGTGCGAAAAGCTCGGCGCAGTGCGGCTTGAAAAGGCCGGGAAGAAAACCTACCACACTATGGTAGCGGCCTATTTTGCAGATTTGGCCGCCACCTTCATTCAACTTCGGCGGCTGTGCCGCAGCGGCGCCAACATGTATTTTGTCGTCGGTGATTCTGCCCCTTACGGCATTTATGTGCCGGTCGATCAATGGCTTGGTCAGTTGGCGCTGGCTGCGGGCTTTAAATCCTATCGCTTCGACAAGCTCCGCGACCGGAATACCAAATGGAAAAACCGCAAACACCGTGTTCCGCTGCACGAGGGTTGCCTGTGGATTGAAGGTTGAATCGACATCGCCAATTCACCTTCGCACCAACTCGGCCAAATGATTGGCGACCTGCTCGAAGAAATAGTGGCTGCGCAACTGGAAACTTCCTGTGCCCAGCGCGGCCTTTATCTGGACAAAAAAGGCGTGCGTGGGCGTGCGCGCACAGGTAAAAAAGTGAGTTGGCAAGACAAGTTCGACAATGCCCATGACCTCGATTTTGTGATCGAAAAAGGCGGTGATGCAGACCAGCGCGGGCGCCCCCTGGCCTTTATCGAGGCCGCGTGGCGGCGCTATACCAAACACTCTAGGAACAAGGCGCAGGAAATCCAGGATGCGATTTTACCTGTGGCAGAAAAATACACCTGGGATCAACCCTTTCTGGGCGCGGTCCTGGCCGGCGTATTTACTGAAGGGTCATTGGTGCAAATGCGGTCATCCGGCTTTGAGGTGACCTTGCTGCCCTACAATGTGATGGTGGATGCCTTCTCTTGTGTCGGGGTCAGTCTGGCGTTTGATGAAAATACGCCCGATGCAGAGTTCGCAAAAATAATCGCGAAAATAAAGAAACTGTCGGCTGCAAAAAACACCTTGCTGCGGGCCCGCCTGGTGGCCGACAACCGAATGGTTTTAGATACTTTCTTTGCCGGCCTGGACAAGGTGCTGATGCGCAAGATAGACACGGTCATGTGCATTCCGTTGCACGGCAGATCGAATGAATTCTCATCGATCCATGCGGCCATTGATTTTATCCGCGGCTACGATACCGCTGCACTGAACACAGTCGGTTTCCGGAAGTTCGAGGTGATTGTTCGCTACAACAATCTCGACAAAATCGACGCGTCGTTTGAGAATGCTGACAAAGCCCTTGAATTCCTTCACTACATTTCCGGCGCTTGACCGCGAAGCGTTATTGTGCAGTTGGCAGTCGTCAATCGGCGCTGGGCAAAAGCCGGTAAGCCCGGCGCGCCGTGCCCGACAACAGCGCTGACTTCTCGTCGGCCGACGCGCCGGCCGCCGGCCGAAACGCCCGTGCTTGACTGCAACCAATGCGACATCCCGGCGCCGCTGCACCAACATCGCGAAGCCGTGGCGCAATGGTTTGGTGAGCAGCAATTCGGCTTGTTCGGCTCCGCAGCCCGGTACGAGATGCGCCCCGACAGCGAGGTGGCTGTGCGGGTGGGCTTCAGCGGCCCCGCCACCTGCGACGCCTGATTTGGCCTGAAGGACTGCCTGGAATAGTGGCTGGGCAGGCCGGTTGTCTGGTGACGCAAAAGGGCCTGAATCGCGGCGCCCGCCGGCAGGTGGCGCAGGACTTGATCCGCCTCACGTAGCCTGCTGCTTCATCGGGACGATCTGCTCTCTGGTTTTATGGTTCTCAAAATCAAAAACTCATCCAAGCCCCTTGAAGCAGCCGGTGATGCGACGACCCGGCATGACGCGACAAGGCCGGCGTGCCCGAGGCACTGCAGTTCGCGACCAAGCCGGCAATCGCGCTGCGGCAGATCGAGCACCTGTTGAAGCAGGTTGCGCCCCGGCAATGCGTGCTCACCGATGCCGGTTACGTCGCGGCACGGTCCGGCTGGTGTGCCTTTCATGCGTGACTCAGCACATTCCGGGAGTTGTGCGGGGTGGCGTGCGCCTTGCTGCGGGCGCTTGGTGGCGATGCCGCGCGGCAGCAGCGGCGCAAAACTCAAGGCCGCCGGAATTTTCTGGAATTGGGGCGTGCGCCCATATACTGTTTATGACCACGTATCTGGCTACGGCGGCTTGCCTGGTGGACTGTGCTGCAGGTCTTGTCACCCCGGGCCACTGCGGCAGTTTTTGTAGCGCTGTGCGGTGAGACTTTTGCTTGATTCAAACTCAATAACTGGAGACAAAAATGTACAGAAAACTGGCAACTTTTTGGGCCGTGCTTGCGCTGGCTACCGTTGCAGCGCCCGTCAATGCTGCAGAGCCGATCCGAATCGGACTCGTGTCTGAAATCACAGGCCCTAACGCCGAGGCTGGCGCGAACACCGTCAATGGCGCCAAGCTGGCGCTGGAGGAGGTCAACAAGTCCGGCGGTGTTCTCGGTCGACCGCTGGAGTTGAAAATTGAAGACAACCAGAGCACCAATCCCGGCTCGGTACTCGCCGTCTCAAAACTCGGTAGCGAAGGCAACCTCGCGGCGCTGATTGCACCGGTTCGCAGCACGCAGGTGCAGGCATCCGCCCCCACCATAGCCAAGCTGGGCCTTCCGACCATGATCGGCGGCTCCGACTACAGCCTGACGCATTCTGGTCATGCCTGGTTGTTTCGGGCGCGGCCCAACGACAGCTACTCGGCCAAGGTTATTGTGGACTACGGCGTTAATACACTGAAGAAGAAAAAATGGGCCATCATTTACTCCACCGACACATTTGGTACCGGTGGCAAAAACATGGTGGTCGAAGAACTGAAATTACTTGGCGTCACACCCCTACTGCTACAGGGCTACACCAACAATTCCCAGGATTTCACGCCCATCGTCTTGGCCATCAAACAGTCCGGCGCCGACATAATCGCGTCGTACACACCCTTCTCGACCGACGCAGCGATTCTTGCCACGCAGATGCGCCAACTCGGTGTCAACACGCCATGGATCGGGTCGGCGACGTTGGTCTCTGACAGCACCATGAAACTGGCCAAGGACGCGCTGCATGACACCTATTCAGTGTCAGATTTCTTTGCCGACGCCAATCCCGAAGCGCAAGCCTTTGCCCAAAAATACAAGCTGCAATTCGGCAGGGAAGCCGACTTCTATTCAAGCTGGTCGTATGACGCAGTGCACATTCTCGCGCTGGCAATGAACCGCGCGAAGAGCACAAAACCGGACGACATACGAAAAGAGATTTTGGCCATCCGCGGGCTCAAAGGCGCGGAAGGCACGTATAACTTTGACAAGAATGGCGATGGGTTGCACGGCTACAATATCGTGAAAAACGAAAATGGCAAAATCGTCTTCTTAAAACACACAGCGTTTACGCCAAAAGAATAACCCAGAAACCCCGTCATGACGGGTTTTCTGGCTTTAGCGGATTCACAAAACAAGTACGCCGGAGACGCAGATGGATGCCTTGTCGATTAACCTGCAAATCCTGTTTTCTGGGCTTGCAGTCGGGGCCATTTATTCTCTGGTGGCGCTGGGCTTTGTCTTGATCATCCGCGCGACCAATGTGGTCAACTTCGCACAGGGCGATTTCGCCATGCTGGGCGCTTTCGCGATGATGACTCTGCTCACGGTGCTCAAGTTGCCTTATTGGTTGAGCTTCTTGCTGGCGCTAACCGTCATGACGGTCTTTGGCGTAATTTTCAACTATGGTGTTTACTATCCCCTGCGTAACCGGTCTTTTCTACCGGTGATCATCAGCACGCTCGGCGCTTCGATATTTTTGCAGAACACCGTGCTTGCGGTTTTTGGCCCGCAGGCCCAACCGCTCGAAAAAGTATTCAAATCATCGGGGCTACAAATTGGTGGCGTGTTTCTGGACAGCCAATATCTGGTGATTCTTGCAGTGACCGTTGTGGCGGTGGCGTTTCAATATTTCCTGTTTGAGCACACGCTGCTCGGCAAGAAACTGCAAGCCACTTCACAAGACAAAGATATGGCTCGCCTGCTGGGGATTCCGGTGGCCTGGATGATCGCCATCACGTTTATTTACAGCGCCACGCTGGGTGGGCTCGCCGGAATCTTGGTCGGGCCGGTGTTGTTTGTCTCGATCGGCATGGGCTCAATCATTGCATTGAAGGCATTTTCGGCGACGATTATCGGCGGCTTCGGCGACGTTACCGGCGCTATCGTCGGTGGCCTGCTGCTCGGCGTTGTCGAAAGCTTTGCCGGCGCTTATATTTCCGTCCCTTATAAAGATGCGTTTGGCTTCCTGCTGCTCTTCATCTTTTTATTAATCCGTCCGCAGGGAATATTCGGCGAAAAGATTTCGGAGAAAGCATGAGTCATCCAGCCTCCGCCATCGAGCCGGTGACCGTCCGCTCCGCTCCCCGCTTGTCCGCCGGGTTAATTTCACTTTTGATCCTTGCGCTGGTGCTGCCCGCGATTCCGTTTTTCTTCACCATCAATTCCTATGTACTGAATATTTTCATGCAGGCGGTGACTTACGGCATCGCCGTGCTGGGCATGACCATCGTGCTTGGCTATACCGGTCAGATCAACCTGGCGCAGGCGGCATTTTTTGGGCTGGGCGCCTATGCGGTAGCGCTTGGCACCGTCGTCCTGGGCCTTAACTTCTGG
>JANLOP010000182.1:0-8715 GCA_031366635.1 Betaproteobacteria bacterium | reverse complement strand
GAAAAAATCGAAAAAACACAACAATAACAACAAGAGTTCATAATAATTATAGTGACTTAAGCCAAGAAGTTGAAAATATAAAAATCAAGTTTTCATCATTCAGTGTTTCATTCATTGAAAGTCTCTTATGGCGCTGAAGTCTTACATAAGAAAAGTTTCATTAATTCCCAAACAATAAACTCGGTTATTTTGTAGTTTTTTTTTTTGCAATAAAATTATCCTCCGAATTGAGCACTGCCTAGAATTCAATAAATATAAATGTTAAACAAAAAATTATGCATTCATCTAGATTAACACATATAATTTTTTTAAATTATATCAGCCAAAAGAAGTGCTTCGATCTGTTTTTTCCGAAAACAAACTCCATGATTACGCCAGCCCGGTGCTGCTGTCGGATTTGAAGAGCAAGGCCTACCCCGATCTGGTGGTGGTCAGCCCCGACGTTGGCGGCGTGGTGCGCGCCCGGGCGCTGGCCAAGCAACTGGGCAGTGAGCTGGCCATCATCGACAAGCGCCGGCCCAAGGCCAATGTGTCTGAGGTGATGCATGTGATTGGCGACATCGACGGCCGCAACTGCGTGATCATGGACGACATGATCGACACGGCGGGCACGCTGGTCAAAGCCGCCGATGTGTTGAAAGAGCGTGGCGCCAAGCGGGTGTTTGCCTACTGCACCCACCCGATCCTGTCGGGCTCGGCAGTTGACCGCATCGCCGGCAGCCAGCTCGACGAGGTGGTCATCACCAACACCATCCCGCTGTCGGGCGCGGCCAAAGCTTGCAAGAAAATCCGCCAGTTGTCGGTGGCGTTCTTGTTTGCCGAGACCATCCGCCGCATTTCTGACGGTGAATCCGTCACCTCTCTTTTTGCCGAGCAGAACAACAACTTCTGACCGGCTTTTCAGGCGCCGCTGATTCTCGGCAGCGCCTTCACCCTGGTCGCCTGGTCGCGGGCGCCACACATGGAGCAACCATGAACTTCACCGCTTTCGAGCGCCATCTGCAGGGGACCGGAGCGAGCCGCCGCCTGCGCATCTCGGGCAAAGTGCCCGGCATCGTTTTTGGTGCCGGCGAGCCCCGGATGATCGAGCTGGACCACAACGCGCTGTACTTCGCGCTCAAGAAAGAGGCGTTTCACTCGTCGATTCTTGAGATGGCGCTGGGCGACACCAAGCAGCGCGTGCTGCTGCGTGACTTCCAGATGCACCCGTGGAAGCAGCAGGTGCTGCACATCGACTTCCAGCGGGTGGACGACACCACCCGGCTGCGCAAAAAGGTGCCGCTGCACTTCTCGGGCGAAGACAACTCGGTGGCCGTCAAGACCGACAAGTGCACCGTGGCCCATGTGTCCACCGAGGTCGAGATCGAGTGCCTGGCCACGCAATTGCCCGAGTTCATCGCGGTCGATTTGAGCCACCTCGTCAAAGGCCAGTCGCTGCATGCGTCTGATCTGGTGTTGCCGGACGGCCTGAAGATCGTCAAACACGGCAAGAACAACCCGGTGATCGTGGCCGCCACCGCACCCAAGCTGGAAGAAGAAGCGGCACCGGCCGAGGCCGATGCAGCCGCCGCCGCGCCGGCCAAGAAAGCCGCCGCCAAGAAAGCCTCACCGGCTGCCAAGACGCCGGCTGCCAAGACGCCGGCCGCCAAGAAAGCCGCTCCGGCAGCCAAGAAGTAAACCCGGCCTGTCGCGCTGCTTCAGGCGGCTGGCTGGACAAAGCCCCGCTTCGGTGGGGCTTTGTCGTTTTCGGGCCTGCTGCGGGTCAACCGGACGCACCGCAGAGCGCGGCTGGCTTTGCCAGCGTGGTGTTGCAGTCCGGCCATCCCCCGCCACGCGCCACGCTGCCCAACAGCGCCAGCCGGCGCACGCCAAAGCGCTCGGCCAGCGCGGACTTACGCTGGGTCAGCAATGCGAGTGTCTGTTCGCGGTTCATGGGCGCATCATGCCGAAAGGCGGTGGGCAAGGCGCGCATCAGTTTGCTGCATCAACAGGCCACACGGTTGAGTCCAGCAGCCACAGTGCCCGCGTCTGGGCAGGCCCCCATCAAAATCTGCGTCAGCTCGTGCTGGCGCGCCAGGCCCACACGCTTGCGCGCAGGCGTTGCGCGAGGTGCAGCGCAATATTGCGGTAGACCTGCGCGTGCAGCAGCGGGTCTTCGTCCCCAAGACGCTGCAGCGTGCTGTGGTCGAGTGCATGCACTTCGGTCGGGCCGAAGGCCACCGCGTCGCCGCTGCGGCCCTGGCCATCGAGCATGGCCGTTTCGCCCAGCATCATGCCGGGCGAGAGACTCACGAAGCGCTGGCGCAAGCCGTCACCGCTGCGCGAGGTGCCGCTGAAGACGTTGATCGAGCCGGCGGTGATGACGAACAAGCGGTCACCGGGATCGCCCTGGCGAAACAGGCACTCGCCCGCTGCCAAGCGCCTGGGTTGCAGGCAGGCCGCCAGGCGCGCGCGCTGGTCGGCGTCCAGGCCCTCCATCAGACAGACCCGTTCGAGCGGCACCGTCTCTGCCAAAGGCTCGAAGCCGGCGCGCGCCAACAGGCTCAACTCGGCCGCCTCGACGGCCTGGTCGATGTCGGCGACACCGTGCCGGGCGCCGAAGTGCTCGCCGGCAAACGGGCGCAGCATGCGGCCATGGCGGTTGTCTGTGCTCACGCCGGCCAGCAAGAGCGCGGTGCCACGGTCGTGCAGGCGCCGGGCCACTTCGGTCAGCACCACCGCGCCCGACGCGTCGACCAGGCTCACGCGGCGAAAATCGAGCACCAGGGTGTGGCAATCACCATCCAGGGCGTCGGCGGTTTCGGCCAGGCGATCGGCGCTGCCGAAGAACAACGCGCCTTCAAGCTCGAGCACCGTGATGCGGGCACGCAGCGGCCGCAGCCGGGCTTCATCGGCGGCGGCATAGATACGCCGCGACGGCAGGGCTTGGGCGGTGAAGCGGCTGCGCACGAGCGAGCGGTTCATGCTGCGGATGAAGAACACCACTGACAACAAGGCCCCAGCGGCAACCGCAGCCGGAAAGCCCAGCGCCACGGTGGTTGCGCAGACCACCCCCACCACCGCGAGCGCGAGTTGCTGGTCGGCGGTGCGCGGGCCACGCCAATACTGAGCCAACAGGTGCAGCGACCAGCGGTCGGCCATCAGAAAGGCGATGGTGACCATCACCCCGCCCAACACCACTTGCGGCAAGAGCGACAGCAGCGGCGCAGCCGTCAGGCCCAGCACGGCGAACAAGCCGCAGCAGATGAGCAGGCCTGCGCGCGAGCGGCCGCCGACATCGCGCATGTGCAAGGCGCGCGGGCGCAGCAGCAGCAGTGGCAGCCCGCCCACCAGCCCAGACGCCACATTGGCTGCACCCAGGGCCAGCACCTCACGCCGCAGGTCGGTGCGGGTGTGGCAGGCCTGGTCCATCGCCAGGCTGTTGAGCACCAGTTCCAGGGTGCCGATGAGTGCCATCACCAGGCCAGCGCTAAGCGCCGCGATGCCGTGCTGCTGCAACAGCGGCGCGGTGCTGCCGGTAAAAAACGGCGCCAGCGTGTCGACATGCGGCCAGGCTGCCTGCATTTCCCCGGCCAGCGGCCCCAGAGCCGCCCGCGGCACGGCAGCCTGCAGCAGTGCGTAGGCCGCGCTGCCGGCCAGCAGGCCGATCAAGGTGGCAGGCAGCTGGCGCCGCAGGCGCGGCAAACCAATGATCAAGGCCACCGTGAAGACCCCTACCGCCAGCGTGGCTGGCTGGACCTGCGCCAAGGCCTGCCAGCCGCCCGCTCGCGGCATGCCGATGGGCCAGCCGAACAGCAAGGGCAGCAATGCCAGCAAGGCCAACAGCGCCACGCCATTCATAAAGCCGGCCAGCACCGGCTGCGGCACGAACTTGGCAAAACGCACCAACCCAGACAGCCCCAGCACGACCTGGACCAGGCCCATGCTGACGACGGCAGCAGCCACCAAGGCCAGCAACAGTGCCACAGCAGCCGGGTCGTCGGCCGTGAATGCCGGGTCGGCGACGACGCGGGCCACCAGGGTGCCCACCACCAGCACCGGCGCCGCCGCCGGGCCGCCAGCGGCCATGGGCCCGCGCGCCAACAGCGCGAAAACCGCCCCGCCAACGGCGCTTGACACCAACGCAGCCGGGATGCCCAGCGCGGCCGCTTGCGGGCCCAGCGCCGCAAACGCCAGCAGGCCCATGGTCAGCGCGGGAGCCAGGCTGATCAGGGTGCCGGCAAACCCGGCTTGCCATTCGCGCGATGCGTCGGCCGTGCTCGGCCTTGTTGCTTCGGTGAAGGGCGATGGCATCGAAAGTTGGCTGCGGGCGAAAGCGGGTGTGGCGATCTTAGGCCGGCCCCTCAACGCCTGCCCTGTGCGGCCACGATGGCGCGCAAGACGGGCAGATCCTGGATCATGCGTTCGCGGTCGGCAAGGTCGGTCGCCTGGCTGACGCGTGCCTGGACGTCGGCGAACAGTTGCTGCAGCAGCGGCGCGGCGCGTTCATCGCCCAGGGGCTCGAGGACTGAGTGGCAGGCCCAGCGCAGTTCAATCGTCTCGTGGGCAGGGGACTCGGCCAAGTTGTGCTTGAGTTGCTCCAGCGTCTGGTTCACCCCGTCCAAGGCCGCCAAGGGCCGGCCCAGACCCAGCTCGCAAAACGCTGCCTTGGCGTCCACCTCGCAGGTTTCGAGCGGCTCGTCCAGGGCCTGAAGCAGGGTCTGTGCCTGAGCGCAACATAGCGCGCCAAGCTCGGCAGCGCCTTGCTGAAGATGCAAGCCGGCCAGGAAGCGCAGCGTGATCGCCTCCATGCGCCGGTTGCCGGTGCTGCGATGCATGGCCAGGCTTTGCGTGTGCCAACCGATCGCCCCGGCAAAGTCACCCAGGCCCTCGGCAGCTTCGGCCAGACGCAACTGGCCGCCCGCGACTTCGCGTGGTGAGCCGATGGAATCTGCCAGTGCGCGCATGCGCTCGCCCCAGGCTGCCACCTCGTGCCATCGCCCCAGGTACGAGGCCACCAGCGCGAGGTTGTCCAAGGCCCCCAGCTGCAATCGTGGTTTGCCCAGTGCCTCGCCGCGCGAGAGCACCGCCCGCAGGGTGCCGCGCGCTTCGTCCAGACGGCAGCGCAGCATCGAGGCCATCGCCGACAGGGTCAGCAGTTTGGCCTCGGTTTCGGCGCGGGTGGTCTCGGCCTCGATCTTGGCGGCCCAGGGCAAGCCGATCTCGATGTGCCTGGCTGCGCCTTGGTAGTCCCGCCTTGCGAGGTGCAGCCACGTGAGCTGGCCTTGCGCCAGGGCAGCCCACTGCGCCGCGTCGCAGCCCTGGGCCAGATCGAAAGCCTGGTGCGACAGCCGTTCCGCTGCTGCGCTGTCGCCGCGGCGGTCGGCCAGCAGGGCCATGCCGAACCACAGCCGCGACTGGCGCACCGGGTCGGGGTGACGCGCCAGCAGCGCCGCCACCTCGGCATGCAGCGCGTCCTGGCCGGGCCGGTCGCCCACCAGGTCGGCGATCTCCTCCAGATGGGTCAGCAGATCGACGCGGCGCTGTGGCTGCGATTCGTCCAACAAATTCACCGCGCGACGCAGCCAAGCCTGGGCGACTGCATTGGCAAAGCGCTTCTGTGCCTCTTTGCCCGCGTGTTCGAAACAGTCCACGGCCAACGCAGTTTCCCCGGCGCGCTCGGCGTGGTCGCCGGTCATGGCCAGGAACTCTGAGCCGCGCCCTTGGGTACGCGCGGTCAACCAGCGCGCCACAGCGCCATGGCCCCCGCTGCGTTCGGCCTTGAGCAGGGTGTCATAGGTCACCTGGTGCAGCAGGTGGTGGTCGAACTGGCGCTCGGCGGTGCCTTCGAAGTCGCTCGCCTCGTGCAAGCGCACAAAGGCCGCTTGTTGCAGCGCCGGCAGGGCGTGCGCTGCATGGCTGTCCACGGCCTGCAGTGCGTCGTCCCAGAAGACGTAGCCGATGACGCTGGCTTGGCGGGCCGCCAGGCGTTCGCTGGCCGGCAAGGCATCCAGGCGGGCCTGCAGCAGGCCGACCAAGGTGCTGGGCAGCCGCAGCCGCTGCAGCCGGTCTTCATGCAAGGTCCAGCGCGCGGGGGAGTTGGCGCTGTCAAGGGCGCCATTTCGCGTGCCATCCCTGCTGCTGTCAACAGTGATCACGCCGTCGTCGACGAGGCGACGTACCAGTTCTTCCATGTAGTACGGGTTGCCCTCGGCTTGGCCGACGATGAGTTCGGTCAGCTTGGCCGGCACCTCGCCCATGCGTTGCAAGAGCGATTGCGCGAGTTCGTCACTCTGCGCCGCAGCCAGCGGGCCCAGCTGCACCCGTGTGTCGGCCGTGCCCCATTCGGGCCGGCGCGTCAGCAGTGCGGGGCGGCAGCTCATCACCAGCGCCAGCGGCAATGCAGCCGCATGGGCCAGCAGGTGTTGCAGCAGGTCCAGCGAGCTGTCGTCAGCCCAGTGCAGGTCTTCAATGATCAGCACCGGCAAGGCCTGGCCCTTGGCCGCCAGCGCTTGCAGGTAGGCCAGAAAAGCGGCAAGAGCCTGGTCGCGCAGCGAGCGCGGGTCAAGGCCCTGCACATGCGAGTTGGCGCCGAAGTCCAGGCCAGACAGTTGCCCGATCAGTTGCGCCTGGCGTTCGCCGTGCTGCTCGAACCAGGGGCTCAGGCCCGCGACGACCTTGTCGCGCGCCAGCGCGGCGCTGTCGGTGTCGGCCACGCTGAATTGCGTGGCGAGCAGGCTGCGCAGCAGGCCCCAGGGCCGCAGCATGCCGTCGGGCTGCGAGCGCACGGTCAGCAGCCGGCAGCCCGACAAGACGGCAGTCACAGAACCGGTCAACTCGGCAGTCAGGTCGGCAGTCTTGTCGACAGGCCTGTCGGCCACCGGCGCGGCCGGCGCTGTGGCCGACCCTGTGGCCGTCAGTGCGGCGATCAATTCGCGCAGCAAGCGGCTCTTGCCCAGGCCGGCATCACCCAGCACCGTCAGGGCTTGCAGGTGCCGCGCCTGGCGCGCGCGCGCCACGGCGTCCAGCAGGCGCTGCAACTCGGCATGCCTGCCCACCATTGGCGAGGTCAGGCCCTGCAGCCCGCGTTCGACGCCGGCAAAGCTGTGGCCCAGCGCCGCGCGCACCAGGTAGGTCAGCATCGGCGCGTCCACGCCCTTGACTTGCAGCGGCGGCTGCGCGTCCAGCGCAAACAGCCCGCGCACCTGGCCCCAGGTGTCGTGGCTGATGCGCAGCGCGCCGGCCGGCGCGCTCTGCTCCATGCGCGCGGCGATGTTCACGGCCGCACCCATGGCGGTGTTGTCGGCCTCGACGCCTGCGCCCAGCGCCACGTCGCCGGTGTGCACGCCCACCCGAACTGCGAAGTCAGCAATGCCGTGCGAGCGCTGCGCGGCTTCGGCCTGCTCGCGCCCCGCCGACAGGATGGCCAGCCCGGCACGCACCGCGCGCTCGGCATCGTCTTCGCGCGCTTCGTCCATGCCAAAGGCCGCCTTGACGCCGTCGCCTGTGAAACGCAGCACCCGGCCCTGATGCGCCTGCACGAGCGCGGCCATGCGCCGCAAAGCCCCGCTGAGCAGATGCAGCGTTTCCTCGGCGTCCAGGCGCTGGGTTATGGCGGTAGAACCGACGACGTCGGCAAACAGCACCGTCACCTGGCGGCGTTGCAGCCCGGCAGGCCGCAACAGGCCAGCCAGCCTGTCGCGCAGAGGCGCGCATGCCATCTCGACGACCGTGACGCCGAGCACGGCGCGCTGGCCTTCCAGGGCCGCGATGGCGGCGCGGCAAGCTTCGACTTCCTTGTCGTTCATGTCGCGCAGTCTCCCTGGGCCGGTCAGAACGGGAACGATGACTGCATTGTGGCGTCAGCTGTCCGGTGAATCGGCTGCAGCCTTGTCGCCGGGGTGCGCACAGTTCCCCGCAACGGTCAAAGCGCTTGAAGTCGCAAAGCCTCAACGTGACCGCTTGCGCATCGCCAACGTCGCCGCGCCCAGGCCCAGCAACGCCATCGCGTAGGTCTGTGGCTCCGGCACAGCGGCCACATCGCCGGGGCGCATAGCCAAGGCAGAAAGCAAACTGACCGTGGGGCGTTGATCTGGCTGCCCTCATAGTCGTAGAAGAACCACGCGGACGGCGCGAACACAACGGGCGCGACGAATTCCGTACCGGACCAGAGGGCGGTTTACTCCAGGTTCGAGAACAGCGCGAGGTTGGCAATCTGAACAGCCGTGTCGCCTGCCGGGTTCACCACGTTCTCGTTGGCCTTGTTGCCCAGGTCGGTAATGAAGAGATGGCTCAACTCGGCGCTGGTGCAGTTGAAGCCGCCGTACTGCAGCGGAAAACCGCCGCCGGGGTTGGAACTGCTGCTGCAGGTCGTGTCCGACGGATTCAGTGTCGGCAGCCGCCAGTCATTGACGCCGCGATAGACCAGGTTGTTCGCCCAGTCAGTGGCTGCGGCCCAGGTCATGAGGCCGTTGGCACCGACGCCTGCGCCGGAGTAATCGCAGGTCTTGGCGGAATTCATGTCCGACAGCCACGTGATGTTCAACGTGCTGTCGTAGATCATGCGTAAGCGTTCCGCAAACCCCATCCTTGCGTTGCGGCGCGCGTCAATGGGGTTGTCGCCTTTCTCATGCAGCCAACGGCTGCCTATCTTCGCTCTTCAGATGTTCGGTGACGACCGAGTCACGCTCCGGATTGAGGGTGACTGCGCCGACAGGCGACCAGTCGCGTGTGCTG
>JANLOP010000093.1:0-29755 GCA_031366635.1 Betaproteobacteria bacterium | reverse complement strand
ATCGGCGAGCCCGATGAGATCGCCGGTGCGGCGGTGTACCTGGCGGCGCCGGCCAGCCGCTACATGACCGGGCAGAGCCTGGTGATTGATGGCGGGGTGACGATCTGACCCTCCGCCTCTCGGTCTGGCCTGATCCCCATCACCCGGGCAACGCGGGCGGTCAAGCAAAATGCCGGCAACATGCCTGCCCAGCCCCACACCCCGCTGATCTGGATCGACGACCACAGCCCCCTGCCGCCCACCCGGCTGGCCCAGGGCGCACACAGCGAGGCACCCGGCCTGCTGGCCGCCGGCGGCAGCGTGACGCCGCAGCGGCTGGACCAGGCTTACCGGATGGGCGTGTTTCCGTGGTACAGCCCGGGTGACCCGCCGCTGTGGTGGGCGCCCGATCCGCGCATGGTGCTGCCGGTGGCCGAGTTCAAGCTGTCGCCGTCGCTGCGCAAGACGGTGCGCCGCTTTGCCCGGCAGCCGGGCTGTGAAATCCGCATCGATTCGGCATTCCGCACGGTGGTCAGGGCTTGCGCCAGCGCCGCCCGCGATGGCCAGCTCGGCACCTGGATCGCGCCCGAGATCATCGACGCCTACAGCGCCTGGTTTGACGCCGGCAGCGCGCACAGCGTGGAGACCTGGATCGACGGTGAGCTGGTAGGCGGGCTGTACGGGGTTGCCATTGGCGCGATGTTTTTTGGCGAGTCGATGTTTGCCTGCCGCACCGATGCATCGAAGATCGCGCTCGCCGCGCTGGTCTGCTTTTGCCGCCAGCACGGCATCGTGCTGATCGATTGCCAGCAGCGCACCCGCCACCTGGCCAGCCTGGGCGCGCGCGAGATCAGCCGGGGCGCTTTTGAGGCCCACTTGCACAGCGCGACCCGGCAGGCCGGGCCGGGGGACTGGACCTATCATCAAAACCTGTGGGCGTTGTTGCAGCCTGCGCCGACGCTGCAGGCCGACCACCGGCCCGCGAATGTCTCGTGAATGTCCCGTGACTGTGCCGTGACTGTGCCGTGATTGACCGATGATCGCCCCGTGATGCGCCCGTGACACCGCCGTGACCCACCCCAAAGAGCTTCCGCTGGCGCAATTGCAGTTTTATGCCACCGCGCCCTACCCGTGCAGCTATTTGCCCGACCGGCTGGCCCGATCCCAGGTGGCCACGCCCAGCCATCTGATCCATGCCGATGCCTATTCCACGCTGGTGAGCAATGGCTTCCGGCGCAGCGGCATGTTCACCTACCGGCCGTATTGCGACAGTTGCCGCGCCTGTGTGCCGCTGCGCGTGCCGGTGGCCAGCTTTGCGCCCACGCGCAGCCAGCGCCGGGCCTGGACGCAGCACGTGGCGCTGAAGACCCGTGTCTTGCGGCTGGGCTTTGTGCCCGAGCACTACCAGCTCTACCTGCGCTACCAGGCCGGGCGCCACGCCGGCGGCGGCATGGACCAGGACAGCGTCGACCAGTACACCCAGTTCTTGCTGCAAAGCAGGGTCAACTCGCGGCTGGTTGAATTCCGCGATGCGGCAGACGGCGCCATCGGCACGCTGCGCATGGTGGCCATCGTCGATGTGCTGAGCGACGGCATCTCGGCCGTCTACACCTACTACGACCCCGACTTCAAAGGCAGCCTGGGCACTTACGGCGTGCTGTGGCAGATCGAGCAGACCCGCCAGCTCAAGCTGGATCACCTCTACCTGGGCTACTGGATCGCCGAGAGCAGCAAGATGGCCTACAAGGCCGGCTTCGGGCCCTGCCAATTGCTGCAAGGCGGGCAGTGGGGCTGGGTCCGCCCTGCCGCCATGCCGGCCACCGCGTCGCCGACCCAACGCGCCGCCGATCCGCCCGCCTGAGCCCCGGCGCCGGCCGTGGGCCACCGGGTGCCGCCGCCTACAATCGGGCGATGTCACTTTCCCCTGTTCCCGAGCTGGTGGCCGAGCTGGCCGCCGGCCGCATGGTGATTCTGGTTGATGAAGAAGACCGCGAGAACGAGGGCGATCTGGTGTTGGCCGCTGACCACGTGTCGCCCGAAACCATCAACTTCATGGCCAAGCACGGCCGGGGTTTGATCTGCCTGACCTTGACCCGAGAGCGCTGTGAACGGCTCCACCTGCCGCCAATGGCCAGCCGCAACAGCGCGGCGCACGGCACCGCCTTCACCGTGTCGATCGAGGCCGCCCAGGGCGTGACCACCGGCATCTCGGCGGCTGACCGCGCCCGCACCGTGCACGCTGCGGTGGCCCGGGACGCCGTGCCGGCCGATCTGGTGCAGCCCGGCCATATCTTCCCGCTGCAAGCGCAGGACGGTGGCGTGCTGATGCGGGCCGGCCACACCGAGGCCGGCTGTGATCTGGCCGCGATGGCCGGGCTGACGCCGGCGGCCGTGATCTGCGAGATCATGAACGACGACGGCACGATGGCCCGCCTGCCCGAGTTGCAAGAATTTGCCAAGCTGCACGGCCTGAAGATCGGCACCATCGCTGATTTGATCGCCCACCGCTCACACAATGAGACGCTGATCGAGCGCGCCGGTGAGCGTGAGCTGGTCACCGCCCAGGGCAGCTTCCGCTGCATCGCCTTCCGGGATCGGTCGGGTGGCCTGCATCTGGCGCTGCGCCACGGCAAATGGCTGCAAGGCGACGAGGTGCTGGTGCGGGTGCATGAGCCCTTCACCGCGATGGATTTGCTCGACACCGGGCGCAGCGGCCATTCGTGGTCATTGCCCAAAGCACTGGCCGCGCTGCAGGCCGCGCCGGCCGGCCTGGCCGTGCTGCTCAACTGCGGCCACGACGTGCTGACGCTGCTGCCGCAAGTGCTGCCGCAGCAGGTGCCAAGGGCTGAGCGCGGCCGGCAGATGGATTTGCGCACCTACGGCGTGGGCGCGCAAATCCTGCGCGATCTGGGCATCACCCGGATGAAGCTGCTGGGCAACCCGCGCCGCATGCCCAGCATGGTGGGCTACGGGCTGGAGGTCACCAGCTTTGTGCCGGCGCTGGCCTGACGACCCGGCCTGAAAACGTGCCCGACCTCCTTTTTCTCTGAGAGTCTCCATGCAGAACGCCAACCAGGGCGACCGCCCGGCCAGCGCCGCCCTGCTCGACGGCAGCCGCCTGTCGATCGGCATCGTGCAAGCCCGCTTCAATGCCGAATTGACGGCCGCGATGGCCCGGGCCTGCCTGGCCGAGCTGGCCGCGCTGGGCGTGGCGCCCGACAACATCCGCCACATCACCGTGCCCGGCGCATTGGAGGTGCCGGTGGCTCTGCAGGCGATGGCCGAGAGCGACGATTTTGATGCGCTGATCGCACTCGGTTGCATCATCCGCGGCGAGACCTACCACTTCGAGCTGGTGGCCAACGAGAGCGGCGCCGGCATCAGCCGGGTGGCACTCGACCACACCCTGCCGGTGGCCAACGCCGTGCTCACCGTCGAGAACGAAGCCCAGGCCTGGGCCCGGGCTGACGACAAAGGCCGCGACGCTGCCCGGGTGGCGGTGGAAATGGCCAATTTGCTGGACGAGCTGACGTGAGCAACATCGGCGAAGGCCCGGACAAAGCCGACAACGGCCCGGCCGACAACCCGGCCCAAAGCGCCAGACCGGCGCGCAAGCCGCAGGCCAAATCGACCCGCCGCCGGGCCCGTGAGCTGGCCTTGCAGGGCCTGTACCAGTGGCTGGTCAGCCGCACCGATGGGGCCGAGATCGAAGCCCACATCCAGGAGCAGGAGGGCTTCGAGAAATGCGACAAGGCGCACTTTGATGCGCTGCTGCACGGCGGCATCGCCGAGGCCGTGGTGCTGGACGCCGTGCTGGCGCGCCACGTCGACCGCAAGACCACGCTGCTGTCGCCGGTGGAGCATGCGGTGCTGATGATCGGCGCCTACGAGCTGACGCACTGCATCGACATCCCGTACCGGGTGGTCATCAATGAGGCGGTGGAGCTGGCCAAGAGCTTCGGCGGCACCGACGGCCACAAGTACGTCAACGGCGTGCTGGACAAAACCGCCACTGACCTGCGGCCGGTTGAAGTCAAGGCGCGCAACGAGGCGCGCCTGGCCGGCCCCGCACCGGGCGCTGCACCCTCTCCCGCACGCGGGAGAGGGTTGGGGTGAGGGCGCACAGCACGCTGCCGCAGCGGCGGGCCCGTCACCCTGCGCCAGCGCGACCAAGCAGGCGTATGAGGCGGATGTCATGAGCCGGATGTCATGAAGCTGATGCCATGAAACTGGCCAAGCGGCTCGACCACATCGAGCCTTTTTACGTCATGGAGTGCGCCAAAGCCGCCGCGCTGATCGCCGCCAGCCCGGCCTGTGATCCGGCGCAAGGCGGCGAGCGAATGCTGTTCCTGAACATCGGCGAGCCCGATTTCACCGCGCCGCCGCTGGTGCAAGAAGCCGCCGAGCGCGCCATCCGCGCCGGCCGCACCCAGTACACCGAGGCAATGGGCCTGCCCGCGCTGCGCGAGGCGCTGTCCGCCTGGTATGCCCAGCGTTTTGGGCTGGCTGTGCCGGCGCGCCGCATCGTCATCACCGCTGGCGCGTCGGCGGCCTTGCAACTCGCCTGCCTGGCGCTGTTCGAGGCCGGCGACCAGGTGCTGATGCCCGACCCCAGCTACCCCTGCAACCGCCACTTCGTGGCCGCCGCCGATGCCGTGGCCCGGCTGCTGCCCACCAGCGCTGCACAGCGCTTTCAGCTCGATGCTGCTGCGGTGGCCCAGGCCTGGACACCCGCCACCCGGGGCGTGCTGCTGGCCTCACCCAGCAACCCCACCGGCACGTCGATCCACCCGGACGAGTTGCGCCGCATCGACGCGGTGGTGAGCGGCCACGGTGGCGCCCTCATCGTTGACGAGATCTACCTCGGCCTGAGCTACGACGACACCTTCGGCCACAGCGCCTTGCAGTTGGGCGAGCACATCGTCTCGGTGAACAGTTTCTCGAAATACTTCAGCATGACCGGCTGGCGGCTGGGCTGGCTGGTGCTGCCCGAGCCACTGGTGGCGCCGGTGGAGCGGCTGGCGCAAAACCTGTTCATCTGCGCGTCCACCATTGCCCAGCATGCCGCGCTGGCCTGTTTTCAGCCCGAGTCGATGGCCGAATATGAGCGCCGCCGGGCGGAGTTCCGGGCCCGGCGTGATTTGGTGGTGCCGGCGCTGAACCGCATTGGCCTGACGGTGCCGGTGCTGCCCGACGGCGCGTTTTACGCCTACGCCGATTGCAGCGCGCACAGCCCCGACAGTTGGGATTTTGCATTGGCACTGATGCACAGCGCCCACGTGGCGCTGACCCCCGGCCGCGACTTTGGCCGCCACGATCCGGCGCGCTGGTTGCGCCTGTCGTTTGCCAGCAGCCGCGACAAGCTGGACGAGGCACTGCACCGGCTGCAACGGGTGCTGGCCTGATCCAGCCCCGCGCCCACTCCCCGAATCCGACCCAAGCCACGGCCGCCCATGAACCAGGATTTCTCGATCATCACGCTGGTGCTGCATGCCAGCTTTGTGGTGCAGTTGGTGATGGCGGGGTTGCTGATCACCTCGCTGGCCAGTTGGACGGTGATTTTCAACAAGCTGTTTGGCCTGCGCCGGCTGCGGCAGGGCAATGAGGCGTTTGAGCAAGAGTTCTGGTCGGGCAAGAACCTGAACGATCTGTTCAACAGCGCCAGCGGCAAGGCCGACAGCTCGACGATGGAGCGCATCTTTGCCAGCGGCATGCGTGAGTTCTTGAAGCTGCGCGAGCGCCGGCAAGAGGTGCAAGCCCAGATGGACGGCGCGCGCCGGGCGATGCGCGCCAGCCTGCAGCGTGAGCTCGACGCCATCGAGGGCAATGTCGGCTTTCTGGCCAGCGTGGGCTCGGTCAGCCCGTATGTCGGCCTGTTTGGCACGGTGTGGGGCATCATGCATGCGTTTGTCGGGCTGTCCAACGTCCAGCAGGTGACGCTGGCCACGGTGGCACCGGGCATTGCCGAGGCCCTGGTGGCCACTGCCATCGGGCTGTTTGCCGCCATCCCGGCGGTGGTGGCCTACAACCGCTTTGCCCGCGACATCGACCGCATGGCCATCCAGTTGGAAAGCTTTGTTGAAGAGTTCTCCAACATCCTGCAGCGCAACGCCGGCCAACCGCCCGCCACGGCGGCGGTGGCTGCCCGGTAGGCCGGCATGCCCGCCGTCGTCTCCCGGGGCGGCCGCCGAGGCCGCCGCGCCATCGCTGAGATGAACATGGTGCCGTTCATCGACGTGATGCTGGTGCTGCTGATCATCTTCATGGTCACCGCGCCGCTGATCACCACCGGCATCGTCGATCTGCCCAGCGTCGGCAAGGCCGCCAACCGGCCCGCCCGGGTGGTGGAGGTGATTGTGGGCAGCGACGAAAAGCTGCGCCTGCGGCTCGACGGCGGTGAGCCGCAAGCCACCACCGTGGCCAGGCTGGCGGCGGCGGTGAAGGCGCTGCAAGCGGGCGATGCCAAGGTGCCGGTGGTGATCTCGGCCGACAAGGCCGTCAAATACGAGCAGGTGGTCAAAGCGATGGACGTGCTGCAGCGCGCCGGTTTTGTGCGCGTCGGCCTGTCGGTCAAACAGGGCGGCTGACGGTGGCCGCTGCGCTGGCGCGAGCTGCACTGCTGCCGCGCAACGACCACCCGCTGGCCCTGGGCGCGGCGCTGGCGCTGCTGGCCCATGCTGGGCTGATCGGCGCGCTGGCACTGGGTTTGAACTGGCGCCTGCCCCGGCAGGAGGCGGTGCTCAGCGCCGAGCTGTGGGCGGCCGTGCCGCAGGCGGCAGCGCCCGGGCCTGTGGCACGGCCTGCCGCGCCCACCGCCGCCGCACCAGCACCCACACCCAAGCCTGCACCTGCGCCCACGCCGGCCCCAGCCCCCAAGCCCGACCCGGTGCGCCGCGTCGAGCCGCCACCACCCAGCGCTGCCGAACGCGACGCCGAGATCGCGCTCGAAAAAGCCGCGCAGCGGAAAAAGGCCCAGCAAGAAGCGCTGGCCCGTGAATCGCATGCCGCCGCCGAGCGTGAGCGCCAGGCCGTGGCCGACGCGCTGCGACTGAAGCAAAAACAGGATGACAAACGCCTGGCCGACGACAAAGCCCAGGCCCGCCAGCGCGACCTGGCTGCCAAAGACGCCAAAGCCCGCGACGAGCAGCGCCAGCGTGATCTGGCCCAGCAGCGCGACAAGCAGCAAAAAGAGGCTGCAACCCAGGTGCAGGACGCCGTGCTGGCCAAGCAGCGTGAAGAAAACTTGAAGCGCATGCTGGGCCAGGCTGGCGGCGCCGGGGCGGCTGGCGCTACAGGTGCCGCGAATGCGACTGCCGGACCGGCCACGTCGGCCGGCTATGCCGGGCGGGTCAGCGCCCGCATCAAGAGCAACCTGATCAAGGCCGCCGAGGTGGTTGGCAACCCGATCACCGAGGTCGAAGTCAAATGCGCGCCCGACGGCAGCATCGTCGGCCGGCGCATCACCCAACCCAGCGGCAATGCGGTGTGGGACGACATCGTGCTGCGCGCCATCGACCGCACCGCCACCCTGCCGCGCGACACCGACGGCCGCATCCCGCCGACGATGCTGCTGACGTTTTCGCGGCAGGAGTGACCCTCTGACGACGCCACTTCGCCCAGAAAAAAGCCCCCGGTATTGGCCGGGGGCTGGGTCTGGAGGAGACGGAGGGATTCGAACCCTCGATGGAGCTTTTAACCCCATACTCCCTTAGCAGGGGAGCACCTTCGGCCACTCGGTCACGTCTCCCGGGGCAATCCGGCGATTCTAGCGCAGCCCGCAACTCAGGCCAGCGCCTCGGGCGCGTCCAGGCCAAACGCCCGGTGCAGCGCGCGCACCGCCAACTCCATGTATTTTTCGTCCAGCACCACCGAGGTTTTGATCTCACTGGTGGTGATCATCTGGATGTTGATGCCCTCTTCGGCCAGCGTGCGGAACATCGTGCTGGCCACGCCAGCATGGCTTTTCATGCCGATGCCCACGATCGACACCTTGCAGATGCGCGCGTCGGCGGTGAACTGCAGCGCGCCCGTGCTGGGCACGATGGTGTTTTTCAGCAAGTCGTGGATGCGTTGAAAATCATGGCGGTGCACGGTGAACGAGAAATCGGTGCGGCCGTCGTGCGAAACGTTCTGCACGATCACATCGACATCGATATTGGCCTCGGCCACCGCGCCCAGAATCTTGTAGGCAATGCCCGGCGTGTCGGGCACGCCGACCACGGTGAACTTGGCCTCATCGCGGTTGAAGGCGATGCCCGAGACAACGGCTTGTTCCATTTGTGCGTCTTCCTCGAAAGTGATCAGCGTGCCCGACCGGGCCTCGACGTCGATGTCGATGTCCCAGGGCGTGAAGCTCGACAGCACGCGCAGCGGCACCCGGTATTTGCCGGCAAATTCAACCGACCGGATTTGCAGCACCTTGCTGCCCAGGCTGGCCATCTCCAGCATCTCTTCGAAGCTGATGGTGTGCATGCGCCGGGCCTCGGGCACCACGCGCGGGTCGGTGGTGTAGACGCCGTCCACATCGGTGTAGATCAGGCATTCGGCCGCGCCCAGCGCAGCGGCAATCGCCACCGCCGAGGTGTCCGAGCCGCCTCGGCCCAACGTGGTGATGGCGCCGCTGTCGTCGATGCCCTGGAAGCCGGTGATCACCACCACCCGGCCGGCCGCCAGATCGGCACGCACCCGCACGTCGTCGATGCTTTCGATGCGGGCCTTGGTGTAGGCCGAGTTGGTGCGCACCGGCACTTGCCAGCCGGTGTAGCTGATGGCTGCCAGCCCCTCGGCCTGCAGGGCCAGTGCCAGCAGACCCACCGACACCTGCTCGCCGGTGGCCGCAATCATGTCGAGTTCGCGCAGCGCGGCGGCCTCAGGCACGCCGGGAAACACCTCTTTGGCCAGGCCGAGCAGGCGGTTGGTCTCACCGCTCATCGCCGACGGCACCACCACCATCTGGTGGCCGGCGCGGGCCCATTTGGCCAGCCGTTTGGCGACGTTGCGGATGCGCTCGGGTGAGCCCATCGACGTGCCGCCGTATTTGTGGACGATCAGGGCCATGATGGTCGGGAGTGACGGGTCGGGAGTGACTGGCTGGGGCTGGATTGCCTGGAATGCCGAGGCAGCAAGGCCCCGTGTGCAACCCGGGATTTTAGCTGCCGGCCTGCGCCGGGGCGGACAGCGCGGCGTCGGTACACCAGCGCAGCGTCAACTGCGGTTCCCCGTCGGCCGCCAGGCAGCGCGCATCGATGCCCAGCCCGGGCACCCACAACAAGCGCCCGGCCGACCACAGCAACGGTCCGCTGCGGCCGTGCGCCGCAATGCCGGCCTGCTGGTACTGCTTCTTCAGCGATTGCGGCAAGCCGCGTGCGCTGGCTTGAAACCGCTCACCGCCGCTGCGGGCCCGCACCGCCACTGCTTGCAAGCAGGCCGGCGACGCACCGCCAGCGGCGCAAACGCTGACCTCCCAGACCCCGGGCCAGCCGGGCGCCGCCCAGCGGCCGGGCTGTGAGAAATCCAGCCATGCCGATGTTGAGGGCGAGGGCGACGTTGCGGGTGCCTGCGGTGGCGTTGCTACCGGCCCATCTGGCCCGGCCGGCCACTGCGCCAGATGCTGCAAGCGCCCCCGGTACAGCACGCACACCGCCAACCCCCCGGCCGGCCAGCGCGCGGCGCCCTGCGCCGGCACCTGCGCCAGCAGACGCTGCACCAGCGCCTCTGGCGCACCCCGCCCGGCCTGCGCCGCCCACCAGGCGCGCAGCGCGTTGGCCTGGCGGGCGGGAGAAAGCAGCCGCCAGCCGGCCACCGCCAGCCGCCTTTGACCGTCCACCAGCGGCGCCAGATCCAGCGCGGCCAGCTCGGCCAGCGCGGCAGCCGCTTCTTGCGCCCGCCGCGCCGCGCCGGCCAGCGCGGTTTCCGCATCGCCAAATGCCGCCAGCAGGGACGGCCAGACCTGCAAGCGCAGCCGGTTGCGCGCCAGCCGACGGTCGAAGTTGGACGGGTCGGCCACCGGACGCAGGTGGTGGCGGCGCAAATAAGCGTCGATCGATTCGCGTGGCTGGTCCAGCCAGGGCCGGACCCAGACCAAGCCTTGGCGCTCGGCGCTCACCGGCATCGCCGACAAGCCCGCCGGGCCAGCGCCGCGCAGGGCCTGCAACAGCACGGTTTCTGCCTGGTCACGGCGGTGCTGGGCCAGCAGCAGCAGGCTGGCGCCCTCCTCCCGCGCCAAACGCGCCAGCAGTGTGTAGCGGCCCGCGCGGGCCCAGGCCTCCCGGCTGTCACCCGGCGCGGGTGTACCGGCCAGCCGGCCCCAACGCAGCCGCAGCGGCAGGCCGTGGCGGCGCCAGCGGGCGCACAGGCGCTGCGCCGATGTCACCCAGCCATCGGCTTCGGCCAGCAAACCGTGGTGCACGTGCAGCGCCACCACCTGCAGGCCCAGCGCCCGTGCGGCCTGGCAGGTGGCATGCAGCAGCGCCAGTGAATCGCCGCCACCGCTGAACGCCACCGCCACGGTGGCGGCGCTGGCGTCGGGCCTGGCCGTGCCCACTGCCGTCAGCGGTCTTTGGTGTCGTTGTAGCGGCCGTAGGCCTGCAGCCGGTCGTAGCGCCGTTGCAGCAACTCTTTGGGCTTCAAGTCCGACACCTGGCGCAGCGCATCGACCAGCGCGCGCTTGAGTTGCGAGGCCATTTGCCGGGCATCGCGGTGCGCACCGCCCACCGGCTCACTCACCACCTTGTCGATCAGCCCCAGCGCCTTCAGCCGGTGCGCCGTGATGCCCAGCGCCTCGGCGGCGTCGGGTGCGCGCTCGGCTGTCTTCCACAGGATCGACGCGCAACCCTCGGGCGAGATCACCGAATACACCGAAAACTGCAACATCAGCACCTGGTCGCCCACGCTGATGGCCAGCGCGCCGCCCGAGCCGCCCTCGCCGATGATGGTGACGATGATCGGCACCTCGAGCTGGCACATCTCGAAGATGTTGCGGCCGATGGCCTCGGACTGGCCGCGCTCCTCGGCGCCGATGCCGGGATAGGCACCGGGGGTATCGACAAAAGTAAATACCGGCAGGCCAAACTTCTCGGCCAGCTTCATCAGCCGCAGCGCCTTGCGGTAGCCCTCGGGGCGCGACATGCCAAAGTTGCGCAGGCCGCGTTCTTTGGTGTCGCGGCCTTTTTGCTGGCCGATCACCATGCAGGCCAGGCCGTTGAAGCGCGCCAGGCCACCGACGATCGACGCATCGTCGGCAAAGCTGCGGTCGCCGTGCAGCTCTTGCCAGTCGGTGAACATCTCGGCCACGTAATCCAGCGTGTAGGGCCGCTGCGGATGGCGCGCAATCTGCGTCACCTGCCAGGGCGTCAGGCTGGCATAAATGTCTTTGGCCAGTTGCTGGCTTTTTTTGTCGAGCCGGCCGATCTCGTCCGAGATATCCACCGCCGATTCAGACTGCACAAAGCGCAGTTCTTCAATCTTGCTTTCAAGCTCGGCAATCGGCTGCTCAAAATCGAGGAAATGTCGTTTGCTCATCCGCTGGATTGGTGATTGAGTCAGGCTCAATAGTTTACCGGCAGCGGATCCAGACTGCGCCAGATATACCAGGTGGCGACCGAGCGGAACGGCGCCCAGGCCTCGCCCACCTCGCGCGCCTCGGCGCGTGACACCGGCTCACCGCTGAAATAACCCTGGCTGATGCCTTTGATCAAACCCAGGTCATCGAGCGGCATCACGTTCGGCCGCATCAGGTGGAAGATCAGGAACATTTCGGCCGTCCAGCGGCCGATGCCGCGGATGGCCACCAGCTCGTCGATGATGGCGTCGTCGTCCATCTGCTGCCACAGTGCAACATGCACCGCGTCCGACGCAAAATGCCGGGCCAGATCGGTCAGGTACTCGGCCTTGCGGCCGGACAGGCCGGCACCGCGCAGCGCCGGTGTGTCTTGCGCCAGCACCGACGTGGGCGCCAGGTGGCTGGCCGGCCCGCCCACCACCGCCACAAACCGGTCCCACACCGACTGCGCGGCCTTGACCGAGATTTGCTGGCCGACGATGGACCGGGCCAGCGTGGTAAACGCATCGCCCCGGCTTTGCAGCCGCGCCTGGCCAAATTGCGGGATCAGTTTTTTCATCACCCGATCACGTTTGGCCAAGTGGCGGCAGGCGTCGTCCCAGTACGGCGGGGTAACACCGGCCGGCGGGGCGGCCACCGGGTTGATTGTTGCTGGCGCAACGCCCGGCAGTGGGCTGGCGGCTCTGCCGGCGGACGGGACGACGGGGGTGACCGGGGGGCCGGCCGAATCGCGTTTCGGCATGCTCAGGCTCTGACCCAGGTGGTGCCTTGGGCCGAATCTTTCAGCGCGATGCCCTGCCCAGCCAGGTCGCGCCGGATGCGGTCTGCCTCGGCAAAGTTCTTCGCCAGTTTGGCCGCGCTGCGGGCGGCAATCAAGTCGGCGATGGCCGGCTCAGCCAGGCCGCTGCCGGCTTGCAGGTAATCGCGCGGGGCTTGCTGCAACACGCCCAGCGTGCCGGCCAATGCGCGCAGCAGTGCGCCGGTCTCGGCCGATCGGCTGCGGTTGCACTCATTGGCCAGATCAAACAGCACCGCCAGCGCACCCGGGGTGTTGAAGTCGTCGTCCATTGCCGCCTTGAAAGCCGCCGCCTGCGCTTGGGCCCAGTCAATGCCGGCCCCGGGCGCCGGCAGGTCAATGCCGTCCAGCGCGGTGTAGAGCCGGCGCAAGGCGGTGCGCGCATCGTCCAGCAAGGTGTCGCTGAAATTGAACGGGCTGCGGTAATGGGTGCGCAGCATGAAAAACCGCAGGCTTTCGCCATCAAACTTTTGCAATACCTCGCGAATGGTGAAAAAGTTACCCAGGCTTTTTGACATCTTCTCGTTGTCGATATTCAAAAACCCGTTGTGCAGCCAATAGTTGACAAACGGGTGGCCCAGCGCGCCCTCGCTTTGCGCAATCTCGTTGTCGTGGTGCGGAAACTGCAAATCCTGGCCGCCGCCGTGGATGTCAAAGCGCTCACCGAGCAGCGCGCAGGCCATTGCCGAGCACTCGATGTGCCAGCCCGGCCGGCCCGGGCCATAACCCTGAGCGCCGCCGCCGTCAAACACCGCATCGGCCGGCTCGTCGGGCTTGGCAGCCTTCCACAGCACAAAATCGAGCGGATCGTCTTTGCCGTTGGCCACCGCCACCCGCTCACCGGCGCGCAAATCGTCAATGCTTTTGCCCGACAACTTGCCGTAGCCCGGAAACTTGCGCACCGCAAAGTTCACATCGCCGCCTGTTGCACCCGCGCTGGCACGGTAGGCCAGGCCCTTGGCTTCGAGCGTGCGGATCATCGACAGCATCTGCGGCACGTAATCGGTGGCCCGCGGCTCATGGGTGGGCGGCACGGTGCCGATGGCGGCCAGGTCTTGCCGCATCGCGGCAATCATCTCGTCGGTGAGCGCCCGGATGGTGATGCCGCGCTCGACCGCGCGCTTGATGATCTTGTCCTCGATGTCGGTGATGTTGCGCACGTAAGTCACCTGGTAGCCACTGCTTTGCAGCCAGCGGCAGGCCACATCAAAGGCCATCATCATGCGGGCATGGCCCATGTGGCACAGGTCGTAAATCGTCATGCCGCAAACGTATATGCGCACCTGGCCCGGGACGATGGGCGTGAAGGGCTCAAGGCGGCGGGTCAGCGAATTGAAGAGGCGCAGGGACATCGACCGAGGTGAAAACGGCCGCAAGCATGGCGACCGGGGGCTGGATTTGGGCGGGGGCGGGGGCGCCAGCAGCCGGCGGTGCGGCGCAGAAGGCGGTGTGACCCCGGTGATCGGCCCCCTGAACAAGGGTCGATACAATCAAATCAGTATAGCGGCGGTGTTGCCACCGTCACCCCCGATTCGCCTGCCTGGCTGCCCGTTTGCACTGCTTTTCGACCCCTCGATGTCCTGCCTTTCTGCGCCTGCTGCGCGGGCTGGCGGCTGGTCTGCTGGCGCTGTTTTTGGCGGCGCTTTTGGGCGTGCTGTCAACGCTGCCCGTGCATGCCGCTGACGCCGGCCCCCTGCTGCACGAGGCCACGCGCGAGATTGAGCAGCAGTTCCGCCGGGGCGAGACGGCCGCCGCGCTGCAGCGGCTCGACGCCACACTGGCGCAGCACCCTGGCGACGCCGGCCTGCTTTTCTTGAAGGCGGTGATGCTGGCCGAGTACGGCCGCAGCGATGAGGCCAGCGCCCTGCTGCAGCGGCTGACCCAGGAGTTCCCGGACCTGCCCGAGCCGTACAACAACCTGGCCGTGCTGCAAGCCGCCGCCGGCCGGCTGGACCCGGCACGCGCGCTGCTTGAATCGGCCCTGCGCCTCGATCCGGGCTACCGCACGGCGCAGCAGAATCTGGGCGATGTGCTGGTGCGGCTGGCCCAGCGCGCCTACGAGGCGGCCACCGGCCCGCGCAGCGATGCCGGCCTGCAAAACAAGCTGCGGCTGGCGCGTGAGCTGGCCGCCGCCCGATGACGGCCCGATCCCCGGCCACCCAGGCTGCAACACCACCCCCTTTTTGACCCGAGGAACCCCTGAATGAAAAAGCTTGTCCTGCTGGCCGGATTGCTTGCCAGCCTCACCGCCAGCGCCCCGGCCTGGTCCCAGAGAGTCAAGCTGGCCACGTCGATGGGCGACATCGTGCTGCAGCTCGACGCTGAAAAAGCGCCCAAGACCGTGGCCAATTTTGTGCAGTACGTCAAGGCCGGCCACTACAACGGCACCATCTTCCACCGCGTGATCGACGGCTTCATGGTGCAGGGCGGCGGCATGCTGGCCGACCTGCAAGAAAAACCGACCCGGGCACCGATCCCGCTGGAATCAAAAAACGGCTTGTCGAATGTGCGCGGCAGCCTGGCGATGGCCCGCACCCAGATACCTGATTCGGCCACGGCACAATTCTTTATCAACCTGGGCGACAACCTGCGGCTGGACGCCGCCAACTCACCCGACGGCAACGGCTATGCCGTGTTCGGCCGGGTGATCGAGGGCATGGATGTGGTGGACCGCATCAAAATCGTGCCGGTGGGCAACAAGGCCGATTACCAAAACGTGCCGCAACAACCCATTCTGATCAAACAAGCCACCCTCATCGGAGAAATCAAATGACCAAAACCGTAGAAATGACCACCAGCGCTGGTGTTTTCCAGATCGAGCTGGACGACGCCAAAGCGCCGCTGTCGGTGGACAACTTTCTCAACTACGTGCGCAGCGGCCATTACGACGGCACGGTGTTCCACCGCGTCATCAAGGGTTTCATGGTTCAAGGCGGCGGTTTTGCGCCCGGCATGAAGCAAAAACCCACCCAGGGCGAGATAAAAAACGAGGCCAATAACGGCTTGAAGAATCACAAGTACACGCTGGCGATGGCGCGCACCAGCGCGCCGCACTCGGCCACGGCGCAGTTTTTCATCAACGCCACCGACAACACCTTTTTGAACCACAGCGCCGAGAGCGCCCAGGGCTGGGGCTATGCGGTGTTTGGCAAGGTGGTGGGCGGTATCGACGTGGTGGACAAGATCGAGGGCGTGGCCACCGGCCGCAAAGGCGGCCATGACGACGTGCCCAACGACGACGTGGTGATCTTGAAGGCCGTCGAAATCGTCTGACAGCGGCTTGAGCGCTGGCGTGAACCGCGACAGCCCAGCCGCGTTCCCAACGCTGCTGGCCGACCCGGCCTGGCAGTGCATCGATCTGCTGTCGGATGTGCATTTGACGGCCGACATGCCGCGCACCTTCAACGCCTGGCGCACCCACCTGCTGGCCACCCAGGCCGATGCGGTGCTGATGCTGGGTGATCTGTTTGAGGTCTGGGTTGGCGACGACGCCCGCCACAGCGGCTTTGAGGCCGCCTGCGCGGCTGTGCTGCGCCAAGCCAGCGCCCAGCGGGTGCTGGCCTTCATGCCCGGCAACCGGGATTTTCTGGTCGGCGATGCGCTGCTGGCCGAGACGGGGGTGCGCCGCCTGGCCGACCCCACCGTGCTGCAAGCCTGGGGCCGGCGCTGGCTGCTTAGCCACGGTGACGCGCTGTGCCTCGCCGACACCGCCTATCAGCAGTTCCGCCAGCAGGTGCGCCACCCTGATTGGCAGCAGTGCTTTCTGGCGCTGCCGCTGGCCGAGCGCGGGCAACAGGGGCGCGGCATGCGCGACGCCAGCGCGGCCCACCAGGCCGGCCAGCCGCCGGGCTACTGGGCCGATGTGGACAGCGCCGCCGCCAGCGCCTGGCTGGCCCAGGCCGGCGCCGAGGGTTTGATCCACGGCCATACCCACCGGCCGGCGGTGCACCCGCTGCCCGGTGGGCACACGCGCCACGTGCTGGGCGATTGGGATCTGGACCACCCGCCGTACCGGGCCCGCCTGCTGCGCCTGACAGCGGCCGGTTTGCAAAGCCTGGACTTGGCCAGCCCGGCGGCAATTGTTTGAAGCGGCCCGCTTGAAAGAGCCCGCTTGAAAACGCTCTGGCGCCGCTGGCAAGCGCACCGTGAGGCGCAGGCGCTGGCGCGGCGGGCGATCCCCGACGCACTCTGGGCGCTGACGCTGGCGCGCCTACCCTTTCTGGCCCACCGGCCGTTGCCAGACCAGGCCGAGTTGCGCCGCCTGGCCAGCCTGTTTCTGGACGAAAAAGAGTTCACCGGCGTCGGCGGCCTGGTGGTGGATGACGCGATGGCCGTCTGCATCGCCGCCCAGGCCTGCCTGCCGGTGCTGCGCTTTGGCCTGGCGCCCTACCGCAGCTTTGTCGGCATCGTGGTGCATGCCGACGAGGTGGTGGCACGGCGCGAGGTGACCGACGACGACGGCATCGTGCACAACTACGAGGAAGCGCTGACCGGCGAGGCGATGGCCGGCGGCCCGGTGACGCTGTCGTGGGTGGACGTGAGCGAGGCGGGGGAATCAGCCGAATGGGGCTACAACGTGGTGATCCACGAGTTTGCCCACGTGCTGGACATGGGCGACGGCCAGGCCGACGGCGTGCCGCCCCAACCCAGCAGCGCTGACCGCGAGGCATGGATCCGGGTGATCGACGGTGAGTTCGAACGCTTTTGCAGCGCCGTGGACGCCGGCCAAGACACCCTGCTCGACCCCTACGGCGCCACCGGCGTGGAGGAATTCTTTGCCGTGGCCACCGAAAGCTTTTTTGTCACGCCCAAAGAGATGCGCGCCACGCATCCCGTCTTGTACGGTTTGCTGGCGCGCTACTTCGGGCAGGACACCGCCGCTTTCCACGCGGCGTGACGGTCAAGGCCCCGGTCAGGCCGGCGCCACCTCGGTCTTGGCCTTGTCGTTTTTGCGCGGCGGCTGGATGTCGAGCTGCACCTCGCTCTTGTCGTCCACATCCACCGTCAGCCGGCCACCGTCCACCAGCCGGCCAAACAGCAATTCGTCGGCCAGCGCCCGGCGGATCGTGTCCTGGATCAGCCGCTGCATCGGCCGCGCGCCCATCAGCGGGTCAAAGCCTTTTTTGGCCAGGTGCTTGCGCAGCGTGTCGGTGAAGGTGACCTCCACCTTTTTCTCGGCCAACTGGGCTTCGAGCTGCAGCAAGAACTTGTCAACTACGCGCAGGATGATGCTTTCGTCCAGCGACTTGAAGCTCACCGTCGCATCCAGCCGGTTGCGGAACTCGGGCGTGAACATGCGCTTGATGTCGGCCATCTCGTCGCCCTGCTCTCGCACCGTGGTAAAGCCGATGGTGGACTTGTTCATCGTCTCGGCGCCCGCGTTGGTCGTCATGATGATGATGACATTGCGGAAGTCGGCCTTGCGCCCGTTGTTGTCGGTCAGCGCACCGTGGTCCATCACCTGCAACAGCACGTTGTAGACATCCGGGTGCGCTTTTTCGATCTCGTCGAGCAGCAAGACGCAGTGCGGCTTTTTGGTCACCGCCTCGGTCAGCAAGCCGCCCTGGTCAAAGCCCACATAGCCCGGCGGTGCGCCGATCAGCCGGCTGACCGCGTGGCGCTCCATGTACTCGGACATGTCAAAGCGGATCAATTCGATGCCCAGGATGTAGGCCAATTGCTTGGCCACCTCGGTCTTGCCCACGCCGGTGGGGCCCGAGAACAGGAACGAGCCGATCGGCTTGTCGGGCCGGCCCAGGCCGGACCGGGCCATCTTGATGGCCGCAGCCAGCGCGTCGATGGCCGGCTCTTGGCCGAACACCACGCTCTTCAAATCGCGGTCCAGGCTTTTGAGCTTGCTGCGGTCGTCGTTGGAGACCGACGCCGGCGGGATGCGCGCAATCTTGGCCACGATCTCTTCCACCTCGTTGCGGGTGATCGTCTTTTTCTGCTTGTTCTTGGGCAGGATGCGCTGCGCGGCGCCGGCCTCGTCGATCACGTCAATCGCTTTGTCGGGCAGATGTCGGTCGTTGATGAACTTGGCCGACAACTCGGCCGCCGCCTGCAACGCGCCCAGCGCGTATTTGACGTTGTGGTGGTCTTCGAAACGCGACTTCAGGCCCTTGAGTATTTCAACCGTCTGCTCGACCGACGGCTCAACCACATCGATTTTCTGGAAACGACGCGACAGCGCGGCGTCTTTCTCGAAGATACCCCGGTATTCAGTGAAGGTGGTGGCGCCGATGCATTTCATCGTGCCGTTACTCAGCGCGGGTTTGAGCAGGTTGCTGGCATCCAGCGTGCCACCGGAGGCCGCTCCGGCACCGATCAGGGTATGAATCTCGTCGATGAACAGCACTGAATTGGGCTGGTCTTTGAGTTGTTTGAGCACGCCTTTGAGGCGTTGCTCAAAATCACCCCGGTATTTGGTGCCGGCCAGCAACGCGCCCATGTCGAGTGAATACACCGTGGACGAGGCCAGAACCTCGGGCACTTCGCCCTGGGTGATGCGCCAGGCCAGGCCTTCGGCAATCGCGGTTTTGCCCACGCCTGCTTCACCGACCAGCAGCGGGTTGTTCTTGCGGCGCCGGCAGAGAATCTGGATCACCCGCTCAACCTCGGCATCGCGGCCGATCAGCGGATCGATCTTGCCCTCTTTGGACTGCTGGTTCAGATTCTGGGTGAATTGATCAAGCGGTGAGCCCTTGCCGGGGTCGCCAGATTCTTCTTTTTCAGATTCACCGCTCGGCTCACTCGACTTGGTGGGCTCGGGCGGCTCACTCTTCTTGATGCCGTGGGCAATGAAATTGACCACGTCGAGCCGGGTGACGCCCTGCTGGTGCAGGTAATACACCGCATGGGAATCTTTCTCGCCAAATATCGCCACCAGCACATTCGCGCCGGTGACCTCTTTTTTGCCCGAGCCGGTGGACTGCACATGCATGATGGCGCGCTGGATCACCCGCTGGAAACCCAGTGTGGGCTGGGTATCCACCTCATCAGTGCCGCCGACGGTTGGCGTGTTTTCTTTGATGAAAGTGGTCAGGCTTTTGCGCAGGTCATCGATATTGGCCGCGCAGGCTTTCAATACCTCGGCGGCCGATGGGTTGTCCAGCAGCGCGAGCAGCAAATGCTCAACGGTGATGAACTCATGGCGCTGCTGGCGCGCCTCAACAAACGCCATGTGCAGGCTGACTTCAAGTTCTTGCGCAATCATGTGGCCTCCATAATGCACTGCAGCGGATGCCCGGCGCGGCGCGCCGCGGCCAGGACGAGTTCAACTTTGGTGGCGGCAACGTCTTTGCTGAAGACGCCGCAAACGCCACGGCCTTCGTGGTGGATTTTCAGCATGATGAGGGTGGCCGTTTCGAGATCACACCGAAAGTACTGCTGCAACACCATGACGACAAACTCCATCGGCGTGAAATCATCATTGAGCAGCACCACTTGGTACAACTGCGGGGGTTTGGTCCGGGCGGTCTTGCGCTCGGCCACCACCGTGCCGTCGTTGCTGCGGCGGGGCAGCATGGGCGGCCTGGGCGGCGGCGTTGGTGGGTCTTGCTGAGGCATGGTTCATTCTATCGAGTCGCGCTGCAAGCCTTCACACAGCACGGGATATTGCGCCACTTGCGCCGACTGCAAGCGCTAAATAGCGCTGCACCCGGTGGCTTGATGTGGTGCCGACGATACGGGCCGGGCCCGACGGCCCTGATCGCATCGGCCGTGCAGCCGTCAATCAGCCCGCCATCGGCCAGCGATCGGCCGCACGGCGCCAAGCCTCAGCCCGGCAAGCCGGGCAGGCGCCCGCTGCGCACCAGTGCATGGTCCAGCGACAGCAGCCCCGGCCCGCGCGCCATCAGCAGCAGCAGCAGCGCGGCCCAGGTGCCGTGGGTGGCATAGGCGCCGGGGTAGACCAGCAACTGGATCACCAGCGTCATGCCCAGCAGCGCGCTGGCCGACAGGCGTGTGGCCAGGCCCAGCAGCAGCAGCAGCGCGAAGGCATGCTCGGCCGACGCCGCCAGCGTGGCCGCCAGCTCGGGCGCCAGCCACGGCAGCTTGTACTCGTCGCGAAACAGCGCTGCCGCGCTGTCGGACAGGCGCGGCCAGCCGAGCGTGATCTCACCACTGACCAGGTTGATCACCAGCCCTTGCACCTTTGTCTGGGCCGACGCCCAGAACACGGCGGCGATGGAGAACCGGGCCAGCAGCGCGATCAGGCTGTACGGGATGCGCGCCAGCCAGCCGAATGCCGACTGGCCAAGGCCTGCCAGGCCGGCCAGGACGGGCTGGGATTTGGGTGCAGCCGGGGCGTTGACGGTGGTCATGAGGCGGTCCTTTAGGGCAAAGCGTGTGCGGCAGGCCGGTCGGGCAGCGTGATCGTGGTCAGCGCGCCCTGCGCCATCAAAAGGCGCAGCGCGGCCGTCAGGTCAAAACAGGGGTCGGCGGCCAAGGCCGATGTGGCGGCATCCGCCAACTGCGCTTGCCGCAGCAGGGCCGCAACAAACGCCGCTGCGCCGGGCGTCAACGACACGACATGCACGTCCAGCCCGGGCCGCAGCACCAGCGCGGCCTCAGCTTGGGCCAGGTCGATGGCGGCCAGCGACGGCTCTCCCGCCACCTGGTGCGCTTCCCACAACGAAACCACCGCGTGCGATGACGCCACCAAGCCGCAACTGGGGTGGCAAACCAGCCGCAGCGCACCGGTGCGCACACCACTGGCCAGCGCGGGTGCGGCGGACTCGGCCGTCAACACCGGCGCATCGGCGGCATGGCAGGCCCGGGTGCGGGCGTGCTCCAGCCGGGCCATGTCGGCCAGGTAAGGCAGGCTTGACGCAGGCCCGAACTGGTCGATAAAGCCCGCCAGCCCGTCGCCGTAGTGGGCCAGCACCGCCGAGCGCGGCGGCTGCTGCCGCACAAACAGTGCCGCCATCGCCCTGAAAAACGCCTCACCGACCAATTGCTGTGTCACCGGAAAGCCCAAGCCCAGCCCATCGACCAGGCCACTGACGAGGTTGTTGCGGTGCACCGCCAGCCGCAGCGCCGGGTCGGAGCCGTTCCTGGCCCGCACGCCGGCAGGGCACGGCAAGGCCGGGTCGAGCAAGGCCGCAGACCAGACAGCGGCGATCACGGGGGCGCACCCGCCAGAGTGGGTGGCGCGGGCATGGCGCATGGCGCCGGCACCCGGGCCAGCAAGGCGTCGGCCTGCTGCGCCTCGGCCAGCAGCACGGCCAGCGCCGGGATGTTGTTGTCGCGCTCGATCAGCGTGGGCAGCGGCCCGGTGCCGGCCAGCACGCGGGCAAACAGCCGCCATACAGCGCCGTCCACCGCTGCACCGTGGTCGTCGATCAGCAGCGGCGCGCCGGCACCGTCGCGGTCTTGCGCAAAGCCAGCCAGGTGAATCTGGCCGACCCGGTGCAGTGGCAAGCCATCGAGGTAGGCCAGCGCATCGCGGCCGTGGTTGACCGACGACACCTGCACATTGCTGACATCCAGCAGCAGGCCACAGCCGGTGCGCTGCACCACCTCGGCCAAGAACTGGCTTTCGCTGAATGTGGAACTGCTGAACTCAAGGTAGCTGGCCGGGTTCTCCAGCAGCAGCGTGCGCTTCAGGCGGTTTTGAACCTGGTCGATGTGCGCACACACCCGGTGCAGCGTGGCCGCTGTCCACGGCAGGGGCAGCAAATCATTGAAGTACACCCCGCCGTGGCTGGACCAGGCCAGGTGCTCAGACACCGAGGCCGGCTGGTAGCGCGATGCCAGCGCGGCCAGCCGGTCAAGGTGAAGCCTGTCCAACGGATCAACGCCGCCGATGGACAGGCCCACGCCGTGCAGCGACAGCGCGTAGTGCTCGCGGATGCGGGCCAGGCCGTGGTGCAACGGGCCGCCGTCCACCATGTAATTCTCGGCGTGCACCTCCAAAAACCCGATGTCGGGCAAGGTGGCCAGGATCTCGGCCACCTGCTGGGGTTTGAGCCCCAGGCCCGCGCGCTGGGGCAGGCCCATCAAGCGGCCTTCGGGGTGAATGCCTTGAACTGGCCGTGGCCGGTGGGTGATGTGTTGGACATCGTTTTTTCACACGTGCCCTTGGGCACCAAGCGCCAGGCGCTGGCCTGGAAATCGATTTTGGATGTGCCGGCGCAAGAGGTGCCCGCGCCGGCAGCGCAGTCGTTTTTGCCTTTCAGCGCAACGCCAAAGCATTTCTCGGTGTCGGGCGTTTGGGCGGCCGCCGGCAAGGCGGTGAAAGCGGCGCCAAGCGCCAGCGCGAGTGCGACGGTGGGCAGGGTGGCTGAGGCGGGACGGGTCATGGTGAGGCTCCGATTGGGCAGGACGATGGTTGAGGTGGGTCAGCCCGGCAGACCGATGGGTCGGCGCCAGCCGGGTGATGCCGCTTCTGTCGGCCGGGCTGGGCGATCCTTACACGCCACCCATGCCCAGCCGGCGCGCCGGGCCGGGTGGGCGCGGCCGCCACCGGTCAGGGCTCGCTCAGCGTCATCAACATGTCGGCATACCAGGCGCAGTTCAAGCCCAGCGATTCATCCTGCACCAGGTCGCGGTTGGCCATGTCGAGCCGGGCCGAATGCACGCCCAGCAGCTTCCACGGCAAATCGGCAGCGGCAGGCGCCGCCGCGTCGCGCATCACCACCGGTGCACCGCTGGTGCCGCGGTGGGTGCGGGCGTCGGTGAGAAAGTAGCCCAGGCCCTGGAACCGCATGCCAAAGGCCGACGCAATGACCGATTGCCGCACCACCGGCAAGTGGTGCAGCGTGTCGTGGAAGCCGAGTGGAAACCCGACGATCAGTGCCGAACTGCCGACGGCCACCGGATCGTCCAGCGACTGCAGATGGGCCGGGGTGAAGACGTGCAGCAGGCTGCCCTCGGGCAGCGCGCCGCGCTGCAACTGGATCATCGCCACGTCGATCTCACCGGCCGCGTCCGTGCCCTGGCGCCACTGGCTTTTGCCGTCCTGGTAGAGCAGCAGTGAGAAACGGCTGGATTTGCCCAGGTCAGCCGGGTCGGTGTGCAGCTCGATCTCGATCCGGTTCGGATGGTGTTTGCTGGGCTCGTCGATCAAGACATGCCGGCTCGTGACCAAAAACAGCCGGTCGTCACGCTCAAAGAAAAAGCCGCTGGCGTTGGTCATCGGCCGCTGGTGCTCAAACGTGGCAATGCGGGTGGCGGCCAGCAGCAAGGAATCGATCATGGCGATGATTCTCGGCCAAGCCGTGCGCTAACCTGCCAGCAGGGCCCGCAAAGCCAAACGGGCTGGCTCTGCGAAAGGGCCAACCCGTTGGTTTGATCTGTGAACCGTTGAGCTGTGAACAATGGTCGGGACGGCGGGATTCGAACTCGCGACCCCTTGCACCCCATGCAAGTGCGCTACCAGGCTGCGCTACGCCCCGACTAGCTCACCAGTATAGGCGGTAACCGCAGCCTCTCAGGCCAGGAGCAGCGCGCGGATTGACAAAAGCTCGGCACGCAATTGCGCGGGCGCCAGCTCAAGCACCTCGGCCACCGGGATGCGCAAGTCGCTGGCCAGGGCGGCCGGCCCTGCAGGGTGGGCAAGCAAATCATCGGCGTCGGGGTGGGCCACGTCGCCGGGCTCATCGGCCAGCGCGCCGCTGTGGCCGGCACCGATCAGGTCACCCAACTGGTTGCGCGCGCCGCTGATGGTGAAGCCCTGGTCGTAGAGCAGGTCGCGGATGCGGCGGATCAGCAGCACCTCGTGGTGCTGGTAGTAACGCCGGTTGCCCCGGCGCTTCATGGGTTTGAGCTGGCTGAACTCTTGCTCCCAGTAGCGCAGCACATACGGCTTGACGCCACACAGCTCACTCACCTCACCAATCGTGAAGTAACGCTTTGCCGGGAGGGCAGGCAGCAGTTTCTCCATAAAAATCAACGAGGTGAGTGCTAGAACTCATACTCTACTCGAAGTCTTCGCCGAGTGCCACGTCGCCTTGCACGATCATTTTGAGCTTGTGGCTGGCGTGAAAAGTGACCACGTTGCGGGCCTTGATCGGGATCGCCTCACCGGTGCGCGGGTTGCGGCCCGGCCGTGGCGCCTTGCGCCGGATGTTGAAGTTGCCGTAGCCCGACAGCTTGACATCGTCGCCTTTGACCAGCGTGTTGTGCACCAGCTCAAAAAAAGCCTCAACCATGTCTTTGGATTCGCGCTTGTTCAAGCCCAGCCGCTCAAACAGCAACTCGGCCAGCTCGGCCTTGGTCAAGGTGGGGGTCTCGATCGACGGCAAGATCACCCGGGCTGGTGCGGCTTCTTCGGTGCTCATCGGTGCTGGCCTTGTGGGTTTTGTGGAGTTTGCAGACCAGGCCGTCAGGCGCGAAGCCGGGCGCCCTGGGCTTGGGCGGCGCGGGCCAGCGCGGTGGTCACCGCCGCATCGATGCGGTCTTCGGTCAGCGTGGCGGCCGGGTCGAGCAGTTCGAGCCGCACTGCCAGGCTGCGCTCACCGGCCTTGAAATCGCCGCTGGCCGCTGCTGGCCGGTACACATCAAACAGTGTGGCCGACCGGACCAGCCCGGTCGGGTCGTCGCGCAGCGCGCTGACCAGGCCGTCGTGCGTGGCGGCTTCAGGCACCCACAGCGCCAGGTCACGCCACGCCGTCGGGTGGCGCGGCACCGGCTGGAAAGCCGGCACCGGCCGCACCCGCACCGCCGCCAGGTCCAGCTCAAAAATCAGCGGTGCCTGCGGCAAATCGTCGGCCTGGCGCCAGCGCGGGTGCAACTCACCGATGACGCCGATGTCCTGGCCGTCCAGCATCACCCGGGCGCAGCGTCCCGGGTGCAATGCGGGATGCCCGCTGGGCACAAACACGGGGGTGCGAGGGGCCAGCAGCGCTTCGACATCGCCTTTGAGATCGAAAAAATCGACCTGCCGCTCTTTGATGCCCCACTGCCTGGCATCCGCCGGGCCGTACGCCAGACCGGCCACACGCATCGGCTGGTGCACACCGGCCACCGTGCTGTCGCCGGCCGGCACGCGGCCATCGCGCATCGCCACCCGGCCCAACTCAAACACCCGCACCCGGCCGGCTTTGCGCGCCAGGTTGTGGCGCAGCACCTGCACCAGGCTGCCGATCAGGCTGGACCGCATCACCGCCAACGGCGCGGCGATGGGGTTGAGCACCCGGATTGGGTCGGCATTGCCGTGCAAATCATGCTCCCAGCGCGTCTCGACAAAGCTGAAGTTGATGGTTTCCTGGTAATCCAGCGCGGCCAGCGCATGGCGCACCGCATGGCCACCACGCCGGGCTTCGGGCTGGCATTGCGCGGTGACCGGCGCCAGCGGCGGGGTGATGGGCAACTGGTCGTAGCCGATGACCCGGATCACCTCTTCGATCAGGTCTTCTTCAATGGCCAGGTCGAAGCGCCAGCTCGGCGGCGTGACGCTGAGTTGGCCCGCTGCCTCGGTGAAATCCAGGCCAAGCCGGTTGAACACCTGGGCGCACTGCACCTGGCTGATCGGCATGCCGATCACCTTGGCGGCCCGAGCCACGCGCAGCGTGACTGGCGTGCGCACCGGCAGGTTGACTTGCTGGTCGTCCATCACGCCGGCCTGGCCACCGCAGATGTCGATCACCAATTGGCTGATGCGCTCGATGTGCTGGACGGTGAGCGCCGGGTCTACGCCGCGCTCAAAGCGGTGGCCGGCATCGGTGCTGAAGTTGAAGCGGCGTGAGCGGCCGGCCACCGCGTCGGGCCACCAGAATGCCGCCTCGATGTAGATGTTTCGGGTGTCGTCCGACACCGCCGTGGCGGCGCCGCCCATGATGCCGGCCAGTGACTCAACGCCTTGCGCATCGGCGATCACGCCCACCTCGCCGTCCAGATCGACGGTGTTGCCGTTCAGCAATTGCAGGGTTTCACCGGCCCGGGCCCAGCGCACCACCAGGTGCTGGTGAATCTTGTCCAGATCAAAAATGTGCGACGGGCGGCCGTACTCAAACATCACATAGTTGGAGATGTCCACCAGCGCGCTCACCGGGCGCTGGCCGCAGCGGGCCAGCCGGTCCACCATCCACGCCGGCGTTTTGGCCTGCGGATTGACACCGCGCACGCTGCGGCCCGAGAACCGGCCGCACAGATCGGGCGCCTCGATTTGCACCGGCAGCCGCACATCGTGCGGCGCGCCCGCTGCCACCGATACCGGCGGGAAATCAGGCGTTTTGAGCGGGCTGCCGGTGAGCGCCGAGACCTCGCGGGCAATGCCGTAGACGCTCAGGCCGTGGGCCAGATTGGGCGTCAGCTTGAGGGTGAACAAGGTGTCGTCCAGCGCCAACACGCAACGCAGGTCGGCACCCAGCGGCGCGTCGGGCGCCAGCTCCAGCAGGCCACCGTGCGCGTCGCTGAGCTTGAGTTCACGGGCCGAGCACAGCATGCCCTGGCTCTCGATGCCGCGCAGTTGGCCGAGCTGGATGGTGAACGGCGGCGCATCGGCCGCTGCGCCGTCAGCCGGCGGCAGCACCGCACCCACCAAGGCCAGCGGCACACGGATACCCACCCGGGCATTGGGCGCACCGCAGACGATTTGCAGCAGGCCGTCTTTGCTGTGCACGCCCGCAGCCACCCGGCAGATGCGCAGCCGGTCGGCATTGGGATGCTGCTCGGCCTCGACGATCTCGGCCACCACCACCTTGCAGAACGGCGGCGCGGCCGGCGCCAGGCTTTCCACCTCCAGGCCGGCCATCGTCAGCAGATCGGCCAGGGCGGTGGTGGACAGCGGCGGGTTGCAGAACTCGCGCAGCCAGGATTCAGGGAATTGCATGGTTTTGGGCAGTCAAGGGCGCGAGGACGCGGGTCAGATCGGCAAGCCGGATCAACGGAATTGCTGCAAAAACCGCAGGTCACCGTCAAAAAACAGCCGCAGGTCATTGACGCCGTAGCGCAGCATCGTCAGCCGGTCCGGGCCCATGCCGAAGGCAAAACCGATGTGGCGCTCCGGGTCGAGGCCGTAATTGCGGATCACGTTGGGATGTACCTGGCCCGAGCCGGCCACCTCCAGCCACTGGCCCTTCAGTGGGCCGCTGGCAAAAGCAATGTCGATCTCGGCCGATGGCTCGGTGAACGGGAAGAAGGAGGGCCGAAACCGCAATTGCAGGTCATCGCTCTCAAAAAACCGGCGGCAGAAATCGGTGAACACCACTTTCAAATCCTTGAAGCTGACGTTCTCGCCAATCCACAAACCCTCACACTGATGAAACATCGGCGAGTGCGTGGCGTCGCTGTCCACCCGGTAGCAGCGGCCCGGCGCGATGACGCGGATTTCGGGCATCGGCTGGCCCTTCGCCAGCGTCTCGGCATGGCGGGCAGCATGGGCCCGGGCATAGCGCACCTGCATCGGTGAGGTGTGGGTGCGCAGGTTCAGCCAGTGGCCTTGCTCGTCTTTCATGTCCACATAAAACGTGTCCTGCATGGACCGCGCCGGATGGTTCTCGGGGTTGTTCAGCGCGGTGAAGTTCATCCAGTCGGTTTCGATCTCCGGGCCCTCGGCCACATCAAAACCCATCGAGGCAAAGATGGCCTCAATGCGCTCCATCGTGCGCGACACCGGGTGCAGACCGCCGATGCCACGCTGACGCCCGGGCAGGCTGACATCCAGCGCCTCGGCCTTCAGTTGCTGGTCGAGTTCGGCCTCGGCCAGTGCGGCGCGGCGCGCGGTGAGCGCCGCCTCGATGCGCTGCTTGGTCTGGTTGATCTCGGCGCCGCGGGCTTTTTTCTCGTCGGGCGACAGCGCGGCCAGGGCTTTGAGCAGCTCGGTGACGCGGCCAGCTTTGCCCAAAAAGCGGGCCTTGGCGTTCTCCAGTTCGGCAGGCGTGGGTGCAGCGGTGAAATCGGCGGTGGCCGAGGCCACCAGTTGATCAAGATCGTTCATATCGAGGAGGCTGTCGGGCTTTGGGTCGTGCCCGCGTTGAGCCTGCAATGGGGAGCAGGCTAGGCGCAAAGCGCAGGGATACCTTTCGGTATCACGAGCATTTGCAACGACCCCTGCGCCCCATTGCAGGGTCAACGCGGGCCCGACCCAAAGCCCGACAGCCTCCTAATCAAGCGGAACTTGGTCATCCGATTCAGCATACCAACGATAGTCGCCGCTTTGGGCCTGGGCGCAAGATGGGCACGGGCACAATCGTCGTCCATGATCGGACGATTGACAGGTTTGCTGGCGGAGAAAACCCCGCCCCAGGTGCTCATCGATGTGGGCGGCGTGGGCTATGTGGTGGATGTGCCGATGAGCACGTTTTACAACCTGCCGGCGCTCGGTGAGCGCACCACCTTGCTGACCCATTTTGTGGTGCGTGAAGACGCGCAACTGCTGTTCGGCTTTTTGACCGCCGCCGAGCGCGCCACCTTCCGCCAACTGATCAAGATCGCCGGCGTCGGCCCGCGTTTGGCGCTGGGCGTGCTGTCGGGCCTGAGCGTGGCCGAGCTGACGCAGGTGGTGGCGCTGCAGCAGGCCGGCCGGCTGGTGAAGGTGCCGGGCATCGGCAAAAAAACCGCCGAGCGGCTGCTGCTGGAACTCAAAGGCAAGCTCGGCCCCGATCTGGGTTTGCCGGGCGCAGCGCTGGCCACGGATGCCCAGGCCGACATCGTGCAGGCGTTGATTGCGCTGGGCTACAACGAGCGTGAGGCTGCCGCCGTGCTCAAGACCCTGCCGCCCGACGTGGGGGTGAGCGACGGCATCAAGCTGGCGCTGAAGTCGCTGTCCTGAGCTTGAAACCGCGCGCAAAACTGCGCTTGAAAAAGCGCGCCCCCGGCACTGCCTGACGGTGGACAATCAACTGTATGGGCATACAGACCGATAATTTTGAAGCCGCCCCGCCCGCGCCCCGGGTGGTGAGCGCCTCACGCCAATCGCCGCAAGAAGAGGCTATTGAGCGGGCGCTGCGGCCCAAGCGGCTGGCCGACTACATCGGGCAAGTCAAGGCGCGCGAGCAGCTTGAAATCTTTATCGGCGCGGCCAAAAAGCGCGGCGAGGCGCTGGACCACGTGCTGCTGTTCGGCCCGCCGGGCCTGGGCAAGACCACGCTCAGCCACATCGTCGCGCACGAGCTGGGGGTGAACCTGCGCCAGACCTCCGGTCCGGTGCTTGAAAAGCCCAAGGACCTGGCGGCGCTGCTGACCAATCTCGAAAAGAACGACGTCCTGTTCATCGACGAGATCCACCGCCTGCCAGCCAATGTGGAGGAGATCCTCTATCCGGCCATGGAGGATCACGCCCTGGACCTGGTGATCGGCGAAGGACCCTCTGCACGCACGGTGCGCATCGACCTGTCGCCCTTCACCCTGGTGGCGGCGACCACCCGCGCCGGCCTGCTGGCCACGCCGCTGCGCGACCGCTTCGGCATTCCGATCCGGCTGGAGTTCTACACCCCCGAGGAGCTGCAGCGGGTGCTGAGCCAGGCCGGCCGCAA
>JANLOP010000066.1:0-71446 GCA_031366635.1 Betaproteobacteria bacterium | reverse complement strand
TGGCCCGCGCGCTGCTGCGGCCCTGGCCCCCTTGATCGTGCCCGCCCGCGCCAATTTGCTGCTGGGCGCCGAGGTGGCCCTGGCGCAGGGCACAGACCTGGCATTGCAGCGCAGTGCCGAGACGCTGCAGGCCTGGGTCAGTGAGCACCGCGAAGACGCCAGCGCCTGGCAGTTACTGGCGCAGACCAGCCAGAAGCTGGGCCAGCGCCTGCGCGCCTTGCGCGCCGAGGCCGAATCGCAGGCCGCGCTGGGCAACCTGCCCGGTGCCATCGACCGGCTGCGCGCCGGCCAGCAACTGGCGCGCAAAGGCGGCGTGGTGACTGACTTTATCGAGGCATCGGTGATTGATGCCCGGCTGCGCGACCTGCTGGCCCAGCGTCGTGAGCTGCTGGTCGATCAGCGCAAGCAGCGCGGCGGCCCGCGCGACGAGCCGCAAGAGCCGTAACCGCCGCAAGAGCGGTCAGCGCTGGCGGGCGGCCGTCAGCGCAGCGGGCTCGTCAACGGTCGGCCCGGCTGAACAGCCGCTCCATCGCCACATCGATCACCATGCCGCACAGGCTGTAGATCAACGAGCCCACCAGCGCCGCGCCAAAGCCGGTGACGTTGAAGCCACTGAGCACGCCGGCGGCCGACCAGAACATCAGCGCGTTGATGACGAACAAGAACAAGCCCAGCGTGAGCACCGTCACCGGCAAGGTCAGCAACACCAGCAGCGGCCGCACCAGCGTGTTGAGCAGGCCCAACACCAGCGCCGCCACCAGCGCCGCGCTGAAGCTGGCCACCGTGACGCCGGGGTACAGATGGGCCACCAGCAGCAAGGCGGCGGCCAGCAAGATCCAACGCAGCATGAGTTTCATGGCGCTGAGCATAGCGCCGCAACCGGCCTGGCAAACCGGCTGGCCAGGCGCAGCCGTCGACGCTTTGACCGGCCGACTACAGCCCTGTCCAAGGCGCTCAGACGCAGCCGCTGCAGCGGGGCTGGATGCGCCGTGGCGGCCGGCCAGCGCGCGGCCGGCGGGCTGGCCTGGCCCGCGTGAGGGCGCGGTGATGGCGCGGTGATGGCCCGGTGATGGCCCGGTGATGCCTGGGCACGACAAAAGCGGGTTTTAGCCTGTGACAAAGCGTGTTTTACCTGGGAAACCAGCTTCTCAGCCCGGTAGGCCCGCAGTACCATGACGCCGCTGCGGTACAGAGAGAAATGGGGGTTCATGCAGCCCTCGTCCAAGCCCCGAGCACATCAACCCCTCACGTGATGGAGAGAATCAATATGGCAACTGCGAAGAAGGCCGCCCCGGCCAAAAAGGCGGCACCCGCCAAGAAGGTGCCCGTGGCCAAAAAAGCCGCACCGGCCAAGACGGCGGCAGGCAAGGCAACGGCGGCCACCGCTGCTGCAGCGCCGGCCAAGAAAGCCGCCGCCAAGAAGGCAGCACCAGCCGCCAAGCGCACGCCCAATGCGGCCTTCATGAAGGCGATGACCCCCAGCGCTGCGCTGGCTGCCATCATCGGCGCACAGGCCGTGCCGCGCACCGAGGTGACCAAAAAGGTGTGGGAATACATCAAGAAGAACGACCTGCAAGACAAGGCCAAGCGCACCATGATCAACGCCGATGCCAAGCTGAAGGAAATCTTCAAGGCGGCCCAGGTGTCGATGTTCGAGATGACCAAGCTGATCAACTCGCACTTGAAGTGATGCCGGGCCGGGGGCCGGGCTTTGCAGCCCGGTCTGCCCCGCCTCGATGGGATGCAAAAGCCGGCCTGTGCCGGCTTTTGCATTTGGCGCCTTACGCGGGTGCCGGACGCACGGTGGCCGGCGCATTGGCGGCTGCCCACAACGCGGCCATTTCAAGCCGGTGCTCACGGTCATGGGCCAGCAGTGCGGCCAGCAGATCAGCGCCGGTGGCCGGCTGGCCGCTGAAGGTCACCGGCCGCCGCAGCACCGAGCCATCACAAAGGGCCAGCGCAGCCAGGGTGCGGCGCCGCTGCGCCACAAAGCGCCGCGCCGCCGCCCGCCACGGCCGCTGCTGGTAGCGGCGCTCAATGGCCAGGCGGTCACCGTCCACGCCGGGCAGCACCGGCTGCACCTCGGCCAGCAGCCGGGCAAAGCGCTCGGCCCAGCCAAACTGCTCAACATCGGCCAGGTGCCAGACCTGCTGCACCAGCGAGAAGCCGCCGCCCGCCGGCAGGGCATAACCCTGGCCCGGCGCCATGCGGGTGCTCAACTGGGCCAGCAGCGTGGCGGTGTCGTGCAGGTAGACGCCGGCTGCGGCCAGCGCCGCAGCGCTGTATGGCGCCCCGGCCTGCCCGCACGCGCCCGGCGACGCGGCCAGGCGCTGCGCCAGATCGGCGGCGGCAATGGCCACAGCGACAGCCACCTTCGCCACCTCAAGCTCAACCCCAACCCCAGCCGCAGCAACATCCGTGTCGGCGCCCGACATCCTGGCTCAACCCGCCAGCCGGCGCTGCAAGAAATCCAACCGGTCCTGGCCCCAGAACAGCTCACCGTCCACCCCGTAAGTAGGCGCGCCAAACACGCCCAGCTTGATGGCGCGCTCGGTGTGGGCGTCATACGTTTGCTGGGCGGCCGGCTGACTTGAATCGTCCAGCCGCTGCGCTGGCAATCCCTGCTCGGCCAGCAGCGCGGCCAGGGTGGCCGGATCAGCGATGTGGCGGTCTTGCACCCACAGCGCCCGCATCAGCGCGCCGGTAAAAGCCAGCGCGGCGGCGCTGCCATCGTGCTGCTGCACCGCGATGATCAGCCGCGCCGCAGCGTCGGCCGGCACCGGGAAGTGCGCCGGCTGCGGGTTCAGCGGCAGGCCCAGGTGCTGGCTGAAGCGGCGCAACTCCACCAGCCGGTAAGCCTGGCGCTGCGGCGCGCGCTTGGCCAGGGGCAGGCCGCCGGAGACGGCGAAGATGCGGCCGTAGTCGGCCGGCTTCAAATCGATGGTGGCGCCGGCTGCGGCGGCGATGTCTTGCAGGCGTTGGTGGCCCAGGTAAGCCCAGGGCGATTGCGGGGCCAGGAAGTATTCGATGACCAGGCTCATGGCGGGGCTCCGTGGGTTTGGCGGATTCGGCGGATTCGGCGGCGCAGTGTAGATCGGGGTGGTGCAGCCGGCTGTCGGGCTTTGGGTCGCGCCCGCGTTCGGCCTGCACCCCCTTGCAGGCCGAACGCGGACGGCCGGGGCCGGCCCACGACCTGGCAGCGACGTCAGCCCAGCGGCCTGCGCCGACAGGCTTTATAGTTAGTTTTTACAGTTTATCGTCGATCAGAAAAGTTATAAATATTAGTCTAAACTGCCGCCATGAACCCCGTTGTCAATCCCTACGCCCCCGGTGCCGGCACGCCCCCGCCCGAGCTGGCCGGCCGCGACGATCTGCGTGACCTGGTGCGCATCGCAGTGCAGCGCCTGCAACGGGGCCTGCCGGCCAAGAGCGTGTTGCTGGTGGGCCTGCGCGGTGTGGGCAAAACCGTCTTGCTCGACCGCTTGCGCGACGACACCGAGGCGCTGGGCCTGCACACCCTGCGCATCGAGGCGCCCGAGGGCCGATCCCTGCCCGCGCTGCTGGCGCCACAACTGCGCCTGTCGCTGTTGCGGCTGTCGCGCCAGCAGCAGGCCCAGGCGCTGGCGCAGCGGGCGTTGCGGGCGCTGGCCGGTTTTGCCCGGGCTTTGAAGATCAAGTACCACGACATCGAGGTGGGCCTGGATTTCGACCCCGAGCCCGGGCTGGCCGACAACGGCGATCTTGAACATGACCTGCAAGATCTGCTGGAGACGGTGGGCCAGGCCGCCAAAGCCGCCGGTACCGCGCTGGTGATGTTCATCGACGAGATGCAGTACGTCAAAGAGGACGAGCTGGCCGCGCTGATCACCGCGCTGCACCGCTGCGCGCAGCGCCAACTGCCGATCACGCTGGTCGGCGCCGGCCTGCCGCAGTTGCCCGGCCGGATGGGGGCGGCCAAGTCGTACGCCGAGCGCCTGTTTGCGTTTGCTGGCGTCGGCCCGCTGAACGACGCCGCCGCCCGCCTGGCGCTGGTCAAGCCGGCCCAGGCCAACGGCGTGGCTTTCACCGACGAGGCGGTGCAGGCGCTGATCGTGATGACCGGCGGCTACCCCTACTTTTTGCAGGAATGGGGCAAGCACGCCTGGGACACCGCCGCCGCATCGCCCATCACGCTGGCCGATGTGCAGGCTGCATCGCGGTCGGCGGTGGCGGCGCTGGACGAGAGTTTTTTCAGGGTGCGCTTCGACCGTTTGACACCCAGTGAGCGGCGCTACCTGCGGGCGATGGCCGCGCTCGGCCCCGGGCCGCACCGGTCGGGCGACATCGCCGAGCATCTGAGGCGGCCGGTCACGTCGCTCGGCCCCACGCGCAGCAAGCTGATGGCCAAAGGCATGGTGTGGAGCCCCAACCACGGCGACACGGCCTTCACCGTGCCGCTGTTTGATGAGTTCATGCGGCGGTCGATGCCGGGTGATGATTGGCTTGACGGCAGTTGAGCCGGATCTCAGCCGTCGCTGGTGATTCAGCCCGCCAGCATCACCCTCAAAAACCGCCCCGTGTGGCTGCCCGCACAAGCCGCAATCACCTCCGGCGGCCCGACCGCCAGCACCCGGCCACCACCGGCGCCGCCCTCGGGCCCCATGTCGATCAGCCAGTCGGCGGTTTTGATCACGTCCAGGTTGTGCTCGATCACGACGATGGTGTTGCCGGCATCGCGCAACTGGTGCAGCACGCGCAGCAGCAGTTCGATGTCGGCAAAGTGCAGGCCGGTGGTGGGCTCGTCCAGGATGTAGAGCGTGCGGCCGGTGTCGCGCTTGCTCAGCTCCAGCGCCAGCTTCACCCGCTGGGCCTCACCGCCGCTCAGCGTGGTGGCGCTCTGGCCCAGCGTGATGTAGCCCAGGCCGACGTCCAGCAGGGTTTGCAGCTTGCGCGCCAGGGCCGGCACGGCGCTGAAAAAGCCGCGCGCTACTTCTACCGTCATGGCCAGCACTTCGTGGATGTTGCGGCCTTTGTAGGCCACCTCCAGCGTCTCGCGGTTGTAGCGCTTGCCGGTGCAGGTGTCGCAGGGCACGTAGACATCGGGCAAGAAGTGCATCTCTACTTTGAGCACACCGTCGCCCTGGCAGGCCTCGCAGCGCCCACCGCCGCTGGCCGCGCCAACATTGAAGCTGAAGCGGCCTGAGCCGTAGCCGCGCTCACGCGCCATCGGCACCTCGGCAAACAGCTCGCGGATGGGGGTGAACAGCCCCGTGTAGGTGGCCGGGTTGCTGCGCGGCGTGCGGCCGATCGGGCTTTGATCGACGTTGATCACCTTGTCGAAGGCGTCCATGCCCTCGATCTCGTCATGCGGCGCCGGCTCGGCATGGCTGTGGTAGAGCTTGCGGGCCACCGCTGTGTAAAGCGTGTCGTTGATGAGCGTGCTTTTGCCCGAGCCTGAGACGCCGGTGACGCAGGTGAACAGCCCCACCGGGATCTCGGCAGTGACGTTTTTCAGGTTGTTGCCCCGGGCATTGACGATGCGCAGGCAGGTGGCGGTGGACGGCTGGTAGCTCGGCCAGGCCGATGGTTTGGTGGCTTTGGCTGTGGCCGGCTTGAGCACGACCGCGCCCTCTGCCCGGCCCTGCCCCGGCTGGGGGACAGCGGTCCACAGGTGGCGCTTTTTGGGCACCTCGATGCGCAGGGTGTGCGCCAAATAGCGGCCAGTCAGGCTGGCCGGGTCGGCGGCCACCTGCTGCGGCGTGCCTTGCGCGATGACGCGCCCGCCGTGCACACCGGCGCCCGGGCCCATGTCGATGACGTGGTCGGCGGCCCAGATCATGTCCTCGTCATGCTCGACCACCAGCACGCTGTTGCCCAGGTCGCGCAGATGGCGCAGGGTGCCGATCAGGCGCTCGTTGTCGCGCTGGTGCAAGCCGATGCTGGGCTCGTCCAGCACGTACATCACGCCGGTCAGGCCGCTGCCGATCTGGCTGGCCAGGCGGATGCGCTGGCTCTCGCCGCCGCTCAGCGTGTCGGCGCTGCGGTCGAGGCTGAGGTAGTTCAAGCCCACGTCGTTCAAGAACTTCAACCGGGCACGGATCTCGCGCACCACCTTGTCGGCAATCTCGGCCTTGGCGCCTTGCAGCTTGAGCACCTCAAAGTAGTGCAGTGCCTCGGCCAGCGTGGCGTGCTCAACCTGGTAGATCGCCTGGCGCGGCACGGCCGGGTCGGTGCCCTGCAAATACACATGGCGGGCCTCGCGGCGCAGCCGGGCGCCGCCGCAGTGGGCGCAGGGCTTGGCGGCCTGGTAGCGGGCCAGGTCTTCACGCACGGCGGCTGAGTCGGTCTCGCGGTAGCGGCGCTCGAAGTTGGGGATGATGCCCTCGAAGGGGTGGGATCGTTTGACGCTGCGCGGCTTGCCTTTGGCGGTTTCAGCCTCGTAGACAAACTCGATCTCGTCGCCGTCCGAGCCGTACAGCAGCGCCTTTTGCGCGCTGGCGGGCAGGGCCTCAAAAGGCGTGTCGATGTCGAAGCCGTAATACCGGGCCACGCTTTCCAGCATCGAATGGGTGTAGGCATTGCGCCGGTCCCAGCCTTTGACGGCGCCGCCGGCCAGGCTCAGGCTGGGAAAGGCCACCACCCGGTCGGGGTCAAACACGGTCTGCACGCCCAGCCCGTCGCAGTGCGGGCAGGCGCCCATCGGCGCGTTGAAGCTGAACAGCCGGGGCTCCAGCTCGGGCAGCGAATAGTTGCACACCGGGCAGGCAAATTTGCTGGAGAACAGGTGTTCGCGCGGCGCGGGGGTTGCGGTGTTGGCGCCGCTTGCCCCAGCCGCCCCCGTGCCAACCCCGCCGCCGCTGTCCATCTCCAGCGCAATCGCCCGGCCCTCGGCGGCGCGCAGTGCGGCCTCGAAGCTCTCGGCCAGGCGCTGCTTCATCTCGGGCCGGGTTTTGAGCCGGTCGATCACCACGTCGATGTCGTGTTTCTCGTTTTTCTTCAGGGTCGGCAGCTCGCTGGCCTCGGCGATCACCCCGTCGATGCGGAAGCGCACATAGCCGCGCGCCTGCATGTCGGCAAACAGCTCGGTGAACTCGCCTTTGCGGTCGCGCACCACCGGGCTCAAGATCATCAGCCGGGTGTCGGGCGGCAGCGCCAGCACGGCGTCCACCATCTGGCCGACGCTTTGCGCTTGCAACGGCAAGTCATGGTCGGGGCAGTAAGGCGTGCCGGCGCGGGCAAACAGCAGGCGCAGGTAGTCGTGGATCTCGGTGACGGTGCCCACGGTGGAGCGCGGGTTGTGGCTGGTGGCTTTCTGCTCGATGGAAATCGCCGGGCTCAGGCCCTCGATCACATCGACATCGGGCTTGTCCATCAACTGCAAAAACTGCCGGGCGTAGGCCGACAGGCTCTCGACATACCGGCGCTGGCCTTCGGCGTACAGCGTGTCGAAGGCCAGGCTGGATTTGCCCGAGCCGGACAGCCCGGTGATCACCACCAGCGCATGTTTGGGGATGTCGAGATCGATGTTTTTGAGGTTGTGCGTGCGCGCCCCGCGGATTTGCAGGTGGGTGGCACCGGCCGGCAGCGGGCGCGGCGGGGCCGGCGCGGGGCGGATGCCGGGCTCGGGTGTCGCGCGCCCCGATCTGGCGATCACATCGGGGGTCTGGCCTGGGGTCTGGCCCGGGATCGCGCCCGGCATGTCACCCGAGGTTTGACTCGGGGTTTCGGTCCCGCTGGGCGTCTCGGGCACGGTCTCAGAATCGGGGCGGGGCATGGCGGCAGCGGGGCGAGGGCAACCGGCGATGATAGCGGCTGGGCCGTTTTTCGGCGGTGGGCCGCCCCGCCCGGCTGATCAACCGGGCCCCAGCACGCGCAATATCTCCAGCCCGTAAGCCTCCAGCTTTTTGGCACCCACGCCGCTGATGCCGGCCAGTGCGCCGAGAGAATCGGGCGCCTCGCGCGCCATTTCGGCCAGGTGGGCATCGTGGAACACCACGTAGGCCGGCAGGTTGTGCTCGCGGGCAATCTCGGCGCGCCAGGCTTTGAGGGCCTCAAAGCGCCGCAGGCCGGCGTCGTCCAGCGGCAGCGGCGGCGCTTTGCCGGCGCCACCGGCCGCGCCACCCGGACCTCGGCCGCTGCGCGCGGCGCGGCCAGATTTGCCCTTGGCCGGCGCCTCGGCCGGCACGCGCAGCAGCACCGGCACGCCGCCCTTCAGCACCGCGCGGGCCGAATCGGTCAACGCCAGCGTGTTGAACTCTCCGCTGCTGCGCACATGGCCCAGCGCCACCAACTGGCGCAGCACGCCGCGCCAGGCCTGCTCGGTGATATCGGCGCCGATGCCGAAGGTGGACAGCCGCTCATGGCCGCGCTGCGTCACTTTGTCGGTGGTCTTGCCGCGCAGCACGTCGATCAAATGGCCGGCGCCGTAGCCGTAACCACTCTGCTGGTGAAAGCGGTAGATGCAGCTCAGCGCCTTGCGCGCGGCGTCGGTGGCGTCCCACACCGCCGGGGCCTGCAGGCAGTTGTCGCACGCATTTTGCAAACCCGTGCACGGCAAGCTGTCCTCGCCAAAGTAGGCCAGCAAGCGCACCCGCCGGCAGTCGTGCGCCTCGGCCAGCGCCAGCAGCGCGTCCAGCTTGCCGACTTGCAGGCGCTTGAACTCGTCGTTGGCCGTGCCGTCGTCGATCATGCGGCGCTGGTTGACCACGTCGGCCAGGCCATAGGCCATCCAGGCGGTGGCGGGGGCGCCGTCACGGCCGGCGCGGCCGGTCTCCTGGTAGTAGCCCTCGATGTTTTTGGGCAAGTCGAGGTGGGCCACAAACCGCACATCGGGTTTGTCGATGCCCATGCCGAAGGCGATGGTGGCCACCATCACGATGCCTTCTTCACGCAAGAACCGGTCTTGGTGGCGGCGCCGGATGTTGGCGTCCAGGCCGGCGTGATAAGGCAGCGCCGTCAGCCCCTCGCCGCTCAACCAGGTGGCGGTTTCTTCCACTTTTTTGCGGCTTTGGCAGTAGATGATGCCGGCCTCGCCGTCATGCACATCGCGCAACAAGCGCAGCAACTGGCGGCGCGGGTCGTCTTTCTCGACGATCTGGTAGCGGATATTGGGCCGGTCGAAGCTGGCGACAAACTGCTGGGCCTGGCCCAACGCCAGGCGCTCAACGATGTCGGCCCGGGTGTGGTCGTCGGCGGTGGCCGTCAGCGCCAGCCGGGGCACGCTGGGGTAGCGCTCATGCAGTTGCGACAGCCCCAGATACTCTTCGCGGAAGTCGTGCCCCCACTGGCTGACGCAATGCGCCTCGTCGATGGCGATCAGGCTGAGCAGGCCGCGCTCATGCAGGCTGTCGAGCATGGCCAGAAAGCGGCCGGTGAGGATGCGCTCGGGCGCGGCGTACAGCAGCACCAACCGGCCGGCCATCAAGTCGCGCTCGGTGCGGCGGGCCTCGTCGCCGTCGAGCGTGCTGTTCAAGAAGGCTGAGGCCACCCCGGCCTCGGCCAGCGCGCCCACCTGGTCGTGCATCAGCGCGATCAGCGGGCTGACCACCAGCGTGACACCCTGGCCGCCGCGATGGCGGGCGATGGCCGGCACCTGGTAGCACAGGCTTTTGCCGCCGCCGGTGGGCATCAGCACCAGCGCGTCGCCGCCGCCGCAGACCTGGGCCACGATCTGCGCCTGCTGGCCGCGGAAGGCCGAGTAGCCAAACACCTGTTGCAGGATGTCCAGCGGGTCGGTGGACGTGGCCGATGACGGCAGGGCAGGGCGGGACGTGGGCATGGGATTGGGATGGTAACGACGGCCGGCACGGCGGCGGCCCCCGGCGAGGGCGGGCCGACCCGGGCGACTGGCGCCAGCGCTATCGTCGGTGGCTGCCGCCCGCCACCCCACCCGAGCCCCGCCATGACCGAGCAAACCACCGAGCAAACCACCGATCCCATCGTCGAACCCACCGCCGAACCCGCCGCCCGCCTGCGCCAGCAGTTGATCCGCAATCTCGACCAGGTGGCGCTGGACCGCGAGCACCGCCCGCCGCTCTACGACTCGCTGGGCGGCAGCGTCTCGGGCGGCACGGCTGCCCGCAAGCTGGGCGCCAGCTTCGACATCCTGGCGCCCGGCCAGCGGCTGTGCCCGTACCACTTTCACCACGCCCAGGAGGAGATGTTCGTCATCCTCGACGGCCAGGGCACGCTGCGGGTGGCCGGTGAACTGCTGGCGCTGCGGGCCGGCGATGTGGTGTTTATCCCGCCCGGCCCCGAGTACCCGCACCAGATCATCAACACCGGCGATGCGCCGATGAAATACCTGTCGATCAGCACGCAAGAGCGGCCCGAGGTGTGTGAGTACCCCGATTCAGGCAAGTTGAGCGCGGCGCGCCTGGGCGTGTTTGCGCAGGCCGACGCGGTGGACTACTGGCACGGTGAGCCCTGAGCCCCGCGCTGCGGCCCGGCCGATCCACACGGCCGATACAAAGCGCCGATACGCACTGCCAATACGCACCGCCGACAGACGCCGCCATTCACCCCGCCATTCACCCCGCCGATCCCCGCTTCAGGGGTGGCGCCAACCCCCGAAGGTTGGTGCCGGGCGCCGGGGCCGGTCGCTATCATGGCTTTCCCGGCAGTGCGCTGCGGCGCCGCACCCCCCATTTCACGCAAGGAGCCCGTCATGGCATCGGTCAACAAAGTCATCCTCATCGGCAATCTGGGGCGCGACCCGGAGGTGCGTTACATGCCCAGCGGCGCGGCGATGTGCACCGTGGCCCTTGCCACCAGCCGCAACTGGAAGAACAAAGAGTCGGGTGAGCGGCAAGAAGAAACCGAATGGCACCGCGTGGTGTTTTTTGACCGGCTGGCCGAGATTGCCGGTGAATACCTGAAAAAGGGCAAATCGGTTTATGTTGAAGGCCGGCTGAAAACCCGCAAATGGACTGACAAAGACGGCGTCGAGAAATACACCACCGAGATCGTCGGGCTGGAAATGACGATGCTGGGCGGCCGTGAAGGCGGCGCTGACGACATGAACCGGGGTGAGCCCGACGGTGCCCGCGCCGACGCCCCGCGCCGCCCGCCGGCCCCCCCGCGTGCGGCGGCGGCGCCAGCGGCCGCCGCGCGGCCGGCGGCCAAGTCCAGCACCGGCTTTGACGACATGGACGACGACATCCCGTTTTAGCCGTCAGCCGCGCGCGCCATCCGCGCCCCGGGGCCGCCCGGCAACCCGCCCCCGCAACCGCCCGCCCAGGCGGTTTTTTTCGCCCTGCCGCCGGTTGACGGCAGAATAGTTACCGGTATCACGTCCAACCCACCCGGACAACCCACCATGCGTTTGCGCTGCATGTGCCTTGTGATCCACGGCGCCACTGACTTGCGGCTGGACGAGCAGGATGCCGGTGAAATCGGCCCCGGCCAGGTGCTGGTGCGGGTGGCTTTTGGCGGCATTTGCGGCTCTGACCTGCACTACTTCCACGACGGCGGCTTTGGCGCCGTGCGGCTGCGCCAGCCGATGGTGCTGGGCCATGAGGTGGCCGGCACGGTGGCGGCGCTGGCGCCCGATGTCAGCACGCTGACGGTGGGCGATCGGGTGGCGGTGAACCCCAGCCAGCCCTGTGGCGCCTGCAAATACTGTCTGGAGGGCCTGCCCAACCAGTGCCTGGAGATGCGGTTTTACGGCAGCGCGATGCGCATGCCGCATGTGCAGGGCGCCTTCCGCGACCTGCTGCTGTGCAATGCCGCGCAGTGCCACAGCATCGCCGACGGCATCCCGCTTGAGCAGGCCGCGCTGGCCGAGCCGTTCTCGGTCGGCCTGCACGGCGTGTCGCGGGCCGGCCCGCTGCTGGGCAAGCGGGTGCTGGTGTCGGGCTGCGGCCCGATCGGCGTGCTGGCCATTGCCGCCGCCCGGGTGCACGGCGCGGCCGAGATCGTGGCCACCGACGTGGTGGATGCGCCGCTGGCCGTGGCCCGGTCGATGGGCGCTGACCTGGCGCTGAATGTGGCCACCGACAGCGCCTGGGTGCAGCGCTACGCCGCCGACAAAGGCACGTTTGATGTGCTGCTGGAATGCTCGGGCAACGGCTGCGCGCTGCGCGACGGCCTGGACGTGCTGCGCCCGCGCGGCGTGCTGGTGCAGTTGGGCCTGGGCGGTGACGTGAGCATCCCGCAGAACACGGTGGTGGGCAAAGAGCTGTCGATCTGCGGCTCGTTCCGCTTCCATGCCGAGTTTGCGCTGGCGGTGCAGTTGATCAACCAGCGCCGGGTGGACTTGGCGCCGGTGATCACCCGGGCCTTCCCGATGGCGCAGGCGCGGCAGGCGTTTGAGCTGGCCAGTGACCGCCAGCGGGCGATGAAGGTGCTGATCGACTTTGCGGCCGTGGCTTGACCGGCGCGGCAGCCCGCAAAGCCAGAACCGGATTGCCCCCGCCCCGCCAGGCGCCAGGCGCCAGCCGCCCGGCGCTGTTCTTTGCTCGCGGTTCTTGACGGGGTTTTGCCGGGTTTTTGAAACCGGTCCCGGTATTTATCCGCCGGCCGCGTGCTCTGTGGGCGCAGTGAGGCGATTTCTCGACGCCTGATCCCGGCCCTTGCCACCGGCCAACACTTCGAGACACCGGTGCGCCGGTCCGCGTCGGCGGGCCTGGCGCCACTACCCGCCAACACAGAGGTCTGCGATGAACCACACACTTGCCAACACGGTTGCCGGGGCCTGGCTGGCCCTGGCCGGGGCCGCGCTGCCCACGGCCCAGGCTGCAGTCGGGCTGGTCACTTTTGATCCGCCCAGCACGATGCAAGGGCCGAACATCTTTGTCGCCGTGCCGGCGCCGCAGACCATCGTCACGCCGCAGGCCACTTTCACCGGCGGCGTGGTGCTCGGCCTGGCCACCAACTTCCCGGCCATCCAGTACGCCACCAGCCCGAATGTCTACGGCACGGCCAATTTTGGCAACGGCCTGGCCAAAACCCTGACCATCGACATTGCGCCGGGCTTTGCCACCACCCAGGTCAGCTTTGCGCTGTTCAACGGCGAGACCTTTCTGCAGTCGTATGTGGTCGATGCCTTCCACGGCAGCACGCGGGTGGCCAGCCAGGCGCTGCCCAACATCCTGCCCAACTTCAACTCGGGCTTCGCGCTGGTCGATGTAAGCAGCGCCACCGGCATCACCAGCGTCACCGTCAATGCCGTCAATCCGCCGGTGGTTTGGGATTTTCTGATCGACACGGTGGCCTTCAACCAGAGCATCACCAGCGTGGTGCCCAACGCACCGCCGCCGCCGGTGTACGTGCCCAACCAGCCGGCGCCGGTCACCTTGCCACCGGTGACCGTCACCTACACCGAGCCCGACACGATCGACGCGCACGGCCACAAGCAGAAGGGCAAGACCCGGACGCTGCAAAACCAGGTCATCAACTACGGTGACGACATCCACGACGCCAAAGGCCACTTCGAGACCCTGCTGTCGCCGGTGCCCGAGTCGTCCACCAGCGTGCTGCTGCTGGCCGGTCTGGCCGCGCTGGGCCAGGTGTCGCTGCGCCGCGCGCGCCGGGGTGACGCGCACTGACTTACCCCACTCGGCAAAGTGGCCGCAACAGATTGCTGGCATGCTGCGCGCTTCAACCCGAACCCGGACGCCCACCATGCGCTTGCTGCCTCTGCTCACCACCGCCACCGCCCTGCTGCTGGCCCTGGCCGGCGCCCACGCCACCGGTCTGGCCACCTGTGATTCGGGCCCCAAGGCGTCCTGGCAACCACAGGCCAAGCTGGCGCAGATGCTCCAGGACCAGGGCTGGACGGTGCGCCGCATCAAAGAGGACGGTGGCTGTTACGAGGTCTACGGCCTGGACGACAAGGGCCGGCGGGTGGAGGCCTATTTCCACCCACTGACGCTGGCCCCGGTGCCCACCAAGGCGCGATGAGCGCCGCGCCGGCCGCCACGCCGGCCGTGCCGACCGTGCCGACCGTGCCGACCGTGCCGACCGTGCCGACCGTGCCGACCGTGCCGACCGTGCTGGTCTGGGGCCGCGCGGTGCGGCTGGGCCACTGGGCCCTGGCCGGCAGCGTGCTGGCCTGCCTGTGGCTGCACGAGGGCGGCCCCTGGCATGAGCGCCTGGGCTATGCCGCGCTGGCCGTGGCAGCGCTGCGCACCAGCGCCGGCTGGTGGGCGCGGGCCCGGCATCTTCGCTTTGCCGGCTTCGTCGCCGGCTGGCGCGCCAGCACCGCCTATGCCGCCGCGCTGCAGCACGGGCGAGAGCCGCGCCACCTGGGCCACAACCCGCTTGGCGGCTGGATGATTGTGGCGCTGCTGGGCTGCGCCGTGCTGGCCGGCGGCAGCGGCGCGCTCTACGCCACCGACCGCTTCTGGGGCGACCCGCTGCTCTACGCCCTGCACCGCAGCGGCGGCTGGGCGTTTGCGGCGCTGGTGCCGCTGCACCTGGGCGGCGTGCTGCTCACGTCCTGGCGGCAGCGTGAGAACCTGGTGCGCGCCATGCTGGACGGCCGCAAGCGCGCGCCGGCGCCGGGCGACATCGGCCTGGATTGAGCACGGGCCACCGGCCGCTCACGCCCGACCAGCCCGCCGCGCAAGTCACCAAGGCAGGCGCTGCCCGTCCCAGGCGACAAAGCTGCCGCTGTCAGCGGGCTGCAGGCCGTCGATCACGGCCAGCATCTGGGCCGCCGCCAGGTCGGGCGGGCGGCCGATTTCGGCACCGCAGAAGGGTTGTGACAGCGCCGTGGCCACCGTGCCCGGGTGCAAGGCCACCAGCACCGCCTGCGGCTGGCTGCGACGCAGCTCGATCGCAGCGGTCTTGACCAGCATGTTCAGCGCCGCCTTGGACGCCCGGTAGCCATACCAGCCACCCAACTGGTTGTCGCCGATGCTGCCCACCCTGGCCGACAGCATCACCCACAGGCCGCGCTGGCGGCTCAGCAGCGGGCTGAAGTGGCGCAGCAGCAGCGCCGGGCCGATGGTGTTGGCGGTGAAGCTGGCCAGCAACTGCGCGCTGTTCAGGTCGGCCAGCTTCTTCTCGGGCATGCCCTGAGGGCCATGCAGCAGGCCGGCGGCATTGACGATCAAGGCATACGGCGCCTGGCCGGCCAGCGTTGCGGCGGCGTCGGCCAGGCTGGCCTCGTCGGCAAAGTCGATGCGCGGGCTGGATTGGCGGTGCAAGCCCGTCGCGCCGGCACAGCGGGCATCGGCCGCCAGCGCGCGCAGCAGGGCCGCGCCGATGCCGCCCGAGGCGCCGATCACCAGCGCCCGGTAGCCTGCCGGCAAGGACAGCAAGGACGGCGAGGACGACAAGGACGGCCAGGACCGCAGGCTCAACGCACCGTGACCGTGATGGTCTGGCTCAGCGCCTTGCCGTAGCTCTGGTGGGCACCGTTGGCAAACTGGGCGGTGAGCTTGTAATTGCCGGGCGGCAGCGTCACTTCGGTCTCGGTCTGGCCCTTGCCAAAGTGCAGATGGCGGTCGCTGAAGGGCACCGATTCACCGGCGGCCAGGGCGTCCAGGTTGATCAGCAGGTGGTGGTGGCCGCTGTTGGCCGCGACGGCACCGGCCGGCGCCACGCTCAGGCCTTGCACGCCAAAGCGCACCTTGAAGGGGCTGCTGACGGTGGCGCCGTCGGCGGGCTCCAGCAAGCTCACGGTCTGGGCCGGTGGGCCCATGTTCTGGCAGGCCGACAGCAGCAGCACCGTGGACAGTGCAACCAAGGCAGCCAGGCGGTGAGGCAGCAATTTGGGCATCGGGTTCTCCGGATGAGGTGACAAGTCGCGCATCGTAGGCGCTGACCGGCCGGCCAGCGCCGCACCCCGCTAAAACCACGGCGCTCGGCGGTGCCAGCGACGTCGCATTGGCTTTCTCCTGCTCAGGTGCTCTCGCGCTGCTCGATGTGGAAGGGGATGTGCTGCGTCTCGGGCGCCAGGCGCTGTCCGCTGCGCAGCGCGGCGATGGCGCGCAGCAGCAATTCACCGGCGGCCTGGCCGATGGCCGCGCAATCCACCGCCACGGTGGTCAGCCGCGGGTGGCAGTTTTTGGCCACTTCAAAATCGCCAAAGCCGGCAATCGCGATGCGCTGCGGCACCGGCCAGCCCAGGCGCTGGCAGGCGGTGAGGGCACCGAAGGCCGACAGGTCCGACACACACACCACCGCGTCCACCTCGGGCCACTGGTGCAGCAGTTGTTGAATCGCTTGCGCGCCTTGGGCCATCGAGATCGGCGGCTGGCCAAAGCTGATCACCCGGCCGGCCGGCAGGCCCAGCGCGTCAATCGCCTGGGCATAACCCAGCCGCCGGTCAGCGCCCCGGGTGTCGCGGTTGGACGTGCCGCCGATGAAGCCGATCTGGCGGTAGCCCTTGCCGTGCAAGTGGTGCACCAGCGCGGCGGTGGCCGCGGCGTTGGAAAAGCCCACCGTGTGCTCGATGGGCTCGGCCGGCAGGTCCCAGGTCTCGACCACCGGGACGCCGGCCGCGCGCAGCATCGCCCGGGCCGCCGGGGTGTGGCTGCCGCCGGTCAGCACCACGCCCTCGGGCCGGCGCATCAGCAGGGTGCGCAGCAGTTGCTCTTCGACCTCCACCCGGTAATCCGACGTGCCCAGCAGCAGTTGCAGGCCAGCGGGCGCTATCGCGGCGGTGATGCCTTGCGCCGTTTCGGAGAAATTGCTGTTGTTCAGCGACGGGATCAGCGCCGCGACAAAGCCCGAGCGCTTGCTGGAAAAGGTGCGCGCGGTCTGGTCGATCACATAACCCATCTGCTCACAGGCCGCCAGGATGCGCTGGCGCAGCGCCTCGGACGTGCTGCGCTCGCTGCGCGCCGGGCGGTTGAGGGCCCGCGACACCGTCATCTTCGATACCCCCACCTGCGCCGCCACGTCGGCCATCGTCACCGTGCGCCGGGCGCTGGTGGGCGGGGGTTTGGTGGCCATGCGGTGGGGCGGGCTTTAGCGGCGTGAGATCAAGCGGCTGCCCGGCAGCCGTTGCGGCCGCACAAGACAAGGTATCGATAACGCAGCAAAGCCGGCAAAAGGATTTCTCGGTGCGAACGGGTGCGCTGGATCATAGAGGCAGCCACCGGCCGAATCGGCCCCGGGAAAAGCCTAGTTACCGGTAACGGTGATCCTGCCAGACTGCGCCGGATGGACCTGCAAGTCTTCGACCCCCGCTTTGCCGACATCGCCCGCAGTGCCAGCCCGCTGGTCCGGCTTTGCACCGGCGCAGTGTGGAGCGAGGGCCCAGTGTGGATGCGCGAGGACGCCTCGCTGCTGTGGAGCGACATCCCCAACAACCGCATGCTGCGCTGGCATGCCCGCACTGGCATGACGGTGTGGCGCGATGCGGTGGACTACAGCAACGGCCATGCGCGTGAGGCCGACGGCGCGCTGCTGCACTGCTCACACGGCCAGCGGGCGGTGGTGCGCACCCGGTTCCGAGTGGATGCGGGTACCGGCGGAGGGCCCGATGCCGGCGCCACTTTGCAGGCGCTGCCCGATGAAATCGTGGTGGACAACTACCAGGGCCGGCGCCTGAACTCGCCCAACGACATCGTCGTCAAAGCCGACGGCACGCTGTGGTTCACCGACCCGCCCTACGGCATCTTGTCGGACTACGAAGGCCACCAGGCCGAGAGTGAGCTGGGCAAACACTACGTCTTCCGCTTCAGCCCGGCCAGCGGTGCACTGCGTATCGCCAGCGATTTTTTGCAAGAGCCCAACGGGCTGGCGTTTTCGCCCGATGAATCGCTGCTGTATGTGTCGGACACCTCGGCCGCCAGCCGCCAGGACGGCAGCGGCCACCACCACATCGTGGTTTTTGACGTGCTGGGCGGGCAAGACCTGGCCCGCCCGCGTATTTTTGCGGTCATCGAGCCGGGGCTGTCCGACGGCTTGCGGCTGGATGTGCACGGCTTTGTCTACACCAGCAGCGGCGACAGCGTGCAGGTCTACCACCCCGATGGCACCCGGCTGGCGCGCATCCCCGTGCCCGAGAAAGTGGGCAATCTGTGCTTTGGCGGGCCGTCCGGCGACGAGCTGTTCATCGCCGCCAGCACGTCGATCTACCACCTGCGGCTGGGCACCACCGGGGCGGTGCTGCGGTGAGCGCGGCGGCCCAGCCCACGCCGGCCCCGGCGCTGCTGCAATTCCAGGCCGTCAGCAAGCGCTTTGGTGGCACGCAGGCGGTGGACGCGGTGACGCTGGACGTGCGGGCCGGTGAAATCCTGGCGCTGCTGGGTGAAAACGGCGCCGGCAAATCCACCCTCATCAAGCTGCTGGCCGGCATCTACCCGGCCGACAGCGGTGAGATCTGGTTTGACGGCCGGCCGCAGGCGGCTTGGCGCAGTTCAAACAAAGCCCATCAGCCGGTCGCCTTCATTCACCAGGATTTGGGTCTGGTCGAGTGGATGACGGTGGCCGAAAACGTGGCGCTGGGCACGGGCTATCCGCGCCGCTTCGGCCTGATCGACTGGCGCGCCGCCGACGCCGCTGCGCGCCGGGTGATGGCCCGGGTGGGCTGCAACATCGACCCTCAGCGGCGCGTGTTTTCACTCACCCGGGCCGAAAAGTCGCTGCTGGCTATCGGCCGGGCGCTGGCCGTGCAGGCCCGGCTGCTGGTGCTGGACGAGCCGTCCGCCAGCCTGCCGATGGCCGATGTGCAGCGGCTGTTTGGCGTGCTGCGCGGGCTGCGCGCCCAGGGCATGGCGATGATTTACGTCTCGCACCGGCTGGACGAGGTGCTGGCGATATCGGACCGGGCGGCGGTGATGCGCGACGGCAAGCTGGTGGCGGTGCAAGACACGGCGCTGACCAGCGAGGCCGAGCTGGTGCGCTGGATCGTCGGCAAAGCCTTGTCGGCCAGCGCGCCCAAGGCCGCAGCGCCAGGCCTGACGCAAGCGCCGCAGCGGCCCGTGCTGCAACTTGACGGCGCGGCCAGCGGCAATGCCGGCCCGCTCAGCCTGGTGGTGCACGCCGGTGAGGTGCTGGGCCTGGTGGGCCTGCGCGGCGCCGGCCATGAGGCCATCAGCCGGGCCGTCTTCGGCCGTGAGCCGCTGTCCGCCGGCCGCCTGTGTCTGCTGGGCCAGGACTGCGTTTTTCGCGCTCCGGCCGACGCCATCCGCGCCGGGGTGGCCTGTGTGGCCAGTGAGCGGCTGGACGAGAACCTGGCGGCGTCGATGAGCGTGCTGGAAAACCTGTTCCCCAACCCGCCGTTGCACGGCGACCGGGGTTTGTCGTGGGGCCGGCGCCGACGCGAGACCGGCCGGGCCTGGGCGCTGATCCGCCAGTTTGATGTCAACCCACCGGCGCCGGCCGCCGAGGTGCAGCAGCTCTCGGGTGGCAACCAGCAAAAAGTGGTGCTGGCGCGCTGGTTTGCGCTCGACAAACCGCTGGTGCTGCTGGAAGAGCCCACCGCCGGCGTGGACGTGGGCGCCAAGCGACAGATCTACGGCGTGCTGCGGGCGCGGGCGGCGGCCGGCACAGCCCTGCTGGTGGTGTCCACCGATTTTGAGGAGGTGGCCACCGTCTGCACCCGGGTGCTGGTGTTCCGCAACGGGCTGATCGCCGCCGAATTGACGGGCACCGAGATCACCGTCGAGCGTCTGCTGGCGCTGGCGGCGGGCGGGCGCAGCCGGTCGAGGTGCTGGCCGCATGACGCGCGGCAAATCCCCTTGGGGGATCGGCCGAGGGCCTGATCGGCCGAGGGGCTGACATGGCCAACTCCATCCAGTCCACCGCTTTGGAGCCCGACCCGTCACTCGACGGCGACGCGCCCAGCGGGGCTCAGCGCCTGCTGCGCGCCATCCCGGTTTATGGTCTGGTGATGCTCACCGTCGGCCTGGCGCTGCTGTTCTCGGTGCTGCTGCCCGGCACCTTTCCCACGCTGTTCAACCTGCGCGCCATCCTGTCGGACAAGTCGGTGATCGCGCTGCTGGCGCTGGCCGCCACCATCCCGATGATCACCGGAAAAATCGATTTGACGGTGGGCTACGGCATCGTGCTGTGGCACATCCTGGCCATCAGCCTGCAAACCCGTTACGGCCTGCCCTGGCCGGTGGCGGTGCTGGCGGTCCTGGCCTGCTCGGCAGCGGCCGGGGTGCTGAACGGCTTGCTGGTGGAGAAGGTGCAGATCGACTCGTTCATCGCCACGCTGGGCACCGGCACGGTGATTTATGCGCTGGCGATGTGGCACAGCGGCGGCCGCCAGGTGGTGGGTGAGCTGCCGGACGGCTTTCTGGCAGTCGCCGGGGGCAATTTTCTCGGCCTGCCGATCGGCGCGTTTTATGTGTTGGTGGTCAGCCTGGGGCTTTGGCTGGTGACCGAGTTCACCCCGCTCGGCCGGGCGCTGTATGTCATCGGCGCCAACCCAAAGGCGGCGCAACTCAACGGCATTTCGGTGCGCCGCCATGTCATCGGCGCCTTTGTCGCCTCGGGCCTGCTGTCGGGTTTTGCCGGCGTGTTGCTGGCCAGCCGGCTGCAGATCGGCCAGGCCAGCGTCGGGCTGGAGTTTTTGCTGCCGGCCCTGGTCGGCGCGTTTCTGGGCTCGACCACCATCCGGCCCGGCCGCGTGAATGTCTGGGGCACGCTGGTGGGGGTGGCCATCCTGGCCATCGGCATCTCGGGTATCCAGCAGTTTGGCGGCGCGTTTTATGTAGAGCCGCTGTTCAACGGCCTCACCTTGCTGGTGTCCATCGGCATCGCCGGCTGGGCCCAGCAACGGCGCAACCTGTCGATCAAACGGCGCATTGCCCAACGCCAGTTGGCGTTCGACACACCCGGCCAACTGGCGAGCGAGGCGCCCCAGAATCCACCCCAGGCCGCCGACCGTGCGGCCACCCACTGAAACGGGCGCACAGCCCAAGGAGACGACGATGACCTTTGCCCGCAACCCCGTGCACGCCGCCCTGCTGGCGCTGTGCGCCACCGGCTTGGCCAGCCACGCCCTGGCCGACGACTTTCTGGACAGCGCAAAAAAGAAGATCGCGGTGGCGACGATGACCAAAGAAAAGTGGGACGGCCCGAGCGCCGGCCCAAGGCCGCTGCCGGCAAAACCATCGTGTTTGTTGCCGGTGACATGAAAAACGGCGGCATCGTCGGCGTCAGCAAAGGCGTTGAGGAGGCCGGTGCGGCCATCGGCTGGACGGTGCGGGTGATCGACGGCCAGGGCTCGGTGAGCGGGCGCACCGCCGCACTCAACCAGGCGCTGGCCGTCAAACCGGCCGGCATCGTGGTGGGTGGCTTTGATACCACCGAGCAAAAAGCGGCCTTTGAGGGCGCGGCCAAATCCGGCGTGCCGCTGGTCGGCTGGCATTCGGGCGAAAAGCCCGGGCCGAATGACAAAGCCGGGCTGTTTGCCAATGTCAGCACCGTCACCGACGACGTGGCCGACACGGCGGCATCGTGGGCGGTGGTTGATTCCGGCGGCAAGGCCGGGGTGGTGATCTTCACCGACTCCCAGTACGCCATCGCGCTGTACAAGGCCCGGGCGATGGAGGCGGCGATCAAGAAATGCGGTGGCTGCACCGTGCTGAGCTTCGAAGACAGCCCGATCAGTGAAAGCTCAACCCGCATGCCGCAGTTGACGACCTCGCTGCTGCAGCGCTTTGGCGACAAGTGGACGCACTCACTGGCCATCAACGATCTGTACTTCGACTTCATGGGCCCGTCGCTCACGTCGGCCGGCAAAAAGGGCGACGGCAACCCGAAGGCGGTGTCGGCCGGTGACGGCTCAGAAGCGGCCTACCAGCGCATCCGCAGCAAGCGCTTCCAGGCCGGCACGGTGCCCGAGCCGCTGAACATGCAGGGCTGGCAAATCATCGATGAGCTGAACCGGGCCTTTGCCAAGACGCCGTGGTCGGGCTATGTGCCCAAAGTGCATTTGGTCACGGCCGAGAACGTCGCCAAGGACGGCGGGCCGAAAAACCTGTTCGACCCCGACAACGGCTACCGGGATCATTACAAGAAGATCTGGGCCAAATAAGCCCAGGCCAGGCCAGGCCAGGCCAGGCCACGGCGCGCTGGCGGCGCAAAGCTGGGGTCACGGCCGGGCCCGCGACATGCCGCCGCTGGCCACCCAATCGACCAGCGCGTCCAGCGCCGGCCGGGCCGCCAGCGCCTGGTCGTGGTGCACCATCGCCGCCAGCGCCCATAACCTGCCTTTCGGGTCGGGCACATAACCGGCGAGGGCCACCACGTCTTTCAGTGAGCCGCTTTTGAGCCGGGCCCAGCCGGCCGCCCGGCTGGTTGTCAGCCGATGGCGCATCGATCCGTCCACCCCGGCCACCGGCAGGCTGGCCATCAACTCGGGCGCCCAGCGGCTGGTCTGCGCCGCTTGCAGCAGCATCACCATCTGGCGCGGCGTGATGCGCTCGCTGCGCGACAGGCCCGAGCCGTTGTCCAGCACCAGCCCGGCAGTGGGGATGTGCTGCTCATCCAGCCAGGCCAACACGCTGCGCGCGGCCAGATCGGCGGTGGCGGCGGTGGGCTGGTCGGCCATTGCGGCCAGGCCCAGCGACAGGTAGAGCAGGCGCGCGCTGGGGTTGTCAGACTGCTTGTTCATGCCGCGCAGCAGCTCGCCCCAGGGCCGTGACCAGCGCCGCGCCAGCAGGCGCAGTGGGGGTGGCGTGGCGTGGGGCGGGGTTTCTGCGGTGGTTGGTGTGGTGGCAGGTGCGGGTTCGGTGGCTTCTGCGTTGCCGGGTGCGGTGGCTTGTGCGGCGGTTGATGCCACCACCAGCGGCGCATCGGCGTCGCGCACCTGGCCCTGCCACTGGCCGCCCAGGCCCTGCCAGACCCAGCGCAAATGGCGCTCGGCCAGCGCATTGCGGTCGATCAATGCCAGGCCGGTACGCTGGGTGCAGTCTTTTGGAAAGCCGCCGCGCAAAGCGATGCGCAGCCGCCCCGGTGCGGCCTCGGTGCGCAGCGGCGGGCTGGCCCAGTCCTCAGCCCAATCGCGGCAGGGGCGGTCGGTCAGGCGCAACGCGCTGGCGTCGATCTCCACCCCGGGCAGTGGCGGCAGGGCGCGCGCCAGCACCGCGCCGGGCTGGCCCGCATCCTGGCTGCTGATTTCCAGGCCCATCAGGTTCTGCGTCAGCGCCAGCGCATCCGGCACGACGTTGTAGGCCAGCTCGGGCCACTCGTCAAACGGCGGCGTGGCGGCATCCGGCAGGGCCGGGCGGAACAGTTGGCGGTCCAGCACGATGTCCCCGGCGATCTCACGCACGCCCAGCCAGCGCAACTCGGCCAGCAGCGCGCCCAGTTGCGCCAGGCCCAGCTCGGGGTCGGCGCCGCCGCGCAGCACCAGGTCACCGGCCAGCACATCGCCTTGCAGCGCGGCGGCGCTGAGCAGATCGGTAAAGCCCCGGTGGTTGGGCCCCAGCCGGTCAAGCGCCACCACGGTGGTCAGCAGCTTGAGGGTGGACGCCGGCGGCATCGGCCGGTCGGGCTGCACTTGCCAGCGCGGGCTGGCGCTGTGCCGGCCCGACGGGGCCGCTGTGGCCGCGTTGGTGGCTTTGGCCGCGTTGGCGGCTGTGGCGGCTGTGGCGGGCAGCACCATCGCCGCCAGCGCAGCGGCCGGCACCTGGGCTTGTTGCAACGCCCTGGCCACGGCGGCGGGCAGGGCGTTGTCGGGCGCTGGCGCTGCGCGCGGTGGCTGGGCCGCCGCCGGGTGGGGCGCCAGCAGCCAGGCCACCAGCAGCGTGGCAACCCAGCCACCGCAGATTGCGTTTGAAGACGGATAGGCAGGCGTCAAGGGCGGTCCGTGCAGCCGGGGCAGGGTTTGAGGGCCGATCCGGTGCGCAGTGGCATGGCGGGTGTCAGCGGGGGCCGTCCGGGGCGGGCTGATCGCCGTCAGCAAGCCAGGCGCCCAGCAAAAAGGCGCTCCGCAGAGCGCCTTGCAACATTCACCCACTGGGCCGGGCAGCCGCGTGGGGCCGCCGGCAGTGCGGGCTGAAACTTACTTCGTGCCTTGGCCCGGGGAGGCTTCGCCCTTCTTCACGGCCTCTTTCGTCTCGGCCTTGACTTCAGCACGCGACTTGACCGATTTGACCTTCGGCTCTTTGGCCACTTCGCCGGCTTCGATGGTGCCTGCCTTTTCGGCGGCAGCGGCGTCCTTCTTCACATCGGCGCGGGCGGCGGTCGACTTGGCTTTCGGCGCCACAGTGATGTCACCCTTGGGCGTGCCGCCGCTTTTCACCGACGAGGCCGCGTCGGCCTTGACTTCGGCGCGGGTGGTTTGAGCGAAGGCCGAGAAGACCAGCGCATTGGACAAAACGAGGGCGGAAATGAGGGCAATCTTTTTCATGGCTTAACTCCTGGTACAACGATTGAAAGGGACCGGAAACAGGGGGCCGACAGGCTTGATGCAGGTTTGTGATCTTGCGGTCGGGTCAACCTTAGACGCTTGGCACCGCGTTTCGGTTGACAACGCCGTTGCAAGCCGACGGCAAATCGCATCAAACGGGGCGCCCAGTAAAAACGCCGCCCGAAGGCGGCGTGTCACAAACCTCAAACCACGGGCTCAACCAAACGTCAGGCCGAGCCCGCCAACATCAGAACGAGTGACGAACACCAACGCCGTAGCCCTGGGATTTGAACCCACCCGCAGCGGCGTCAGCAGCGCTGACCACGCCACCCAGGCTGAGCGCGGACGCGCCCTTGTTGGTCAGGCGCCCGTACTGGGTGTACAGCGCCGTGCGCTTTGACAGGTTGTAGATGTACTCAACGCCGAACAACTGGGCATCGTCTGCGTTGGTAGCGCCGCCCTTTGCGTCACCCCGGGTGTAGCCGGCGCGGAACTCGCCCTGGCCCAACGGCACGCTGCCGTTGATCGAGTAAGTGGCGTAGGTCAGGCCGTTGTAGCCGCGCTTGTCATAGAAGGCATACAGCTTGGCCATGCCGAAATCAAACGAGCCCGCCAGGTTGGCCACCTTGTACTTGATGCCGCCAAGTGCGAAGGTTGTAGAGTACGCGCCCGAGACACTGAACGGGCCTGCGGCGTAGCCGAGATTGCCGCCGTAGTATTTGTTGCCCACAACGCCTTCACCGGCGGCGACTTGCACTGAGCCCGAAATGCCACCCAGGCCGCTCGGCAGGAAATAGCCGACCATGTTGTCGGCGCGCACGGCGGTGGTGGCACCACTGCCCAACGCAGCACCGGTGCTGCTGACAACAGTATCTTTCTTCAATGTTGTGCCGTCGCTCAGCACAAGATCATTGGCCAGCTTACGAGAGCCACCCAAGTAAATATTGAACGGCGAGCCCATGCCGTTGGCGCCGTAAGCGTCATTGCCGGCGACGTTCAAGAAGGTGTTGGTGTAGTCACGACCCAGACGAATCTCGCCCATCTTGCTGGTCAGGCTGACGGTGGACCGACGGGTGAAGCTCAAGCCTGCCGCGTTGCCCGTGTCAGTCGCAATGCCACCTTCAAGCCAGAACCCGGCCAGCAGGCCACCGCCGAGGTCTTCGGTACCGCGAAAGCCGAGGCGGTCGCTGTTCAGTTGGTTGCTGTCCATCGACCGGATCCGAGTGTTGCGGTTTTCGAACGAGTTGACGCTCAGGTCAACAATGCCGAACAACGTGACGGAGGATTGGGCCGAAGCGACGCCAGCAAATGCGCCGAGCACGGCGACTGCGATTAAAGACTTTTTCATTGCGTGTATCTCCTAAGTTGAACAAGAGGTCCCGATCCCGTGAAAACCCGCCACCTGAGCTGGTGGGGGGCCGGTCAGGCCAACCTCCTCATCGGAAGCTAGCGCTATTGCACCAGAGGGCCGCCGCCCATGCAAAGATTAGCCCCCAAAAAGCCCCTGGCCTGTTGTCTCGCAACAACGCGAGGCGTCTGCGCCGGCTGCGCTATCCTCCGCCGATGAACGCCCTGGACGATCTGATTGGCAGCGCTGACCTGGCACTGCGCACCCTGAGCCGCAGCGCGTTTGCCGCGCGCCCGATGCCGTTGCCTGTGCCCGCAGCCGACAGCGCCCCGTTGACACCGGCGCAGCAGCGCCTGTCGGGTGCGTTGATGCGCGTCAATCACGTCGGCGAGGTCTGCGCGCAAGCCTTGTATGCCGCCCAGGCGTTGACCGCGCGCAGCCCCGAGTTGCGCGCCCAGATGCAGGCGGCGGGGCGTGAGGAGACCGACCACCTGGCCTGGACCGAGCGCCGTCTCGCCGACCTGGGCAGCCGGCCCAGCCTGCTCAACCCGCTGTGGTATGCCGGCGCCTTTGCCATCGGCCTGCTGGCCGGGCGCACCAGTGACCGCGTCAGCCTGGGCTTTGTCGTCGAGACCGAGCGCCAGGTTGAGCAGCACCTGGCCAGCCACCTGCAACGCCTGCCCGAGCAGGACCTGGCTTCACGCGCGGTGGTGGCGCAGATGAAAGACGATGAATCGCGCCATGCCGAGCAGGCGCTGCAGGCCGGTGCAGCCACCATGCCAGCCCCGGTGCGCTGGCTGATGCGCTCAGCCGCGCGGGTGATGACGCGCGTTGCGCACGTCGTCTGACGCCCGGCAGGCGGCACAGCCGCCTGGCCAGCTCAGGCATCAACGATTTCGTGGCTGGTGGTGATCTCGGCGGTTTTGCCCAGCATGACGGTGGCCGAGCAGTATTTGTCGTGGGACAGCGCGATGGCGCGTGCCACCGCTGCTGCCGCCAGCTTGCGGCCCCGCACGGTGAAATGCAGGTTGATGCGGGTGAAGACCTTGGGGTCGGCCTCAGCCCGGTCGGCTTGCAGTTTGACCTCGCAGCCGGTCACGTCATGGCGGCCGCGCTTGAGGATCAGCACCACGTCGTAGGCGGTGCAGGCGCCGGCACCAGCCAGCACGATTTCCATCGGCCGGGGCGCCAGGTTGCGGCCACCGCCGTCGGGCGCGCCGTCCATCGTCAGCAGGTGGCCGCTGCCGGTCTCGGCGACAAATCCCATGCCGCTGCCGGGCACCCAGTGAATCGTGCATTCCATCGTCGCGCCCTTCGGGCTTGCCGCCCTGAACAGCCCACCACCCTGCAGTGCTGCACCGAAGCCGTGCGCGCCTGCCCCAGGCTCTGGAGCGCACTCCCTAGAGCCGATGCCGCAATCATATTGCGGCGCAGCATTTATGCCGCTAGACTGGCTTCATCGGTTGGCGTTGTCGGCAGACAGACACACCAACCCGCCAGTTGTCTCCTCCACCTCCTCCACTGGTGGATTCAGCCCGGGGTGCAAACCCCGGGCTTTTTTCTGCCCGGCGCTGGTTGAAGAACCGGCTGAGGGTGACGGCTATCATGCTGCGCCGCAGCAACCTGACCCCGAAGAACACGCCGGAGACCGCCCAGGATGGCCCGCGCCAAGCCCCCCGCCATTGACTACCTGAAGAAGATTCTCACCGCGCGGGTCTACGACGTGGCCATTGAGTCACCGCTCGACGCCGCCCGCAGCCTGTCGCGCCGGCTGGGCAATGCGGTGCTGCTCAAGCGCGAAGACCAGCAACCCGTCTTCAGCTTCAAGTTGCGCGGCGCTTACAACAAGATGGTTCACTTGCCGCCCGAGCTGCTGGCGCGCGGCGTGATCTGCGCGTCGGCCGGCAACCATGCGCAGGGCGTGGCGCTGTCGGCCAAAAAGCTGGGCTGCAGGGCGGTGATCGTGATGCCGGTGACCACGCCCCGGCTCAAGGTGGACGCGGTGGCCGCACTCGGCGGTGAGGTGGTGCTGCACGGTGACAGCTACAGCGACGCTTACGACCATGCACTGGGCTTGCAGCAAGCCGGGCAATTGACGTTTGTGCACCCGTTTGACGACCCCGACGTGATCGCCGGCCAGGGCACGATTGCGATGGAAATCCTGCGCCAGCACCAGGGCGCCATCCACGCCATCTTTGTGGCCATCGGCGGTGGTGGCTTGATCTCGGGCGTGGCCAGCTACATCAAGGCGGTGCGGCCCGAGATCTTGGTGATCGGCGTGCAGACGCGCGATTCCGATGCGATGCTGCGCTCAGTCAAAGCCGGTAAACGCATCACCTTGACCGATGTCGGGCTGTTTGCCGACGGCACGGCGGTCAAGCTGGTGGGCGAAGAAACCTTCCGCCTGACGCGCAAGTTGGTGGACGATTTTGTGGTCGTCGATACCGACGAGGTGTGTGCTGCGATCAAAGACGTGTTCACCGACACGCGCTGCATTCTTGAGCCGTCGGGCGCGTTGGGCGTGGCCGCCATCAAGCAGTACGTGGCGCGGCACAAGCTGAAGGGCCAGACGCTGGTGGCTATTACCTGCGGCGCCAACATGAACTTCGACCGGCTGCGCTTTGTCGCCGAGCGGGCCGAGTTCGGCGAGCAGCGCGAGGCGATTTACGCGGTGACGATGCCCGAGGCGCGCGGCTCGTTCAAGCGCTTTTGTGCGTTGATCGGCCCACGCGCGGTGACCGAGTTCAACTACCGCATCTCGCATGCGCAGCAGGCGCACGTGTTTGTCGGCGTGGCCATCAGCAAGCGCGACGAGGCCGACAAGATCGCCCGCAATTTTGAGCGCCACGGCTTTGCCACCGTCAACCTGACCGACGACGAGCTGGCCAAAGAGCATGTGCGCCACATGGTGGGCGGGCGGTCGGAGTTGGCTGCCGACGAGCGGCTGTTCCGCTTCGTCTTCCCCGAGCGGCCGGGCGCGCTGATGCGGTTTTTGTCCAGCCTGCACCCGGGCTGGAACATCAGCCTGTTTCACTACCGCAACCAGGGTGCCGACCACGGCCGCATCCTGGTGGGCATCCAGGTGCCCGAGGAAGACGGGCAGGCGTTCACCGCCTTTCTTGCATCGCTGGCTTATCCCTGTGTGGAAGAAACTGGCAACCCGGTGTATCAACTGTTTCTGCGCTGAGTTGCGCTGCCTACACTGCGGCCATGTCGCTGATTGCCCCCACCTCGAACGCGCTGCTTGAACAAGCCTTGCTGACCAAGCTGCACCGCCGGGCGATGGCCCACGGCGGCCTGGGTGAGCTGGAGCCAGTGGCCGTGCGGCTGGGGCTGCTGCAGCATTCGCTCAAACCGCGGTTTCGTGAGCCGCAACTGGTGATTTTTGCCGCCGACCACGGCCTGGCGGTGGACGGCATCCACGCCGGCCCGGGCCGGCAGACCGACGAGATGGTGCAGCAGATCCTGGCCCACCAGCAACCGGTGTCGGTGTTTGCGCGTTTGCAGGGTTTTGGCCTGTCGGTGGTCGATTGCGGTATCGCCAACCCCTTGCCTGCGCATGAGCGGCTGATCCAGCGCAAGATCGCCCACGGCACGCGCAATGCCCGTGTCAGCCCGGCGATGAGCCTGGAGCAGGCCCATGCCGCCATCCGCGCCGGCATGGAGATTGGCGACAGCCTGCGCGGCAACCTGCTGGCCTGCGCCGGGCTGGGCGTGGGCTCACACGAGAGCGCGTCGCTGGTGCTGTCGCGCCTGACCGACACGCCGGTGCGTGATTTTGTGGTCAGCAGCGCGCAGATGAACCCCGACCTGCTGGCGCACCTGATGATCGTGGTGCAGGGTGCACAAGGCCGGCACCGCGAGGTCAGCGACGCGGTCGAGGTGCTGGCGGCCTTTGGCGGCTTCGAAACAGCGGTGATGGTGGGCGCGATGCTGGTGGCTGCCAGCAAGCGCCACCTGATCATGGTGGACGGCATCTCGGCCTGCGCCGCACTGCTGGTGGCGTCGCGCATCGCCGAGTCGGTGACGGACTACTGCGTCTTCTGCCGCAGCCAAACCCACCACGGGCTGGACAAGGCGCTGTCGCTGTTCCAGGCCAGCGCGCTGCTGGAACTGGGGCTCGACACCACCGACGGCACGGGGGCCTGCCTGTCGTGGCCGCTCGTCAGCAGCGCGGCCGCTCTGCTGACCGAGCTGGTCGATGCCGACGACGGCCTGTCGCAGCCACAGGGCATGGACCCGCCGGTGATCCAGAGCCTGTACGACGCCAGCAACCCGACGCTGCCGGGCATGCCCTGACCGGGCGCGCGCCGCCCAGGCACGCGGCATAAAAAAGCCGCCCGAAGGCGGCTTGTTCGCTCAGCGGGCTTGATCGAAAAACTCTTAGCCGCTCAGGCCGAGAAACTGGACCCGCAGCCACAAGTGGTGGTGGCGTTCGGGTTCTTGATGACAAACTGCGCGCCCTGCAAATCCTCTTTGTAGTCGATCTCGGCGCCGGCCAGGTACTGCAAGCTCATCGCGTCGATCAGCAAAGTGACGCCGTTTTTGCTCATCTGCGTGTCGTCGTCGTTCACCACCTCGTCGAAGGTGAAGCCGTACTGAAAGCCTGAGCAACCGCCGCCCTGCACAAAAACCCGCAGCTTCAGCTCGGGGTTGCCCTCTTCGGCCACCAGATCGGCCACTTTGGACGCAGCGCTGTCGGTGAACACCAGCGGCGCCGGCATGTCGAGAAGTTCAGAGGTGGGGATTTCAGCAACGGCGTTCATGGGCACTCCTGCGGGTGAATCAGTTTCAGCGTGAAACAGCTACGCGACTGTACAAAATTATCGGCAGCCTGATGAACATGGGGTTGCAAGCCCTGAAACCAAGCGGATTTATGCCGGCCTTTTTGTCTGCCAGGCCGTGCCAAATCGGCTTCAACGCGCACCAACAACAAAGGCCGCTTGGTGAGCGGCCCTTGAACAGACAGGCAAAAATCAGCGCTTGCTGAACTGCTTGCGTCGGCGCGCGCCGTGCAGGCCCACCTTCTTGCGCTCGACCTCGCGGGCGTCGCGGGTGACAAAACCGGCGCGGCTCAAGTCGGGCTTGAGCGTGGCGTCATAGTCGATCAGTGCCCGGGTGATGCCGTGGCGCACCGCGCCGGCCTGGCCCGATTCACCGCCGCCACGCACATTGACCTTGATGTCAAACGCCATCTCGTTGTTGGTGAGCATCAGTGGCTGCTTGACGATCATGATCGACGTCTGGCGGCCGAAATAATCGATCACCTGTTTGCCGTTGACGACGATCTGGCCTTCGCCCCGCTTGATGAACACCCGGGCCACCGACGATTTGCGGCGGCCGGTGCCGTAGTTCCAATTTCCGATCATCACCGCTCCTTAGATTGCCAGCGCCTTGGGCGACTGGGCGGTGTGCGGATGGGCGCCACCGGCATACACCTTCAGCTTCTTGATCATCGCGTAGCCCAGCGGGCCCTTTGGCAACATGCCCTTGACGGCCTTCTCGATCGCCCGGCCGGGGTGCCGGGCCTGCATCTCTTTGAAGGTGGTGGCGTGGATGCCGCCCGGGTAGCCTGAATGCCGGTAATAAATCTTGTCTTCGGCTTTGTTGCCGGTGACGCGGATCTTGTCGGCATTGACGATGATGATGTAGTCACCGGTATCAACGTGAGGCGTGTAAATGGCCTTGTGCTTGCCGCGCAAACGGAGTGCCACTTCGCTGGCGACACGTCCGAGCACCTTGTCGGTGGCATCAAGCACAAACCACTCGTGCGTCACTTCGGCCGGTTTGGCGCTGAAGGTCTTCATGAGAGTCTTTCGGGTTGGGTGTGCGCCCACCATGGGCGCCGCACCGCGCTGGCACGCTGGTGGGTTGAGCCGCACGCAACCTCGGAACCGCTTATCAAGGCAGCCTCTCGGTCGCAGAATCCCGTCTCTCGGGCCCGCGCAATCCGCTTGATTTGCGCATTGCCCCCGGCCCCACACCGCCCCGCCATCATTGGGGCAACCCGGGATTATAGCCACGATCAGCGCGCGAATCCGCATTGCCGCGCAGGCACTGCACAGCAGACGCCCGCGCAGGGCAGCCACTTGCCGTAGCATCCGGGTTTATACCTACCCACCAGGGAATCACGATGATGACCGATCCCCCTTCAACTTCCCCTGCCGCCTCTGCCGCCTCTGCCGCCTCTGCCGCCCCTGCCGCACCCGCTCCAACCGGTCCACCCGCTACACCTGCCGCCCCGGTACACACCCCGCACGAGGCGGTGCGTGCTTATGCCCCGTGGATACCGATCCGGTCGCTGTCTCCCCGCCACCGCGAGCGCATCCTGGCCCATCTGGTCGATTTGCCCGAGCATGACCGTTACCTGCGCTTTGGCTATGCCGCGTCTGACGAGCAGATTGGCCGCTATGTTGACGGCCTGCACTTTGAGCGCGACGAGGTGTTTGGCGTCTTCAACCGCCGGCTGCAACTGATTGCCTTGGCCCACCTGGCGTTTCCGACGGCCGATACACCGGGCACGCTGGCGGCCGAGTTTGGCGGGTCGGTGGCAGCGGCGTCGCGCGGCAGGGGCTATGGCGAGCGGCTGTTTGAGCACGCCATGCTGCATGCCCGCAACCGGGGTTTCGGCAGCTTGTTCATCCACGCGCTGAGCGAAAACACCGCGATGTTGCGCATCGCCCGCAAAGCCGGCGCCACGGTGCAGCGTGCCGGCAGCGAGTCCGACGCCTACCTGCAACTGCCGCACGACACGCTGGCGTCGAAGGTAGAGCAATGGCTGGGCGACGGCGCCGCCGAGATCGACTACCGGTTCAAGCAACAAGCCCACCTGGTGGACAGCCTGGTGGATGCCATTCACGGGGTGACAGCCGGCATCGGAAAATCGGCCCGGCCGGCCGAACAGACCGGGCCTGCCGGGCTCGACCCACCGCCCCCCTGAACCGGCAGTGCGTCACGGCAAGGGCGCAAGTTACTATCGCTTCGGCCGGCTTTGTCATTTCTTGCATGTTGCTTCCGGACCTGAGCAACCTGCTTTTGCCTTTGTCCCACGCCGCGGCCCCATGCAGCAGTCTCTCCCCTGGCTTGTCGCCACCGCTGCGGTGTCTGTGCTCACGGTGCTGGCCGCGTTCTGGCTGTTGCGGCACAACCGGCCGGCCCAGGCCGACCCGGCGGCCTTGCCGGTGGAATGGGATTTGTTGCCCCGGCCGGTGTTCACCGCCGATGAGCGCCGCCTCTACCGTTTGCTGTGTGATGCGCTGCCGCACCACACGGTGCTGGCCAAATTGCCGCTGGTGCGTTTTTGCCAGCCCAGTGACCCAAAGCGGGTGCGCTACTGGTACACGCTGCTGGGCGCCACCCATGTCGGTTTTGCGGTGTGCAGTGCCAACGGCAGGGTGCTGGCGGCCATCGATCTAAGCTACGACCGGGGTGGCCTGCCGGCGCGTGCCACGCGCATCAAGCAATCGGTGCTGGGCGCCTGCCGGGTGCGCTACCTGCGCTGCCCGGCCGACCACCTGCCGTCGATCCCCGAGTTGCAGTTGCTCGTGCCGCAAAGCGTGGGCGCATCGCGCGGGCCGCAGCCGGCGCAGGGCCAGAGCCGCAGTTCGGGCACCAGCGCCATGCCCGGCGCCAAGCCCGGAACCCAGCAAGGCAGCGTCGATCCCGCGTCGCGGCGCCGCCAGCGCAGCACGCTGTGGCAAGAATCATCGGCCTTCTCCGATTCGTTTTTTTCCAGTGAGCGCAGCTTCGAGACCGGGCATGGCGACCTGTCGGCGCCGGGTGAGAGCGCCGAGGCGCGGCCTGCTATCGTGAAGAATGTCAAACCGCCCACGCCGCCGTTTCGGCACTGATGTCGGCGGGCCCGCGCTGCGCCGGCCCGAGGGCCAGCGGTGACGGCGCCAACCGACCTGGCGGCAGGCGCCAACCCGGCCCCCAACCCGGCCCCCAACCCGCCCGCCGATCCGGCGCGCCCCCCGGCCGCCCACCACCCCTTCGACCGGCTCACCCCGCAAGCCATTCTGGACGCGCTCGATGCCGTGGGCCAGCGTGGCGACGGCCGGTTGCTACAGCTCAACAGCTATGAGAACCGGGTGTTCCAGGTGATGCTGGAGGACGGCGGCGCGGTGGTGGCCAAGTTCTATCGGCCCGGCCGCTGGACCGATGCGCAGATTGCCGAAGAGCACCGCTTTGCCGCCGATCTGGCCGCCGCCGAAGTGCCGGTGGTTGCGCCGCTGGTCTTGCCCGACGGCCAGACCCTGGCCCATGCGCTGATCGACGGCCAGCCCTTCCGCGTGGCGGTCTACCCACGCCGCTCGGGCCACGGGCCCGAGCTTGACCAGCCCGAGACGTTGCGCTGGCTGGGCCGCTTCATCGCCCGGCTGCATGCGGTGGGCCAGCAGCAGGCGTTTGCCCACCGCCGCACGCTGGACGCCGCCACCTTTGGCCATGCGGCGCTGGACCGGCTGCTGGCGCTGGGCAGCGTACCGCCAGCGCAACTGCCGGCCTGGCGCAGCACCTGCCAGCAAGCGCTGGCCGCCGTGGACGCGGCGCTGGCGGCGGCGCCCAGCGCCGTGCTGCGGCTGCACGGTGATTGCCACCCGGGCAACATCCTGTGGCGCGACGAGGGTCTGGACGGGGGATCGGGTGAGGGCAGGGGCGGGATTGGCCCGCAGATCGTCGATCTGGACGACGCGGTGATGGGCCCGGCGATCCAGGATTTGTGGATGCTGCTGTCCGGCAGCATGGATGCGATGCGCGGCCAGATGGCGGCGGTGCTGCAGGGCTATCGACAGTTTCGAAGGTTTGACTTGCGCGAGCTGGCCTTGATCGAGCCGCTGCGCACCTTGCGCATGATTCACCACAGCGCCTGGCTGGCCGAGCGCTGGGGCGACCCGGCGTTTCCGCCTGCTTTCCCGTGGTTTGGCGGCGCCGGCTACTGGGGCCAGCAGACCGTGCAGTTGCAGGAGCAGATCGAGGCGATGGCTGCGCCGCCGCTCGATCTGGCCTGGCTGGACTGAAAGCCCCGTCCCCCGGCCAGAGGGACGGGGCCCATGCGCCAGATCAGGCGCTGAGCAACTGGGTCACCCGCGCCACATAAGCCGCAGGGTCGTCCAACTGCCCGCCTTCGGCCAGCATCGCCTGGTCAAACAGGATGTGGGCCAGGTCATTGAAGCGGGCGCTGTTGTCGGCCTCAGCGGCCATCTTTTTGACCAGCGCGTGCTCGGGGTTGACCTCCAGGATGGGCTGGCTTTTGGGCGCGCTCTGGCCGGCTTGTTTGAGCATTCGGGCCAGGTGGCCGCTCATGTCGCCCTCGTCAACCACCAGGCAGGCCGGTGAATCGACCAGCCGGGTGGTCACGCGCACGTCTTTGGCCCGGTCGGCGAGTGCGGTTTTCAGCTTGTCGAGCGTGGGCTTGAACGATTCGGCCACGGCGGAGGCCCGCTTTTTTTCGTCCTCGTCCAGCAATTTGTCCAGATCGACCGCGCCCTTGGCCACGCTTTGCAGCGGCTTGCCTTCAAACTCGTACAGGTGGCTGAGCATCCACTCGTCCACCCGGTCGATCAGCAGCAGCACTTCCAGGCCCTTTTTGCGGAAGATCTCGAGTTGCGGGCTCGATTTGGCAGCGGCCAGACTGTCGGCGGTGACGATGTAAATCGCCTCCTGGCCGTCTTTCATGCGCGCCACATAATCGGCGAGTGACACGCCTTCATCGGCGTGGGTGGACGCAAACCGGAACAGCTTGGCCAGGCGCTCGCGGTTGGTGAAGTCTTCGCCGATGCCCTCTTTGAGCACCGCGCCAAACTCGCCCCAGAACTTCAGGTATTTGGCTTTGTCTTCGGCGCCGGTTTTTTCGTCATCGCTGTCGGCCAGGCTTTCCAGCATGCCCAGCACCCGCTTGGTCGATCCCTCGCGGATCGCCTTTACATCGCGGCTTTCCTGCAGCAACTCGCGGCTGACGTTCAGCGGCAGGTCGGCTGAGTCGATCACGCCTTTGACAAAGCGCAGGTAGACCGGCATCAGCGCCTCGGCGTCGTCCATGATGAAGACGCGCTTGACGTACAGCTTGACGCCACCGCGCTTGTCGCGGTTCCACATATCGTGCGGCGCCTTGGCCGGCACGTACAGCAGTTGGGTGTACTCGCTGCGGCCCTCCACCCGGTTGTGGGTGTAGGCCAGCGGCGGCTCGCTGTCGTAGCTGATCTGCTTGTAGAAATCCTGGTACTCGGCGTCGGTGATGTCGCTTTTGGGCCGGGCCCAGAGTGCTGCGGCCTTGTTCACCGGCTCCCAGGCTTCTTTTTTGACTTGCTTCGAGGCTTCGGCGTCCCATTCTTCCTGCTGCATCAGGATGGGCAGCGAGATGTGGTCGCTGTACTTGCTGATGATGGATTTGAGCTTCCAGGTGCTCAAGAACTCGGCCTCGTCGTCACGCAGGTGCAGGATCACGTCAGTGCCGCGCTGCGGCCGGTCGATGTTCTCGAGCTCGTACTCGCCGGCGCCCTCGCTGCTCCAGCGCACGCCGTCGGCTGCGGGCAGGCCGGCGCGGCGCGTCTCCACGGTGATGCGGTCGGCCACGATGAAGCCGGAATAAAAACCCACGCCAAACTGGCCGATCAAATTGGCGTCTTTTTTCTGCTCGCCTTCCAACTTGGCCATGAACTCGCGCGTGCCGCTTTTGGCGATGGTGCCCAGGTGCGACGACGCCTCATCGGCGCTCATGCCGATGCCGTTGTCGCGGATCGTCACGGTCTTGGCGTCAGCGTCAAACCACACCCGCACGTCCAGCTTGGGCTGGTCTTCAAACAGCGCGGTATTGTCCAGTGCCTCAAAGCGCAATTTGTCGCAGGCATCCGAGGCGTTGGACACCAGCTCACGCAAGAAAATCTCTTTGTTGGAGTACAGCGAGTGGGTGACGAGGTGCAGGATCTGCTTGACTTCGGCCTGGAATGCGTGGGTTTGTTTGGTCATGGCGGCGTGGGGCTTTGGCTTTTTGGTCGGTGATCGGGGCGGCAAGCTGACAAATCATCGGCTGACGCGACCCCTGGATTTTGGGCCCTTGTGCCGGCTTTCAAGCCCTGGCCGCGCCGGTGAGCGCCGTCATGGCATGCTTGCGGCCCCGCCCGCCCTGGCATCACGCCCCCTCCTGACATGGCCGACGCGCCCGCCCCTGCTGTTGTTTCTGGCCCCGTTTCTGGCCCTGCTCCTGGCCCGGTCTCTGCCCCGTCGCTGGCCAGCCTGCGCATCGACCGCAGCGCGCCCCTCAAACGCCGCCGCCGCTGGCCCTGGGTGATGGGCTTGCTGCTGCTGGCCGGCGCCGCGACCGCGCTGCTGGTGCCGCGCAAGACCGAGGTGCAGGCCAGCGCGGTGCTGGCGGCCTACCCGTCGCAGCAGTACGCCGAGTTGACTGCCTCGGGCTATGTGGTGGCGCAGCGCCGGGCGGCGGTGGCCAGCAAGGGCACGGGCCGGCTGATCGAGCTGCGGGTGCGCGAGGGCAGCGCCGTCAAGCAGGGTGATCTGATCGGCCGGCTAGAGGCCAGCGATGTGCAGGCCGCCATCGTGGCCAGCCAGTCAGGCGTCGTGCAGGCGCAGGCCGCCAAAGCGCAGGCTGAAGCCGCGGTGGGCCAGGCGCGGGCCGAATTGGCGAACGCCGAAGTCGAACTCAAGCGCCAGCAGGATTTGCGCGCCCAGGGCTTTGTCTCGCCGCAGGCGGTGGACAGCGCTGAGCGCCGGCTGGCGGTGGCCCGGTCGGTGCTGGCCACCCAGCAGGCGGCCATCGTGATGGCCCAGGCCGGCATCGGCCAAAGCCAGGCCCAGGTGGCGGTGCAACGTGTGAACCAGACCAACACCGAGATCCGGGCGCCGTTTGACGGCGTGGTGCTGATAAAAAACGCCAATGTGGGCGACATGATCACGCCGTTTTCCAGCGCCAGCGGCACCTCGGGCGCGGTGGTGACGATGGCCGACATGGCCACGCTGGAGGTGGAGGCCGATGTCTCGGAGAGCAATGTGGCCCGCATCAAGCCCGAGCAGCCGGTGGAGATCACGCTCGACGCGCTGCCCGAGATGCGCTTCCGCGGCAATGTGTCGCGCATCGTGCCCACGGTGGACCGGGCCAAGGCCACGGTGATGACGAAGATCCGCTTCGAGACGCTGGACGCCCGCATCCTGCCGGAGATGAGCGCCAAAGTGAGCTTTTTGTCGCGGCCGGCAGCACCGGAAGACCAGAAGCCGGTGATCGCCATCAATCCGAAGGCGCTGGTTGAGCGGGACGGCAAACAGGCCGTGTTCCGCATCGTCGGCGATACGGTGGAATGGGTGCCGGTGAGCCTGGGCCGCAAGATTGGCGATTTGCAGGAGGTGACGGGCAGTGGGTTGAAATCGGGCGAGCGGGTGGTGTTGAGCCCGGTGCAGACACTGAAGGCCGGGGCCAAAGTGCTGGTGACGGCCAAATGAGCGGTGTTGTGGCTGGGCCGATTCACCCGGCCGACCCGCAGACCGTGGGCTCGATGCACCCTCACCCCAACCCTCTCCCGCGTGCGGGAGAGGGAGAGCGGGCCAACGCAACACCGGCGCCGCTGATCCGCATCCGCCACCTGAGCAAAGGCTATGTGCGCGGCGGCCAGGCTATTCCCGTGCTGCTGAACATCGATCTGGAGGTGGCGCAGGGCGAGTTCATCGCGCTGATGGGGCCCAGCGGCTCGGGCAAAAGCACCTTGCTCAACCTGATTGCCGGCATCGACAAGCCCGGCAGCGGCACGATCGAAATCGGCGGGGTGGACATTGCCCGGCTGAGCGAGGGCGAGTTGGCCGACTGGCGTGCCGCCAATGTCGGCTTCATCTTCCAGTTCTACAACCTGCTGCCGGTGCTCTCAGCCTTTGACAATGTCGAGCTGCCGCTGCTGCTCACCGGCCTGAACGCGCGCCAGCGGCATGATCGGGTGGCCGCCGTGCTGGGCCTGGTGGGCCTGACCGACCGCGCCGACCACTACCCCGGTGAGCTGTCCGGCGGCCAGCAGCAGCGGGTGGCGATTGCCCGGGCGCTGGTGACCGACCCGCAACTGATCGTGGCCGATGAGCCGACCGGCGATCTGGACCGCAGCACCGGCGCGGAGGTGCTGTCGCTGCTCGATCAACTGGTGCATGAGCTGGGCAAGACCATCGTGATGGTGACGCACGACCCCAAAGCCGCCGCCCGCGCCGGGCGCGTCGTGCATCTTGAAAAAGGCCTGCTGGTGGACGATACCGAGGCCTGAGCCGTGTTTTTATTCAAGCTGCTGCTCAAAAACGCCTTCCGCCACCAGCTGCGCACCGGGCTCACGCTGATCGGTCTGGTGGTGGCGATCTGCGCCTTTGGCCTGCTGCGCACCATCGTCGATGCCTGGTATGCCGGGGTGGAGGGCAGCAGCAGCACGCGGCTGGTGACACGCAGCAATATCTCGCTCACCTTCACGCTGCCGCTCAACTACGCCCAGCGGCTGCGCGCGGTGGAGGGCGTGCGCCAGGTGAGCTGGGCCAACTGGTTTGGCGGCGTCTACATCACCGAGCGCAATTTTTTTCCGCAATTTGCCGTCGATCCCACCAGCTACCTGGCGCTGTACCCCGCGTACCGGCTGCCCGACGAGCAGAAGCTGGCCTTCTTCCGCGACCGCCAGGGCGCCGTGGTGGGCCGCAAGCTGGCCGACAAATTTGGCTGGAAGATCGGCGACCAGATTCCGCTGCGCGGCACCATCTACCCCGGCACCTGGACCTTCAATCTGCGCGGCATCTGGGACGGCGCCGACGCCAAGACCGACGAAAACCAATTGCTGATGCACTGGGCTTACATCAACGAGACGATCCGCCAGCGCGCGCCCGGGCGGGCCGATGCGGTGGGGGTGTACATCGTCGGCATCGACGAGCCCAACAACGCGGGTCTGGTGGGCCAGCGCGTGGACAAACTCTTTGCCAACTCGTTGGCCGAGACCCTGACCGAGACCGAGGCCGCCTTCCAGCTCAGTTTTGTCTCGATGAGCGAGGCCATCCTGGTAGCGGTGCAGGCCGTCAGCCTGATCATCGTGGTCATCATCATGGCGGTGATGGCCAACACCATGACGATGACCGCGCGTGAGCGGCTGGCCGAGTACGCCACGCTCAAGGCGCTGGGGTTTTCGCCCGGTTTTGTGGTGCGGCTGCTGTTGGGTGAGAGCTTGCTGATCGCGGCCCTCGGCGGCGTGGCCGGGCTGTTGCTGACCTGGCCGCTGGCCGCCGCCTTCCGCAGCGCGGTCGGTACGTTGTTTCCGATCTTTCAGGTTTCGACCCTGACGATGGCGCTGCAACTGGCTGCCGCACTGGGGGTGGGCGTGGTGGCCGCCGCCTGGCCGGCCTGGCGCATGAGCCGGATCGACATCGTCGCCGGCTTGCGGCATATCGGCTGACCGGGGCTGCCGATGCGCGGGATTCCCTTGGGCTACATCGCCCGCAACCTGTGGGTGCGGCGCGTCACCACCTTGCTCACCGCCGGTGGCATGGCGCTGGTGGTGTACGTGTTTGCCACCGTGCTGATGATGAGCGAGGGCATCCGCGCCACGCTGGTGGCCACCGGCCAGCCCGACAATGTGATGGTGCTGCGCAAAGGCGCCGGGGCCGAAATCAACAGCGGCATTGAGCGCAGCCAGGCGCACGTCTTGTCCACGCTGCCCGGCATCGCCACCGATTCACTGGGCCGGCCGCTGGTCAGCGCCGAGCCGGTGGTGCTGATCAACCTGCCCAAGCGCAGCAACGGCAAACCCAGCAATGTGACGGTGCGCGGCACGTCCGAATTGGGCCTGCAATTGCGGCCGGGTGTGCAGATCGTCGAGGGCCGGATGTTCCGCCCCGGCACGTCGGAGATCGTGGTCGGCCGGGCCACAGCCGCCGGTTTTTCCGGCATCGATCTGGGCGCGTCGCTGCGCTTTGCCGGCCGCGACTGGTTGATCGTCGGTCGCTTCGATTCGGGCCGCAGCGGCTTTGACTCCGAAATTTGGGGCGATGCCGAGCAGATGCTGCAAGCCTTCCGCCGGGCCACGTATTCCATCGTCGTCTTCCGGCTGGCCGACAGCGGCTTGTTCGAGGCCAGCAAAGCCAGCATCGAGGCCGACCCGCGGCTGCAGCTCGAAGCCAAGCCCGAAATCCGCTTCTACGCCGAGCAGAGTGAGGCGCTGGCCACCTTCATCAACATCCTGGGGCTGAGCCTGGCGGTGATCTTTTCGATCGGCGCGGTGGTGGGCGCAATGATCACGATGTTTGCCGCCGTGGCGTCGCGCATCGGTGAGATCGGCACCTTGCGCGCGCTGGGTTTCAGGCGTGGCGCGGTGCTGGCCGCCTTCATGACTGAATCGCTGCTGCTGGCCGCGCTGGGCGGTGTGGTGGGGCTGGCGGCGGCCAGTGTGATGCAGGCGGTGGATGTCTCGACCACCAACTTCCAGACCTTTGCCGAGCTGGCCTTCCGCTTTGTGCTGACGCCGCAGATCGCCTGGCAAGCTTTTGCTTTTGCGCTGGCGATGGGTGTGGTGGGTGGCTTCATTCCCGCCTGGCGGGCGGCGCGCTTGCAGATCGTGGATTGCCTCAGAGCCGCTTGAGCCTTGGCCCTCCCCCTGCCAGGGGAGGGCGCGATTCAAAGCTTGAACGGGCTGGCGTCGAACTGCTTCAAATTCAACGCCCGCCAAACCCGCTCAGCGGTGATCGGCATCTGCAACGCCTGCCCCGCCGCACCCAGGCCAAAGTGGTCCAGCGCGTCGATCACCGCATTCACTACCGCCGGGGTGGCGCCAATGGTGCCCAGCTCGCCCACGCCTTTGACGCCCAGCGGGTTGGTCTTGCAGGGGATGGAGGTGTCAAACGCCGTCTTGAAGCCCAAGAAGCCATCGGCATGCGGGATGGCGTAGTCCATGAAGCTGGCGCTCTGCAATTGCCCCGTCTCGGCGTCGTAAGCCACCCGCTCACACAGTGCCTGGCCGATGCCCTGCACCGCGCCGCCCTCCACCTGGCCTTGCACGATCGTCGGGCTGACGACCCGGCCGATGTCATTGACCGAGGCATAAGCCACCACCGCCACCTCGCCGGTGGCCGCATCGATCTCCACCTCGCAGATGTGGCAGCCGTTGGGCCAGGTGGGGCCGCCGGCCGCGCTGCTGCTGTCCACGGTGATGCGGGTCTCGGGCTGGCGCGCCGCCAGCTCAAACAGGCCGATACCCAGATCCGTGCCGGCCACGTTGAACCGGCCTTCGTGGTATTCGATGTCGGCGGCGGGTGCTTCCAGCGCGTCGGCGGCCAGGGCTTTGGCCTCGTCCACCGTACGTTTGGCCGCCACGCTGACCGCCGAGCCGCCGGTGAACAGCGAGCGTGAACCGGCGCTGCCAAAGCCGTTCACCCGGTCGGTGTCGCCTTGCAGCACCCGGATGCGGTCCATCGGCACGCCAAACACGTCCACCGCCAACTGCGCGTAGCTGGTGGCGATGCCCTGGCCCATGCCCTGGGTGGCTGAGCCCAACTCGATAAAGCCGTCGGCGGTGACGTTGACGATCACCCGCTCTTCCATCGCATTGCCGCCAGTCCACTCCAGAAAGGTGGCAATGCCCCGGCCGCGCAGCTTGCCGCTGGCCTCGGATAGCGCCCGGCGCGCCGCAAAGCCGCGCCAATCGGCCAGCGCCAGGCCTTGGTCCAGGATTTGCTCGAAGCAGCCGCTGTCGTAGGTCTGGCCCATCGCGTTTTGGTACGGCATTTGCGCCGGCCGCACCATGTTGCGGCGCCGCAACTCAGCCGGGTCGAGCGCCAGCTTGCGGGCGGCGGCGTCCATCAGCCGCTCGATCAGGTAGATCGCCTCGGGCCGGCCAGCGCCCCGGTAAGCACCGGTGGGCGTGGTATTGGTCATCACGGCGCTGAAGTGCAGGTCAATCACCGGAATGTCGTAGATGCTGGTCGATACCCAGGGCCCGATCAGGCACTGGATCACCACCCCGGTGATGCTGGCGTAGCCGCCGACATTGGCAAAGCCGCGCACCCGCAGCGCCAGCACCTTGCCGCCGGCATCAAGTGCCAGCTCGGCCCGGCTGGTGACATCGCGGCCGTGCACCGCCGCCAAAAACTCTTCGATCCGGTCAGCCCGCCATTTGACCGGGCGCTTGACTTGCAGCGCGGCAAAGCCGACCACGATGTCCTCGGGGTAGATGCCGGTTTTCATGCCGAAGCCGCCGCCGACATCGCCCACCAGCACCCGCACATTGGCCACGGTCAGGCCGGGAATCGCATCGACCAGCCCGCCACGCACGCCAGTGGGCATCTGGCTGGAGATGCGAACCACCAGCCGGCCGGCGTCGGCCGTGCCGGGCAAACCGACAAAGGCGTTGACGCAGCGCGGCTCGATCGGGCTCGGCGCCAGGCGCTGGTTTTCAACGTCCACGCTCACGCGGTGGGCAGCAGCCGCAAACGCGGCGGTGGTGGCGGCGGCATCGCCGTGGCGCATCGCGGCGGCGATGTTGTCGGGCGCGCCGTCACACAGTTGCGGCGCGCCGGGCAGCATCGCGGCAAAGACATTGACCACCGCCGGCAACTCGTCGTAATCCACCGCGATGGCGTCGCAGGCGGCGCGCGCCTGGTCCAGCGTCTCGGCCACCACGGCGGCCACGGCCTCACCGACAAAGCGCACCCGCTCGGCGGCCAGCGCGCGGCGCGGTGCCGACACGCCGGGCGTGCCGTCGGGCCGGGGGAAGCCGGCCGGCGGCGGCATGGCCTTGACGCCGGCCGCCACCAAGTCAGCGCCGGTGTAGACGGCGATCACGCCCGGCAGGGCGAGTGCGGCAGCGCTGTCGATGGCCGTGATGCGGGCATGCGCATACGGGCTGCGCAGAAAGGCCAGGTGGGTTTGGCCGGCCACCACCACATCGTCGGCGTACTGGCCGCGGCCGGTGATCAGCGCCGGGTCTTCGATGCGGCGCACCGATTGGCCGCTGCCGAAGCGGGCGGCTGGCGAGGCGGTGGTGCTCATGCCATCACCCCGGCAGGTGCCCGCGCCATCAGCGCCGCCGCCTGCTTGACCGCCGCCACGATGTTGACGTAGCCGGTGCAGCGGCACAGATTGCCCTCCAGCGCGTGCACGATCTGGGCCTCGGTGGGCTGCGGCGTCCGGGCCAGCAGGCAGGCGCCGGTCATCATCATGCCGGGCGTGCAAAAACCGCATTGCAGGCCGTGGCAGTCCATGAAAGCCTGCTGCAGCGGGTGCAGGCTGCCGTCGGCCGCGCTGGCCAGGCCCTCCACCGTGGTGACCTGGCAACCTTCGGCCTGCAGCGCCAGCAGGCTGCAGCTTTTCACGGCCGCACCGTCGATCAGCACGGTGCAGGCACCGCATTGCGCCGTGTCACAGCCGGCGTGGGTGCCGGTCAGCGCCAGCGGGCCGCGCAGCCAATCGATCAGCAAGGTGGCGGGCGCCACGTCGGTGGTCACGGGCTGGCCGTTGACCCAAAGCTTCAAAGCAGACATGCCAAATCTCCTGGGGATTGCGTCGCCCGGCATGGTAGCGGCTGGCGTGCAACACCCCACTGGCCGGCGGGTGCGCCGGGCCTGGGTGTTGGGCCTGGGCCTGGGCCTGAGCCTGGGTGCCGGGCCTGGGCGCCGGGTTGCGGCGCCGGCTGCGCGCCTGGGGCGCGGCCCTGCGGCCGGCCCCGCGCCCGCCGTCAAATGCGCCGGCTGTAGGCCCGCAGCGCCGCGCCCAGCAGCAGCAGGCCGGCGATGCCGCCGAGCAACCAGAAGCGGTTGTCGCGGACGTAGTCGCGAACATGGCGGGGCCAGAACCGAGGTGTGCCGTCGTCGGCGTCTTCATTCGGCCGCCCGCCGGCCAGCTCGTCAGCGTTGCGGTTGAGGTCGTCGGCGGCGCCCGGCTCCAGGCTGCCGCCGCCCGCCCGCCCGCCGCCACCCAGCCAGTCGGGCCTGGCCAGCGCGGCGGCCGCTTTCAGCGGGGCCCGCAGGCCGGCATCGCTGCCCAGCAAGGTGCCCTGCGACAGCGCCGACTTTTCAGGCGGCGCCGCCACTTGCGGCAGCGTTGTTTGCGGCAGCGTTGCTGCGGCTTGCGACAGCGGCGCAGTGGTCAAGGTCTTGGCAGCGGCCGTGGCGGCGCCGGGCGTCGGCGCCGCGCCCGGCCGGGCCCGGCCGGGCTGGCTGGCCTCGGCCGCATCGTTGCGCTGCATTTCCAGCAGCAGATCGAGGTTCTTGTTGCCACTGAGCACCGTGCCGGTGAGCGCTTTGTCCAGCACCCCGCTGCCGGGCGCGGCGCCGGGCTGCGCTGGCGCACCCAGCGCCGTGGCGGGGCCGGGCGGCTCGTCCGGCGCGCTGACGGTGGCGGCTTGCAGCGTGCCGGCGGCCAACAGGCCGGCGCAGAGCAGACCGCACGGCCGCCAGCCGGTCGCCCCGCCCAGCAGCCAGCGGGCCCGGCGCACCGGCCCGCGCCGGCCACGCCAGGCTGGCGCGGTTTGGGGTGGGCAGACGCCAGGGCAAGCGGCGTTCATCGCGCACGGCGACACTAAACCAGCACCTCGATGCAAGCCGGGTGGCCCAAAAACCCCTGCGGGCTGGCGCTTGCGCCGTAAGCCCCCGACTGGAAGACGACCACCAGATCACCCGGTTCGGCCACCGGCAACGCCATTCGGTCGGCCAGCAGGTCGAGCGGGGTGCACAGCGGCCCCACCACCGACGCGGTCTCGCGCTGCACCGCATCGGCCTTGTTGCCGATCGTCACCGGGTAGTTCTTGCGCAGCACCTGGCCAAAATTGCCCGACGCCGACAGGTGGTGGTTGAGCCCGCCGTCGGTGACCAAAAACACCTGGCCGCGCGACACTTTGCGGTCGAGGATGCGGGTGACGTACAGCCCAGCCTCGCCCACCAGGTAGCGGCCCAGCTCGATCACCAGCGCGGCCTGCGGCAGCTCAATGCAGGCGCGCTCGCTTATCTCGGCCAGGTTGTCGGCAATCGGCGCCAGATCCAGCCGCTTCTCGCCCGGGAAGTACGGGATGCCAAAGCCGCCGCCAAGGTTGAGAAAGCGCACCGGCTGCGGGCAGTTATCCGCCAGCCGCAGCGCCAGTGCATAGGATTTTTGCTGCGCCTCGATGATCGACTCGGCGCGCAGGTTCTGTGAGCCGGCAAACAGGTGAAAGCCCTCAAACGCCAGGCCGCCGGCCTGCACCCGGGCCAGCAGCGCGGGCACCTGCTCCACGTCCACGCCAAACTGCTTGGGCCCGCCGCCCATCTTCATGCCCGAGCCCTTCAGCTCGAAGTCGGGGTTGACGCGCACCGCCACCCGCGCCGGCAGGCCAAGTTGCTGCGAAATGCCGGTCAGCAGCGCCACCTCGCGATTCGACTCCACATTGATCAGCACCCGGGCCGCCACCGCCTGGCGCAGCTCGGCCTCACGCTTGCCCGGCCCGGCAAAGCTGATCTCGGCCGGGTCGGCACCGGCGTCCAACGCCACTTTCAGCTCGCCGGCCGAGGCCACGTCGATGCCGTCCACCAGGCCGGCCATCAAGCCCACCAGCGCCGGCATCGGGTTGGCCTTCATCGCGTAGTGCAGCTTCAGCCGGGCCGGCAGCAGCGCGCGCAGGTGGGCGGCGCGCTGGCGCAGCAACTGGCGGTCGAGGGCATAAAACGGCGTCTGGCCGACACGCTCGGCCAGCGTGCCCAGCAGCTCACCGCCCACCACCAACTGGCCGTGGCGCACGGCAAACTGGTCCATCGCGGCATGCACCGGCAGCGCGCGTGGCGGGGCCGCTGCGGGCGCGGGCGCCGTGGACAGCTCAGACATTCAATTCCTTTGTGCACTCAAAAGCAGGGCACTCAACAGCATGGCGCTCAAGCATGGCGCGCAAGCCAGTCCCCGGCCAGCCATTTGCGGTCGATTTTGCCGTTCGGGTTGCGCGGCAGCGGGCCGCTGACGGTTTCGATGCCGGCCGGCACCATATAGGCCGGCATGCGGGCGCGGCAGTCGGCCAGCAGGCCCGGCAGGTCGATCTCGGCACTGCCGGCCGGCGCGGTGGCAATCACCTGGATGGCCTGGCCCAGCGTGGCGTGCTCAACGCCAAACGCCGCGCATTCGCCCAGGCGCCGGGTGGCGTACAGCACCTCCTCCACCTCGGTCGGGCTGACGCGGTAGCCCGAGGTCTTGATCATCTCGTCGCGCCGCCCGATGAAGTAGAAAAAGCCCTCGGCGTCCTGGCGCACCGTGTCGCCCGAGAACACCGCGTACTCGGGCAGCATCAGCCCGGCCTGCCGGCCGCCCACGCCCGCCGGCAGCAGGCGGTAGCGCTCGGCTGTTTTCTCGGCGTCGTTCCAGTAGCCCTGGCCGACCAGCGCGCCCCGGTGCACCAGCTCACCCGGCTCGTCGGGCGCACACGGCGTGCCGTCCTCGCGCAGCACCAGAATCTCGGCATTCGGCACCGCCTTGCCGATCGAATCGGGCCGGCGATCTATCTCCTCGGGCGCCAGGTAGGTGGAGCGGAAGGCCTCCGTCAGCCCGTACATCAAAAACGGCTTGGCGCGCGGCACGCGCTGGCGCAGCAGGCCCAGCGTCTGGCCCGGCATGCGGCCGCCGGTGTTGGCAAAGTAGCGCAGGTGCTGGTTGATCTCGACCGGCCAGTCGAGTTGCGAGAGCTGGATATAGAGCGGCGGCACCGCCGTCAGACCGGTGATGCGCTCACGCACCATCGTTTTGAGCACGTCACGCGGCAGCAAATAATTCAGCAGCACGACCCGGGCGCCGCTGTGAAAAGCCGTGGTGAGCTGGCTGAAGCCGGCATCAAACGACAGCGGCAGCGCGGCCAGCAAGCTGTCTTCGGGGCTGTTTTCAAGATAGCTCGCCACGCTTTTGGCGCCCGCCACCAGGTTGCGGTGGGACAGCACCACACCCTTCGGGCTGCCGGTGCTGCCCGAGGTGTACAGGATGGCGGCCATGTCGGTGTCGATGACGCGGTGCGGCGGGTGCGGCGCGTTCGGCGGGTCGGCGGCGCCCGCCAGCAAGTCGCGCCAGGGGGTCTGCGGCAGCAAGACAGCGGCTGACAACGCATCGCCGGTCACCACCACCTGGCGCAGCGCCGGGCATTGGGCGATCACCGCCGGCAGCAAGGCCAGGCGTTCTGGCGACGTCACCAACACCCGCACCGCGCAATCGCGCAGGATGAAGCCCACCTGCTCGGGCTTGAGCAGCGGGTTCAGCGGCACAAACACGCCGCCAGCGGCCGTGGTGCCAAAACTGGCCACCACCGCCTCAACCCGCTTTTCAAGGTAGATCGCCACCCGCTCACCGCGTTGCAAGCCGTGCTGGCACAGCCCCGATGCACAGGCCGCCACCGCCGCCGCCAGCGCGCCGTAGCTGAGCGCGGTGGCGCCGTCGGTCAGCGCCGTGGCGGCAGGCGTGCGGTGTGCCGACGCGAAGATCAACTCGGGCAAAAGCGTGGTGGCAATCACATTCAAACCCGGCGGCCCAGGGCAAAAACTGCGGAGGCCAAAATGTAGCGCACGGCTGTGCGGCCGCGCTGCCGCGTTCTGTGACACAAGTCCCGAGGCCGCCGGCAGCGCCGCCCGCGCGGCGCTGCCGGCGGCCGTTAAACTCGGGGTTTGCGCTGGCGCGCTGTGCCGTGCCGCCTGGAGAAACTCGTTGACCGTCAGAACTGAATTACTCGCCCTGCTCGATACGGCCCTCAACCTCGGTGGCCGGGGTTTGGATTTTGACGACGCCACACCGCTGATGGGTGCCGTGCCGGAGCTGGATTCAATGGGCGTGGTGTCGCTGCTGACGGCGCTGGAAGAGCGGCTCGGGTTCTCGGTCGATGACGACGAAATCGACGGCTCGATATTCCAGACATTCGGCTCGTTGCTGGCATTTGTCAACGCAAAACTGCAAGCCTGAGGCCGGGTTGGCGGGTGGCTGATGGCGGCAGCCGATGGCGATGGCCGATGGCCGATGGCGCCAGCGCGCCACATCAACCTCCCAGCAGGGTGGCGTCAGGCTCGGCGTCGAGTTGCAGCAGCAAGCGGTCCATTTGCTGGCGCACGTCCGGCCCGTAGTTGCGCTTCAAATACCGGAAGACCAGCGCATATATCGGCGTCAGCGCCGAATAATCCGCCAGGTCCAGGCCGATGGCCGCACAAGCTTGTGCCCGCAGGGCGCGCAGGCCGACCGATTGGCGCGCCCGCGCAGTGAGAAACTGCGCAGCGCCGCCGGCCAATGACAATTCAAGGGTGAACAAATCCAGGCCGGGCAGGCAGACGCTGCCGAAATCTTCCCAGTCGAATATCACCAAATCACCGCGTTTGGTGCGCCCCAGATTGTTCAGCACAAAATCCCCGTGCTGGGCCAGCGCCGGCAGGCGCGCCAGCAAGCCGGCATGGGCGCCCAGCCAGCGCCGGGCCAGCGGCGCCAGCCACTGCCCCGCGCTGTAGTCGCCAAGCGCCTTGAACAACGCCGTGTTCGACAGCACGGCCAGATCAACCAGCCCGGCGGCTGCGGCGGCCGACGGCATCGCCGAAAAATATGCCAGCAAACCCAGACGGACGGGCGGGCGGGTTGCCGGTTTGAGCAGGAATGCGGCGTCTGTGGCGCGGAAGTCCACCGAGCGGCAGACCAGCACGTCCAGGCCGCCGACCACGGCACGGCCGACAAAGCGCGGCACCAGCGATGGATAACACCGGCTGGCCGCTTCGCAGCGGGCCGCTTCGTCGCGCAGGCTGATGTGCTCAGAGAACTTGACATGGGTATCGCCGACGCCAGCGCGAGACAGCAACAACCAGACGCAAGCGCCCTGCGTCAAATGCACCGATGTCTCGAACGGCAAGCTGGTATCAAACCAGCGCCGCGCCGACAACAAATCCAGCACCGGGCTCAACATGGCTTGCGGGCCCAGAAAAACAATTGGCTTTGAAACATGCCGCCCAGGCCCAGACCGGCCATCGCCAGCCGGAAGGCATAACCGCTGACTGAGTATCCGCTGCGCGCCGACCGAATGGCGCGCAGAAACTGTACCCGGCCGGCGCGGCGCTGGCCGGGAATCAAGCCCATCGGTGCGTCAATGCTGGGCTGGATATAAAAACATTCTGCTGAATTGAATCCGGCGCGCGCCAGCGCGCGTAAACAGTCGGCCGGCCGGCAGATCGCATCGGGCTCGATGCGGGCGGCCACCACGTCGCGCAGGCCTTGAGTGTTTGCAATGCTGCGCAGCGCCCAGCCGTGCACCATGTGGCCCACCAGCGTGCCGCCCGGCACCAGCAATCCGGCCACTTGTGCCAACAACTGGCTGTTGCGGATGCGGGGGGCCGGGCCGGCAAGGGCGATATTGCCCGTCCCCGATGCTCCCGATACGCCCGATACGCCCGAAACCCCCGGCAAGCCCGTTACTCCCGGCATGCCCGTTACCCCCAATATCGAGGGCAGGGCGACTGCATCGAACCGGGCCGGCCCGCCGGCCAACACCGTGTCAATGGCCGCCAACGCCACGACGGTGACGTCACCGGGCCAGCCCTGGCCCACTGACGCGCCGCTGCCGTTGGCGGCGACAATCAGCAAGCGCTGCGGCGCCGGCGCGGTAGGCAGGCGATAGAGCAGGCGCAGCCGATCCGCATTTGCCGCGTAGGGATACTCGATATCCATCGGGCCGCCGCCGCCGGCAGGCGCGTCAGCGTTTTTGTGCAACGACAATCGTGTCGGGTGCAATCGATGCAAACACCGGGTGGCTGAAGCGGGCCTCGTTTTTTTCAGCCCGGCGCTCATCCGCGCGGGTGGTCAGCATGATGCTGTGGCGGTACATCCAGGCGCCGATGGGTTGCAGGGCGACGATATTCAAACCATGCCGTGCCAGCAGCGCGCGCAATTTGGGCAGGTGCAAATCCATGCTGCCACTCTGGCCGCCTTTCAATCGGTCGAACAACGCAAAAAGCGCGCGCGGGTTGCGGTGGCTGTTGATGATCAGATGGCCGCCGGGCGTGATGCGCTTGGCAATGGCGGCCAGTGCACCGTCACGCAACTCATCCTGCGCATTGCCGAAAAATCGAAAAGAGGTCGCCAGGTTAAATTGGCCCAGATCAGGGTCTTGTTGGGTTAAATCGCCGATGAAAAACCGGGTGTTTGGGCATTTTTTTTGCGCTTCGGCGGCCATCGTCGGTGAAATGTCAACCGCTGTTGAATGCCGGGCCAGCGGCGCAATTAGCGCTGAGATACGGCCGGTGCCGCAGGCAAAATCAAGGTAACGCTCGGGCCCGCCCGGGTAAAACCGGCTGACGATAGCCGGCAGCAAGCGCCGCTCCCAGGCCGACATATAGGCATCAAAAGGTGATTCGGCCAAATTGGCATCGTACTGGCTGCCCTTGACCAAGTGACTGGCACGGTAATCAGCATCTTCGATGGCGGCGGATTCGACTGAGCGCATGGGCATCCTTGGTGGGCGGTTCAGATGGGCGTTTGGCAAAACCACCCAGCTTTAAATTGTCGCACGCCGTGCGCCGGGCCAGGCCAGCGCCAGCGCCAATGATTGGTTTGAAATTCCAATGAATTCAAACGCTTGCGGCGCTTTGCGTGCATCAGGCGCAAAGCGGGTCGGCGCCCGGGTGCGTGATCGATTGGACGGAAACAGCAAAAGCAGGGGCTGTCGCGTGCTGGCAGGTGCTGGCGTGCGCTGGCGGGCCGGCCGCGCTGCGCCTCGGGCGGCAAACCGGGCGGCGTTGTGCCGCGCGTCGGCCCTGCACCACCGGCGCTGTACAACCGGCGCTGGCCACAGCACAGGCGGGTAGACTTGCCGGGCCGCACCTCAATCCTGGCCTCGCTTTTGCGCTGCCCCGGCCCACCACCGCATTGATCGCCCCATGAAACTGCCCCGTTTGAGCCGGTCAAACCCTGTGTCAGCCCGCTCGCGCCAGCGCCAGGCGCCATCCGGGGGCGGCGCTTTGCGGTTGGCGCTGGCGCTGGTTTGCAAGGCCTTGCCAACGCTGCTGGCGCTGGCGGGGTATTTACTGCCGCCAACGCTGGCGGCGCAAACTGCCGCACAAGCCGCCGCACAAGCCGCCGCACAAGCCGACACCGGCTGCGGCAACCCTTTTGCCAACGGCTCTTACATGCCGTATGACTACCGGGTGGTGCAAGGCGCGCAACGCCAGGTGGTGGAATCCAACCACTTCACCTGGAATATTGAATCGCTGGTGCGCGGCAATACCGGGACGTTGGGGGCGGAGTTGACCTTCACGCTGCGGGCCTTCCCCAACCACCACCGGGCGCTGGTGTCGATGATGAATCTCGGCGCCAAGCTCAAGACGAATGTGCCGCCGGGTGCGGCTTATTCGGTGGAATGCTTTTTTATCCGTGCGCTGACGTTTCGGCCGGACGATGTGGTGGCCCGCATGATTTACGCCAAATACCTGATCGGCAATGGCCGCAAGGCCGACGCCGCCAAACAACTGGAAATCACCGACTTCCACGCCAAGGACAATGGTTTTACCCACTACAACATCGGCCTGATTTACCTCGACCTTAATGATTTTGACAACGCCCTGGCGCAGTCGCACCAGGCGCTGGCGCTGGGTTTTGCCAAACCAGAATTGCAAGACCGGCTGCAGGCCGCCGGCAAATGGCGCGAGCCCGCAGCGGTGGCGCCAGCAGCGTCGGCGCCCGCCGCATCGGCCGCCGCCGAGGCCGGATCAGCGCCGGCCAACTGACGCTGGGCCTCGACCGGCGCGGCTACCAGCCGCGCAACCAGTCGACCACCGCAGCGGCGGCGGCATTTTTCCAGACCGCTTTTGAAAAAGTATGGTCGGCGCCGTCGATGTCACGGCGCAGCACGCGCGGGTCGGTCAACAGCCCGTCCCAGGCGCGTGACGCGCTGGTGACCTCGTCAAACTCGCGCGCAATATAATCATTGCCGCTCATCAGCAGCAGCACCTGGCCTTTATAACGGCTCAGGCCGACGGCGGTTTTCACCGGCAGGGGCAGGCCGGAGATATCGTCTGGCGCATGGTTGGCGCTGGCCCGCGCAAACATGTATTTGCCGCGCACATAAGCCCGCAGCACGCTGACCATCGATTTGACAGAGGCCCGCACATCAAACTGTCGGCGCCGCACCAGGGCCCAGAACTCGGGCGACCGAAGTCGATCCAGGTAATAGTGGTTGACAATCACCTGGGCCCGGCCCTCTTCGGTTCGCACCCACGGATTGACCAGCACCACGCCCTTCACCCGAGGGTCGCGCCAGGCATAAAACAAAATCCCCGATGCGGATTCGCATTCACCGATCAACACAATCTCGCGCAGCAGCGGCTGCTGCACGATGAAGGCATCGATGGCGGCCCGGATATCGGGCTCGGACTGCTCAAATCCGAGGTAAGTGCCACTGCTGTCGCCCATGCCGCGCAAATCAAAGCGCAATACCGCGCAGGCATTTTCAGCCAGCTTGCGCGCCAGGCTGACAAACTGCCGATGCGCACCGGCGCGGTATTGCGGCCCACCCGCCACCACGATCACCGCACCGCGCTGGCCCGGGCTTTTTGCCGGGTGCAGCACGGCGCAAAGATGGTCGTCATGGCACGGCAGGGTCAGTGGCGTCTCGGCCAGCGCGGTCGGCAGGCCAGCCGGCAGTCTGGCCGACGCTTCAGCCGACAGGTCAGCCGGCAGGTCAGCCGACAGGTCGGCCGGCAACAGGCGGGCCAGGCCGGCGTGCAGCGGCGGCTGGTGTGCCGCCGCCGGACCCCACGCCGCCACCCGCGCGGCGGTGGCCGACACCAGATTGGGCGCCAGCTCGCGCTCATGAACCTGCCAGAACGGCGGCCCGCTGACCTGGGCAAAGCGCAGCGCGGCGCCGGCCTGGCGCAGTGCCGCCACCGCCTTGGCCGTGGCCGGTGGCGGCGCCGCTGCGGCATCGGCGGCAATCTCGAACCAGTCGGTCTCGACCGGCGGCAGCAGCGTGGCCTCGGGCAGCACGAGACCGTCCAATGCCAGCGCCAGCGCCGGGCCAAGCTGGTAACCCGACACCTCGACCGGCTGGCCAGCAGCCGACAGCGCGCGCAACTGATTCGTGGATTTGATGCGGTCGGGCCGGTTCATCTCGGCCGCGACCCGAATCCGCAAGAACTGGGTCTGGAATGTTTTGCCGTTCAGCACCGGCTGCCAGAAGATCAAATGCCCGATCTCGGGGCATTGGCTGGCCAGCTCGGCGGCCATGATGGCGCCCAGCCGGATACCCAGCAGCCCGCAGCAGCCGTGGCCGAAGCGCGTCAACCAGGCCACACCGCGCAGCAGATCATCGCGCCAGATGTCCCAATCGGCATCGACAAACTCACCCGCACTGTCGCCCGTGCCAAAGGGATCAAGCACCAGGGTGCCGGCACCGATGCGGGCCAGCGCCCTCGCCTGCAGGGCCACCATGGCCCGGCAGCGGTTCATCTCCTCGCCGAACGGCGGCACCACCAGCACATCGCCCAGCGGCGCCACATCCGCAGCCGGGGCAAAGTACCAGGCGCAAAGCGGCCCTTTGGTGCCGGCCAGCACAAAAGCATGCGGCGCGCCGGGGTGCGCGGCCAGCGCGGCTGCGTCGGCAACGGCCAGCGTCACGCGATGCCTTGTTTGCCGAGAAACTCCAGGATAGCCGGCACTGAATTCAGATTGCCGAAATCTTCAACTTCGATATAAATGTCAAAAGCCTGCTCAAGGGCCATGATCAAATTAACCTGGCCAAGTGAGTCCCAAGCGGCCACATCCTCATCCCGGGTGGTCTCGGTTATTTTGGCGGGCGCCACTTTCAGTGTGCTGCTGATGGTTTGTTGCAGTTTTTCGAACAGATTCATTGGATTCATCCTGGCTGTCATCAGCCGGGCCTTTGACGGTGGGCAACGCCGCCCGGCGCCGGGCGGCCCAAAAATAACGCACTACAGTGCGGCGCAGGCGTCGAACATGATCTTGATCGGAAACTCGTCCGCCGCCCTGGGCGCCAGCGCGCGCAGATCGCGCCAGTAAATTCCCTGCGCATCGGCGACAAAACCCTGGCTCGGCAAAAATAACCGGGCCAGTTCATTTTTGGCGGTCGGCAGAAACTCGGCTTGCACGCCCTCGATGCCCAGCCCGGCCAAATGGCGCAGCAGGGCTTGCAAAAATGCCGCTTCGGCGTCGCGCCCGATCACCCGGCACGACATCAAAAAGGTGTCCAGCCTGGCGTTGCGGGGCGTGCTGCGCTGCAACAGCGCCAGGCCCACAAGGCCACTGTCGCCAAACACATCGGCGAGTGAAAAATCGGCCACGATCCAGCCCGGGTCCAATACCATCGCCCGCACACGCTGCTCGTCATAGCGCCGCGTGGTGAGGTTGAACTGGTTGGTCTTGTTCGTCAGTTGGCTGAGCCTGGGCACGTGGGCGAGTGCCGCCAGCTCGATATGCATGCGCATGTCGAGGCGCAAAAGATAATCGCCGGCGCCACCGCCGCTGCGCTCGATATCGTTGTTCAAATCCCGGCGCTGGCGCTCCTGCGCATACAACGCTGTCTTGGCCCCGTCCTCACTCGTCAAGGCCAGCACTTCAAGCCGGGCCACCTGGTCAAGGCAGGTCGGCATGTCGATCACGCGCGACGGCACTTGCACCACCTCGACCTGCGGCAAGGCATGGCGGACGGCCGCGCACTCATGGTCACTGTCATCGACAAAGATGAATGAATCGAGGCCCAGATTGAGTTCGGCGGCGAGCGATTTCAAATTCTCGGGCTTGGCGATCCAGTTCACCCGGCGCGCTGCAAAGTGGCCGTCGCGCAACAACTGGTGGGGATGGTTTTGCAGCACCTGGTCAACATCGGCGGCATTGTTTTTACTGCACAGCGCGAGAATAAAGCCGCGTTGTTGTAAATCCAGGATGCGGCGCTGAAAATCAACAAACAAACTGCCCGGGTAATCGGGGCCGAGTGCGATGCCGGCCATCCCGTCCTCGCCGATAATGCCGCCCCACAGCGTGTTGTCGGCATCCAGCACCAGGACTTTGGCCCTCGGGCGGCCCAGCACCGTGCCGATGGCGACGATACGCCGGGCGACGTCGCCAGCGGCCTCGGCCGAGAACGGGAAGCGCGATGAATACCAGAATCGACGGTCAAAGAAACTCGACCGGCCGACTTGCAGCAAGACCTCATCCAGATCAAGAAACAACGCCGACGGCACGCTTTGCCGCAGCCACTGGCCCAATTCAGCTTTGCAGGCGGCCCAAAATTGCGCCTCCGACGACTCGGCTTGCGCGTCATAAAAACCCAGCGCCGGCTTGGCCAGGGCGGGCAGGATTGTCAACACCAAATGGCCGACCGGCTGGGCCCTGAAGTGCAAAACAATCTCGCGCAGGCGGCCCAGCGCCTGCGCCCGCAGCGCGTCTTGCGCCTCGGCACGCAGGCCGGCCACCGGCTGCAGAAAGCCGGGGTGCAGATCTTCGCGCCGCAGCATCAACAGCGTCAGGTCGGGCGCGTGTCGCAGCAGTGCCGACCCCGCTGCCGCTTCTTGCAGCGCCAGGCCATAGGGCGCGTGGTAGGTGTGCACGGCCAGGCCTTGCAGCGCGCCCGCCAGGTCAAGCCAGGGGTCGAGCAACTCACTGGTGTAGGTGTGCACGATGGCCAGCCGCAGCGGCCTGGGGCTGGGCGTCAGCGATTTGGCGTGGGCGGCGATTTGCTGGGCCTGGGCCGGGCTGTTGGGTGATTTGCCGGCGCTGATGTCAGCCCGCAATTGCGCCAGGCTTTGGCGCGACAGCAGTTTTTCGAGGTCGGTGGTTGTCATTCAAACGCAGAGTATTGACGGGGCTGCAACGACAGGCCGGCACAAAGCCCCGGCTGGAATGGCGATTCGTGACGGTCGCTGCGGGGTCGGTGATTCAGGATTGTCGAGTCACGACTGTCGATTCAGGCGTGACGATTCGGCATCAGCCCGCCAGCCCGCAACGGCTTGCCTTTGAAGGCTACCATGACGTGCAATGCCGGCCCTTGCCGGCCTGTGCAGGGCCCTGCCAAAAAGGTCACCCATTTGCCCGACTGAGCGCATCGGCGCGTGGCGCGGCTGCGAGGCCCGGTGACCGGCGCCGTCAGAATGTGCGGTTCAGCCCTTCGTCGCCACCCAGCCGCCCCGCCATGACTCTCGACCCCATCGCACCGCAATTGCTCGGTGAGCGAGTATTCAACGCGCAAGACCAACTGGGGTTTGCGCAGGCGTCGGGCGACTTCAATCCGATGCATGTGGACGCCGTTGCGGCGCGCCGGCTGCTGTCGGGCCAGGCGGTGGTGCACGGCATCCATACTTTGCTGTGCGCCTTGCAATGGTGGTTGGCGGCACACCCGACGCGGCCGGCCGGCATCGCGTGCAGCTTTGCCAATCCGGTCAATGTGGGTGATGTTGTTGTTTTCGCGCACTGCCGCGACGCCGAAGGCCGGCCGGTGATTACCGCGTCGGTCGACGGCCTGGTGTGCACCGAGGTGGTCATCGACAGCGCCCAGGTCGAGCCGGGCACCGCCGGCGCGGCGCCAAACGCCGCTGCCGGGTCACCGCTTCGACACCTGGCAGCGGCAGCGGCGCCGCTGGATGAGCCACCCGAGCAACAGGTGGGCCAGGTGATGGTGCTGGCGGCCGCGCCGAACGGCCTGGCGGGCCTGTTTCCCGACGTGGCCGGGGTGCTGGGGGACGACGGCCTGTCGGCCATTGCCGGGCTGTCGTTTTTGGTCGGCATGGTGTGCCCCGGCCTGCACTCGGTGTTTTCGTCGCTGCGCTTCAGCCTGGCCAACGCTGCAACGCCCGCCGAGATACTTCGATTCAGGGTGGACAAATACGATCCACGCTTCCGGCTGTTCACCGTATCGTTCACCGGCTTGCTGGCCGGCGAATTAAAAGCATTTCGACGCCCGCCACCGCAAACCCAGCCGTCGTCGCGCGAGGTGGCATTGCGCGTCGGCCCGGTTGAATTCAAGGGGCAGCGCGCGCTGGTGATTGGCGGCTCAAGAGGCCTGGGCGAGGCGACCGCCAAAATACTGGCGGCTGGCGGGGCGCAGGTGCACATCACGTTTGCCGCTGGCCAGGACGATGCCAGGGCGGTGGCAGCCGATATCAACGGCAACGCCCTCGGGCCCTGCCAGGTGCATGCGCTGGATTTGAAAGCCCAAGACCTCGCCAGCCTGGCCATCGATAGCGCCACGCTGGACGCGGTTTACTATTTTGCGACGCCAAGAATCTACTCAAAACGAACTGGCTTGTTTGACCAGGCGGTTTTCGATGTTTTTGCAGATTTCTACCTGCGCCGCTTCTACCAGCTCTGCCAGGATTTGAACCGCATTGACCGGCAGCGTAAATTAAAGATTTACCTGCCGTCCACCGTCTTCATCACCGACCGGCCGAAGGGCATGACCGAATACGCGATGGTCAAGGCGGCGGCTGAAATCATGGCCGATGATCTGAACCGGACCTTGAAAAACATTGTCGTCATCGCCACCCGCCTGCCCCGCCTGGCCACCGACCAGACCAGCTCGATATTCAAACTCGAGGTCGAATCAAATCTGGACGCCTTGTTGCCGGTGATCCGGCAGGTGCAGGGCTGACGGCCGAGCTGAATTGCCTGCGCCGTATTGCCTCGGCCGTATGCCCCGTCAAATATCGAGCGCCATCATTTCGCTGTAGACGTTGCGGATTTTTGAATCGTCCAACGTCGCGCTGGACACCAGTTTGGGCTGCTGGCGCCGGGTGCAGAAACTCCATCGCGGTGGCCGCGCCAGAAACCGGGCCTCGACCCGCAACACCGGCATGCGGCCATGCAGCAACAGATGGTGCCGCAAATGATGGCCGTGGCGGTCCATCGCGCCCGGGTCGCTGACGTGCAGGACGGACGCGCAAGCCATGCGCTTCCAGCGCTCAGGCTTGTAAATCACCAGGCACTCGTCACCCGGGATGCCGAAAGCGACAAACTTGAGCCAGGGTATATTCTGGTGCGCGTCAAACTCGGCCAGGGCCGCGCCGCGCAGCCGGGCCGCAATATGCCCGGTGCGGTGTTCAACAAAACCGCCTGGCGCCGACGGCCACGGCGCGGGCAGGTTGGCGACAAACAACAAACGCTCGTCGAGCAGGCGGAAGCGCAAACCCAAAAATACCTGCGCCACCTTCGGGTTGGGCGTGAACATCGTGAAGTGATAACCGCGTTGCTTGAGCAGCGGCAGCACCAGGCTGACACTGGCGTGGCGATAAGCCTGCAAAACGCACCAACTGTGCGGGTTGCAAAAGCGCTCGGTTTTGCCGTCGATCTGCTGGTCTGAATACACCGCGCAGAACACGCCCACCAGGCGGCCATCGTCGCGCAACTGCATGCCGAAATTGGGCTGGGCCGCCGCCCAGGCATGGCTTAGCGACGTGACCCAGGCTTGCGCTGAAATCCGCTGGGCCAGGTGGTCGTGCAGGAAGCGACCAATCTCGTCGAGGTCGGGTTGCTGGACCGGCGTAACCGTCATCACCATCGAGAATCCCGCGTCTCAAGCCCGCCGCAGCCGGGCTTTGACAAATTGAATCGCCGATTTCTCGAACCCGGCCGGCTGGCCTGACAACCACCACAGCGCCAGCAACAACGACGGATAAGAAAAAACACACCAGATGATTTTGGCGGCCAGCCGCAGCGGAATCAATGGCAACGCCGACCAGGGCAGCCAATGGGCGACGGCGGCCATCGCCAGCGCGGCGCACAGCGGCCGCCACAGTGCGGCCCACAAGCTGGCAAATGGCACGCTGCCGCTGCGCGCCGTCAACAGCATCATCACCGGCACCATCGCCACTGACACTGCGGCCCGCGCCGCCGCTGCGCCTTCAACACCAAAATGCCGCACCGCCAGCAAGGTGAGCGGCACGATGGCCGCCAACTCAAGCCAGGTTTGAGCGGCCGACAAATTGGTTTTGCCAACCACCCACAGCGGCACCTCCAACACCAGCACCAGCGCCGAGAAACCTCCGAACAAGGCCAGCCACTGGATCAACGGCGCGGCGGCCAGCCATTTATTGCCCAGCACCACGCTGACCAGTTCAGGCGCCACCAACAGCAGGCAAAAACTGACGAACAAACACATCGCCGCCACCGCAGAAAAACTGGCCGTGACGGCGGCGACAAACTCGCCTTGCTGGCCGGCCATCTTCGACAGCGTCGGGAACATCGCCCGGCGTATCGGCATCACCAACTCGCTGCTGGGCAGGGTAGCCAGTTCATTGGCGACATGGTAATTGCCCATCGCGGCCGACCCGGCAACACCGCCGACGATGAATTCATCGCACTTGCGGTTCAAGAAGGAGCCGACCCTCGAAATCATCAGCCATTGTGAGAACGACCATATCTCGCGGATTTTGGCGAGTGACAGCCGGGGCCGGTAAGGGTGCATCAAATAACTCAGCACGACGCCGATCACCGCCGCCGCCAGCGAGCCTAATATCAGCGCCCAGTAATTGCGCAGCCAGAACGCCGCGCCGACGACGATGGCAAAATTAAGCAGTTTGACATACAGCGTGAAGCGAAACTCCTTGGCAAAATCGAGTTCTTTTCGAAAGGCCACCACGCCGATATTTTGCAAGCCCTCAATCACCGCCCGCGCCGCCACCCAGAAAATCACCGCCACCGCCCGCGGCTCATTGAAGTAAGCCGCGACCAGCGGCGCTGACAGCAGCAGGCAGAGCGCGATAAACAGGCCCTGCATGATTTGCACGGTCCAGGCGGTGTCGAAGTAATCGCGGGATTCGAAGCCGCCCCGCATCAACGCCAGATCGACCCCGGCATACGAAATGGTTTCCAGCAGGCCGTAACCCAACATCACCATCGCGATCAGGCCGAAATCATCCGGCGCCAGCAGGCGGGCCAGGATCATCGTGCTGACCAGCCCGACCAGGCGCATGGCCCAGCGCGAGCCGATCATCCAGATCGAGCCGCTGACCATGTTCTGGCCAAATCCGGCCGCGGCCTTGGCTTCGCTCACCAGCGGTTGCGCTGGCGCGGCAGTGGGGCGGGCACAGCAAGCATCATCGGGTTCCGGGCTTGGGTTCGGGGGGGCTGGGTTCTGGGTCGTGCCGCAAGCCGGCGCAGCCGACGATTGTCGGACACCTGCCCGGCGCGCCCGCTGCGCGCGGCGTGACTTTGGTGCGCGGCGCGTGCGGATCGCGGCAGGATGTCACGCCCGGTGCGCGCCGCACAGCGGCCGTGGCTGATTTGGCCTCGCCCCGTCACACCCGGGCATTTATCATCGCGGCGCCCGCCCGAGAGCCTGAAGAGCGGCCTGCAGCGCAGCCTACCCAGCAGCCCGGCCGGCGCCCCGGCCAACGGCCTAACCAATGCCCTGACGGGCGTCGGCCCACCGCCTGTTTTTTTGCATGCTTATCGCGCCCACCTGCCCCAACGATGCCCATGATCCCCGGCGGTGAGCGCCACAACCCGGCGCCGCACGGGGGCGCCAGGCCGGTGGTGCGGCGCCAGGCCCAGCACGGCAAGGCAGTACTTTTGGCGTTGACCGCCCTGGTTTGTGGCGCGGCGGGCCTGGCATTGGCCGCCAACCACCCGGTCGCACCACGGGCGCTGCTGGCCGCTGTGGCCGCGCTGGTGGCGCTGTCGGTGGCCCGGCCCGATGGCTGGCTGGTCTGGCTGCCGGCACTGTTGCCCCTCACCGGTCTTGCGCCGTGGACTGGCTGGATCTGCTTCGAAGAATGGGATTTGCTGGTACTGGCGGCAGCGGCCGGCGGCTATGCCCGGTGGGCCGGGCAAACCTGGGCGCGTCAACCGGCTGATTTGCGTGGCCCGTCGGCCCCGGCCGCCACTGCGCTGGTCGGCTTGGTGGTCGCGCTGTGGGTGGCGGCGCAGTGGCTGGCGATGGCGCGTGGGGTCACCGATGCCGGCGGGTTTTCATTCGGCTGGTTTCAGGGTTACCGGGAGCCGATGAACAGCTTGCGGCTGGCCAAACCCCTGGTCGCCGCTTTGCTGCTGTGGCCGCTTTGGGCGCTGGCGCAGCGCCAAGACCCGCAACGGTCGGCGCGCCATCTGGCGCTGGGCATGACGCTGGGTTTGCTGGGCGTCTGCCTGGCCACCGTCTGGGAGCGTGCCGCCTTCACCGGCTTGCTGAATTTTTCAACCGACTACCGCACCACCGGCCTGTTTTGGGAGATGCATGTGGGCGGCGCCGCGCTGGACGGCTTTCTGGCCCTGGCCGTGCCGTTTGCGGTGCGCGAGCTGCTGGTGGCGCGATCGCGTGGGCGCTGGCTGGCGCTGGCCGCTGTCACTGCGCTGGCCTGGTATGCCTGCCTGACCACGTTCTCGCGCATCGTCTACCTGGCGGTGCCGGCCGGGCTGGCGGTGATGGCGTGGGTGCACCTGCGTCAAGGCGCTGCCGCGCGCCGGCAATCTGGCCGCCACTGGCTGACCAGCGCGGCACCGGCCGGGCTGCTGGTGGCGGTGTTTGCCCTCGCCGCCGGGCAGATTTTTTCATCCAGCGGCTACCGCGGCCTGCTGGCCTTGCTGGGCGCTTTTGCGGTGCTGCTGCCGCTGGCCCCGGCGCTGCGACGCTGCACGGCGGCGCAGGCGCTGCTGGGCTTGATCGCCGGCGGGTTGTTGGCACTGGCCGGCTGGGCGCTGGCCGGCCTGCATCCGAAGGGCGCGTATATTTTTGACGCGCTGGCGCTGGGGCTGGCGCTGCTGATGCTCGTTTTGCTGCGCCGCGCACCGTCTCCGGGCCGCTACGGCGCGGCGTTGGCACTGGCCGGCTTCATCGCCGTGCTGGGCGGCCTGGGCCGGGTGGCGCTGCACCACAACGGCCCAGCCGCGCTGCAATCGGCCCTGCCGGTGGCCGGCGGCTTGCTGGCCATCCTGGCCGCTGCGCGGGCCTTGCCAGCGCCGCTGTGGCCGGCCGGCCTGCGCTGGCAGGGCATGACGTTTGGCGCGATGGGGTTGACGGCCAGCATCGTCGCCGCGCTCGGCGGCGGCGCCTACATGACCGATCGCTTTGCCACCGCCAACGCTGACTTCGACGGCCGCATGCAGCACTGGCGGCAAAGCCTGGCCCTGCTGCGCACGGCCGATGAGTGGCTGCTGGGCAAGGGCCTGGGCCGCTATGTTGACAATTACGCCCTGGCGGCCACCAGCGGCCAGCGGCCCGGCGACTACCGGCTGGCAGCCGACGGCGACAACCCCCACCTCACGCTGGTGGCCGGCACCCACATGATTGGCTGGGGTGAATTGCTGCGGATATCGCAGCGCGTGGCCTTGCCGGGCGGGCCCCAGGTCATGGCTTTCGACGTGCGCGCCGAGCAGGCGGCCACGGTGCATTTCGAGATCTGCCTGAAGCATTTGCTTTACGACGGCGGTTGCCTGATCAAACAAGTGCAGGTGCCCGCCCAGCCCGGCCAGTGGCAGCACCTGCGCACCCCACTTGACGGCAAGCCCTTGTCACCGGGCGACTGGTATGCGCCCCCGCTGGTGATGTTCTCGGTGGGCATCGAGAACTCGGCCGCGCCGGTGCAACTCGACAATCTGGTGCTGGCCGGGCCAGACGGCCGCAATTTGCTGGTCAACGGTGATTTCTCGCAGGGGCTGGCGCGCTGGTTTTTCTCCAGTGACCGAAACCACCTGCCCTGGCATGCCAAGAACCTGGGCGTGCACCTGGTGGTCGAGCAAGGCCTGGTGGGTTTGGTCTTGTTCAGCACGCTGTTTGTCGGTGCCTTGCTGCGCGTCACGCTGGGCCCGGGGCGCCACCATCCACTCGCACCCGCCATCGCCGGCGGCCTGGTGGGCCTGGTCACGGTGGGCTTGTTTGACAGCCTGCTCGACATGCCCAGGCTGGCCTTCCTGTTCTACTTCATGCTGCTGCTGGGTTTGACAGTCCGGGCGCGCAGCGCCTCGACGTTGGCGCGGCCTGGTGCGGCTGTGGTGCAAAACCAACCCGGTGACCGCGCGGTAGTGGCATGACCGCCAAAATAGCGGGCCAAAATGAATAAAAACAACGTCTGCTTCGCGCTGGGTTCTGCGCAGTTTTCTGACCCCCACCTGGCCGCCGTTGCCAGCGCCCAGGGCACGCTTGCCGCCTGGCAGGCGGCCTTTGCGCAGGCCGGCACCAGCGCAGCCCGCAGCGTGACGGGCGACTTTGCGGTCGGCTTGCGCGACGACGCGGGCCGCGTTTTGCTGGTGGTCGATCGCTTTGCCATCCGCACCCTGTGTTACCGCGTGGTGGACGGCGAAATTTACTTTGCCGCGCGGGCGGATGTGCTGGCCGATACCGACCCCGCACTCGACCCGCAAGCCCTCTTTGATTACTTGTATTTCCACGCCATCCCATCGCCGCGCACCATTTTCAAGGATGTGTTTCGCGTGCCGCCGGGCCACTTTGTGCTGTTCGAGGGCGGCCAACTGACAGTGGCACCCTACTGGGTTCCGGAGTTTCATGAGCCGGCCGGCAGCGTCTCGTTCAAAGCCTTGCAGGCCGAGTTCCGCGAGGTTTTGCGCAGCGCCGTCGCCAGCCAATTGGACGCTGGCCAGCCGGCTTGCTTTTTAAGCGGCGGCACCGACAGCTCGACCGTCGCCGGCATGATCCGAGAGGCCACCGGCCAGGCGGCGGCCAGTTACTCCATCGGGTTCGAGGCCGAGGGCTATGACGAGATGGAATATGCCCGCATGGCCGCCCGACATTTCAAGACCAAGCACCATGAATATTACGTCACCCCCGGCGATCTGGTGCGCAGCATTGCCGATGTGGCGGCGTCCTACGACCAGCCCTTCGGCAACTCGTCGGCCTTGCCGGCCTATTATTGCGCCAAGGCCGCGCGCGACGATGGCGTCGGCAAAATACTGGCTGGCGACGGCGGCGATGAACTCTTCGGTGGCAATTCAAGATATGCCCTGCAACGCTTGTTTGGCTGGTATGACAAAGTGCCCGCCGGCTTGCGCAGTGGTGTCTTAGAACCCTTTTTCGGCATCGCCGCCGTTGCCAGTACACCGTTGTTGCGCAAAGGCTCGGGTTATATTGAGCAAGCCCGGGTGGCGATGCCTGCGCGCTTGCAGATGTACAACCTGCTGCGCCGCCTGGGCGCGGCCACGGTGCTTGCGCCCGGCTTTCTCAGCCGCATCGACCAGGGCGCGCCGGCCCGCCAACAGGCCGAGGTCTGGGCGCAGGCGGTGGCCAGCACCGAGCTGGACAGAACCCTGGCCTTTGATTGGCGTTTCACCCTGGCCGAAAGTGATTTGCCCAAGGTCTGCGGCACCACCCAGTTGGCGGGGATCGAGGTCGGCTTTCCGTTTCTGAACCAGGCGATGGTGGATTTCTCGATGCGCCTGCCGAACCACTACAAACTCAAGGGTTTCAAGCTGCGCTGGTTTTTCAAAGAGGCGCTGCGTGGCTTTCTGCCGGATGAAATCCTGAGCAAGAAAAAGCAGGGCTTTGGCCTGCCGTTTGGCGTCTGGGCGATGCGCAATGCGCCGCTCAAGCAACTGGCGATAGACTCTCTCGGCAGTTTGTCGACGCGCGGCATCGTGCGTCCCGAGTTCATTCGGCAACTGCTTGAAGAGCATTTGCCAAGCCACCCAGGGTACTATGGTGAGATGGTCTGGATTTTGATGATTCTGGAGCAGTGGCTGCAATGCCATGCGCCACGTTTCAGGATCGATGTTTAAGGCGAACGCGCCCGCTGGGCAATGAGTCCGAATGTCGACGCCCTCACGAGCCTCATTGCCCGATGGATCGCATGCTCATTCTTGCCAAGGCTTGGCTACAGCCAGGCATGCGCTGTTGCAGAAAATCACGGCCGCCAACAAACAGCCATCCTGAAATCGTAGAACCCGCCAACAATCACGGCATGGCGCTGATCAGCGCAGAACCCCACAACAAACGGCGCACGCTTGGCGGCTTCGGATGACATTTGCGACTCGAGATGCTGTTTAACTCATATTACTTTGTATTTATCTTCCTCCCGCTGACACTGGCGGGGTTTGCGCTACTCGGGCGGCTTGCCCATCCTCGTTTCGCACTCACCTGGTTGGTTGTTGCTTCAATCGCCTTCTACGCCTGGTGGAAGCCGATGAATATATTGATCATCACACCGTCAGTCCTGATCAATTTTTTTCTGGCACGGGGCATCTTGAAGGCTGGCGACGAGCACCCGCGCACTGCCCTGACGCTGCTACTGCTCGGCATCGGCGGAAATATAGTATTTCTGTCGTATTTCAAGTATGTGAATTTCCTGCTTCAGATTGCAAATGACACCGTCGGAACAAGTTTTGTACTCGATCAGATACTGCTGCCCCTTGGAATTTCGTTCATCACGTTTCAGAAGATTGCATTTTTGGTGGATGTATATACCGGGCGCGTTAGTTTTTTCACGTTTCGAAGTTACTGCCTGTTCGTATTTTTCTTTCCGCAACTCATCGCCGGGCCCATTGTTCACTACCGCGAGATGATGCCTCAGTTTGACAAGGCAACCGGTCGCGTCATGGCCGAGGATCTGGCAGTCGGATTTGGCTTGTTCTTTTTTGGCCTGTTCAAGAAAGTTATCCTCGCCGACGGGATCGCGCCGTACGTATCGCCCATTTTTACGGCTGCGGCGAATGGCGAACCGACAACACTCATATATGCGTGGATCGCAACCATCGGCTTCACGCTTCAGGTTTACTTTGACTTCTCTGGCTATTCGGAAATGGCGCTTGGCGCGGCGCGCTGCTTTGGCATAAGGTTGCCGATGAACTTCAACTCACCCCTGAAAGCCACCAGCATCATCGATTTTTGGACGCGCTGGCACATTACCCTGGTCCGGTTTCTCACCGTCTATGTCTTCAACCCGATGGCTTTTGCCTTGTCGCGACAACGCAGCCAGGCAGGCCTGAGGGGTATCGTCGGCTCGAAAACCAGTCTGGCCGCGTTCGCGTCCGTGTTGGTATTGCCCACCATGATCACCATGTTTCTGTCGGGCCTGTGGCATGGTGCCGGCTATGGCTATATTGTTTGGGGCGTCCTGCACGGCAGTTATCTGGTCATCAATCATGCCTGGCATATCTATCGACCCCGGTTCTGGCCCGACAATCGAAGCCATGATCGCATAATGGCCCCGATTGGATTTATTTTGACATTCTGCGCGGTCGTGTTGGCCATGGCCTTTTTCAGATCCAGTTCCATCGAGGCCGGCTTGACTTTGATGCGCGGCATGCTTGGCTTGAATGGCGTTTCGTTGCCAAACGCAGTAGGGATACAGCTTGGTGACTGGAAGCCTGCGGGCGTGGCCTTGGTATGGTCCAGCGGCAAGGGATTCATCCAATCCATCGCATGGATGGTATTTTTGCTCGCAGTGGCTTGGCTTATGCCGAATACCCTGGAAATATTCAGAAAATTCCGTCCGGCGCTTGACTTCAAAAGCCCGCTTGAACCGGCGAGAGGCGCCGACGCCCAGGGCGCGCACGGCTTGGCCAGACGTTCGCCGGTGTGGCAACTATCCACTTCCTGGGCAATTGGTACTGCCGTGGTTGCGACGATAGGCATCCTGGCGCTTGGCCAGCCGACAGAATTTCTATATTGGCAATTTTGATGCGCCCGGCACGATTTATTGTCGCCTTTCTGATATTGCTGGCCGCTTGTCTTGCCGGTGTCGTGGTAATCAATTTGTTGGTAGACCCATACAGTATTTTCGGTGTTCCGAGAGTTGCAGGCTTCAACGCCATAAAAACCAACGCCAGTACTCGCGCTTCAATGGTCAAGGCTTATCAGATTGAGCGGCTTGGCCCCCGCAGTGTCCTATTCGGAACATCCCGGGTTGATATCGGTTTTGACCCCAATCATGCTGCTTGGCCAGCCAGCGCGCAGCCGGTATATAATTTCGGTTATCCCGGAGTATCGCTCAAAAAAATCCTGCCTCAATTCCGCCATGCCGCGCAGGCCGGCCCACTCAAGTTGGCCTTGGTCGGCCTGGAGTTTCAAGATTTTCTCAATTCAAAAATATCGCAACCGGGCGATATTAGTGAATTCGAGCGCCGCCTGAAAACAGGCGACAGCAGCATTTCAGCAAATACCAGAAGTATTCAGAAGATACTTGACAGAACCGCCGCCACGCTGACTCTCAAAGCGACAATTGACAGTGTCGAGACGGTTGTGCGGCAACAGCAGGCATACCCGGATGATGTGGCCGAGAATGGGCTGAGCAATGAGAACATAATTGGGCGCTTTGCCCGGTCTGATGGGCACAATGATCTTTTTGCGCAAACGGACCTCAACATTATCAAATCGATGGATCGCGATGCCGTGGCATTGTCAAATACGCCGCAGTCCCGATTTCCGGACATTGCCCATGTTCGTGCAATCATTGAATTTTGTCGTCAACAAAATGTAGATTTATACCTGTTCATACCGCCTTATCACGCAGACTACCTCGAAATTGTCGATGCCGCCGGCTTGTGGGACAGATTCGAAGGCTTCAAACTGGCTTTGGCCATGCTGGTCGCGGAGTACCAGGGCAGTGACAGCCATTCACGTATTGTGTTGTGGGATTTTGCCGCCTACGACATCTATTCAACCGAGGTCGTGCCACCCAGAGGTGATCGGCACACTGCGCTGCAATGGTTTTGGGAACCAGCGCATTTCAAGAAGGCACTCGGCGATATGATACTTTCGAGAATGCTGGGCTCAGGCCAGCAGGGATTCGGTGCCAAACTGTCGCCCGCGTCGCTTCCGGCACGTCTCGCCGCAGATCGTGAAAGTCGGTCGGCCTATCGAATCGCGCATCCGGATGAAGTCAAGCGAGTTGCTGAACTCGTTCGGAGTTACCGCCAGAAACGGGACGAACAGCTTTTGAAGTCCACGGCCAAGGGCCATCCTGATTAGCCCCCAAGCTCAGATACCACTTTTTTAGTATTCAGGTGCATATCAAACAATACTAAGAAAACTAGGGAAAACGAAGAAATTACGTACCTTTCCACGCGGCCTCCTGCATCTTGCCACCACTTTTAGACGGCGCGCCCAGAGCTGGCTGAGCTTGGGGGCTAATCAGAAGGGCCATTGAAGCGGTGCGGTGCGAGATGTCTACTGTCAAGCCATTTTTTTTAAAGGCGGAAGGAATGTTGAAGAATATACTGGTACAGCTTCATGAAAATTCGTCTCGGCCGGCGTTTTTTATAGATTCAAAGTATTACTCTTATGGCGAACTGGGCCAAAAAATTGCAGCCATTCAGGCTTTGATTGGCAGCCACTGCAATACTGTTAATCAGATTGTTGCAGTCGTCGCCAACGCCGACATAGAAACCTATGCGACAATTCTTGCGATTATATTCTCGGGTCATGGCTACCTGCCGCTAAATCCGCAGAATCCGATTGATCGAAATGCCTTGATACTGCGGCAGGCGGATGTCGAAATACTTTTTTCAAGCAAGGAAAACTCGATTCCGAACCTCGAATCCAGCCTGCCCCACCTGAAGGTTCTGCGAACAACGGAGCTGCCGATTTCGAGCGCAGTCGTCTACCAGAAAGCTGTGCCGGATTCGACTCATGCCTACCTGCTGTTTACGTCCGGCAGCACTGGTATTCCGAAAGGCGTTCCGATAAGTCGGAAGAATCTGGATGCATTTCTGGTTAGTTTCTTCGAAATCGTTGAGCTGCGAACTGATGATCGCGTGCTGCAAATGTTTGACCTGACCTTCGATTTTTCGGTCATGAGTTTATTTGCACCATTGGTTGCCGGCGCCTGTGTCTATCCGGCAGCGACGGATGAGTTGAGATTCATGTCGGTTTATCGGCTGCTCGAGGAACAGGAGATAACTTGTGCGCCGATGGTTCCGTCGATGTTAACTTTCCTGCGGCCGTATTTTAAGGATATCGTTCTCAATAAACTGAAATGTTCATTATTCTGTGGTGAACCACTGCTTGCGCAGGTTGCCGAGGAATGGTCCGCATGCAGCCCTGACATGCGCATCATCAATTTTTACGGCCCGACCGAAGCGACGGTTTTTTGTTCTGCCTATGAATGGTCGCCCCAGCAGCAAAAATCTGTCAACGGAATCTTGTCGATTGGCAAGGCCATGTTGAACGCCGAGATGCTGGTGCTCGATGAGCATGGTGTTGTGTTGCCGGCAAATCAGTCCGGCGAGCTTTGTCTGGCCGGCGATCAACTCACAAATGGCTATTGGCAGGACCAGAAAAAAAACCAGGAATCGTTCTTTGACCTTCCGCACGGTGGCTCAGTTGTCCGCTTTTACCGCACTGGCGATATTGCACAGGTCGATGAAGAAGGTGATTTCATGTACCTGGGGCGACTTGATCAGCAAGTGAAGGTTCAGGGTTTCAGAATTGAGCTGGCGGAAATTGAACATCATGCACGCGCATGCTCTGGATCAAACCAGATGGTGGCGGTGACCCATACCAACAAAAACAATGTGATCGAGATAGTTTTGTGCTTGGGTGATTATTCTGGCGAGAGCAAGGCGCTGCTCGATCTTTTGCGGGTTAAATTACCACCTTACATGCTGCCGAGTCGCATGGTCAACTTTGCTGAGTTGCCACTGAACAAGAATGGAAAGGTGGATCGCCCGATGCTTCGTTTGCTGGTTGCAAATCAATTGCTTGCGCCCGATTGAATTAGTTGAAACGCCCGCAAAATGCGCAATGAGAACACCAACATTCGCCAGGCCGTGGCCAGTGACATTCCATTTTTGGTCGAGTGTATTATCGCGGCCGAAAAGAGCGGGACCGATAAACTAAGCTATTGCACCATTTTTGATCTTGCTGAATTCGAATTGCGGGCAATGCTTGCGGAAATCCTGGCCGAAGACATCATTGGCCAGGAGCTGTGTGTCTCAGGATTTTTCGTGGCTGAGGCGGCAGGCACGCTTGCCGGCGCGGTGTGCGCTTGGGTGGAAGGTTCCGAGCGCAAGCCCAGCGGAATTTTGAAGGGTAATTTGCTTTTGCATTTCCTGGGACAACAGAAAATCGGGTTGGCGACTGCCAATCTGAAACTGGTCGAAGAGTTGAGCCTGTCGAGAACGCGCGGTGCGCTGCAATTGGAATCCATTTTTGTCGCCCGTAGCTACCGTGGCTGTGGGATTTGCGGCCAACTGATCGCCGCGCAGCAAAAGGCAGCGCAAGAAAAGCATCCTGAAATTAAAACGGCGCAGATCATGCTGATGAAGACCAACGACCAGGCTTACCGGGCCTATGAAAAGTCGGGGTTTTCTATCGTGGCTGAACGGGCCAGTCAGAGCCCCGGTATTCTTGATTTGTTGCCGGCCGCATGCAAGATACTGATGGAAAAAGATGTACAGTAAAGGATGCGGGTGGCGCGTCAAGCCAAACCACTGATCGCAATCAATCCCCCTTCAGTCTAAATCGGGTGAAAAATGGACAGCAAACTTATTCGGTCGCAACTGGAAGAAATATTCCGCCGGGTATTTAACAATCCCTCTTTGCAACTGGATGATGGGATGACCGCCGGTGATGTTGAGGGCTGGGATTCATTGAATCATGTAGCCTTAATATCGGATATTGAAACGGAGTTCAAGATCAAATTCAAGTTAAGGGAGCTGATGAATATGGACTGTGTTGGCGACATTTTGCGGTTCATTGAAACAAAGACAAGTACGCCCGCATAAATACGCCCGCATAAATAGGCCCGCTCAGTTTTGCTGCTCGATCTCGGCCCTCAGGATGGCCACTTCAACGCCATCGGGGTCGGTCTGGCGGTTACGGCGGCGGCACGTGAATTCACGCCATGATGGCGCCGGCCCGCCGGTGCCCCGCGCGATGAGCGGCGCCAACACCATGCCGCGGCCGTTCTCGGTCTACCTCGACTTGGTGCGATTTGCCGCTGCCTGTCTGGTCTACCTGTACCACTCCAACCAGCGCTGGCTGGTTGAGCCCATC
>JANLOP010000047.1:0-12489 GCA_031366635.1 Betaproteobacteria bacterium | reverse complement strand
CATCACCCCGATGGCCAACGCATAAACCGGCTCGATGCCGTGGGCGCGCAGCAGCGGCACGCCCAGCAGCGCGGCGCCGATGACGCTCAAATTGAGCAACACCGGTGTGAAGGCCGGCACCGCAAAACGCCGCCAGGTGTTGAGCACGCCCGAGGCCAGTGCCACCATCGACATGCAGCCGATGTACGGGAACATCCAGCGCGTCATGGCCACGGCGGCGTCCTCGGTGGCCGGTGCAAAGCCCGAGGCCAGCAGCCACACCAGGGCCGGCGCGGCGGCAATGCCGATCAGGCAGGTGAGCAGCAGCGCCCAGGCCAGCACCGTGGCCACGGCATCGACCAGCGCGCGGGTGGCGTCGTCGCCCTCGGCAGCGCGGGTGGCGGCCAGCAGCGGCACAAAGGCTTGAGAAAACGCGCCCTCGGCAAACAGCCGGCGCAGCAAGTTGGGGATGCGGAAGGCGATCTGGAACGCATCCATCATCGCCGAGGTGCCAAACAGTGCGGCACCGATCTGCTCACGCACCAGGCCGGTGATGCGTGACAGCAGCGTGAGGGCAGAGACCGAGAAAGCGGCCTTGAACAGGTTCATGCGGACGGGGTTGAGGGCAGCGCTGGCGGACGGCTTTGGCGGATAGATCTTGCCGACGGATCTTGCGGACAGATCTTGCCGACGGATCTTCCGAGCCTCCCGGCAGGGGCTGCCGTTGCAAAAATAGCCGACCCGCAATTATAGGAAGTGCGCCAGTGGTGGCTGCGGCCCCGGTGTGGGCTGATGCTACAATCGTTGTCTTTGCTTGGCCCGGGCCAACTTGGTCAACCAAGCCAACAGCGGCCAGCCATTTTCAGGCAACACGCCAGTTCGAGGGCGTTGCGCGACGCGACAGTGGCCAAAAAATTAGCAAGCGAACAAGCACTGACTGAATTTGCACCGGCCGCCAGCGCGGACCGAACACGGAACCCACCCCCATGCCTTCTGCATCCAAAGCCAAGAAAAAAACCGTCCGCCTGGCCTCGGGCCGCAAGCGCGCCCGCCAGGACGTGGCCCTGAACGCCGCCAACACGGCGCTGCGCTCACGCTTCCGTACCGTGGTCAAGAATGTGCAGAAGGCGCTGGACAAAGCCGCCACCGGCGGCGACAAGGCCGCACCGGCCGAGTTGTTCAAAACCGCGCAATCGGTGATCGACTCGATTGCCGACAAAGGCATCTTTCACAAGAACAAGGCGGCCCGCCACAAGAGCCGGCTGTCGGCCAAGATCAAGGCGCTGGCCGCCACCACCGCTGCCGCCGCCGCCTGAGTTTCCAGGCTGTCGCACAAAAGCCCGCAGCAGCGGGCTTTTTACTTTCCGGCCCGCAGCAGCGGGCTTTTTGCTTTCGGGCCCGCCGCGCCAATCCGTGGCGATCAGTCAGTTGCCCGGCTTGCCGGCCACCGCCGGCAACAGGCAGGCCTCGACCACCTGAAGCTCGTTGTCGCGGGCAAAGTGCATCGAAAAATCCCAGGCCATCGGCTCCAGATCGCGCAGCGCCTCGCTGACGATGACGCATTTGATGCCGTCGATCACCCGGGGCACGCAGAACGGCGAGTAGCCGATGTGGGCACCGATGCGGTTGCCCTTGGGCCGGAAACTCGACAGCGCGCCGGCCAGCCGCTCAGACCAGTCGCTGGGACGGAAGGTGCGGCCGGCCAGGGTGATGCCCTGGATGAAAAACTCACGGGGTTTGGGCGCTGACATGCGGGCCGGGGGTGGGTGGACGGGCTCAAACAGCCCGGGCGGCAGGGCAATTGGCTGCACCAGCCGCTGCCCCAGCAGTGGGGACGGCACGATTGTGCCGTGGTTTTGCTGCGCCGCAGCATGCATAGGACCGCCTTGGGTTGGATCGATTTCTGGTCTTCGGCATCAGCAGGCCCGCGCTTTAGAATTTGCACCCCGGGCCGGCGCCTTGCCAACGTGGCAAAGCGCCGGCTTTTGTTGTTTTCTCAAGCTGCGGAGCACTGTGATGACGTCCCATGTGATGAACACCTACGGCCGACTGCCTTTTGCGCTGTCACACGGCCGAGGCTGCCGAGTCTGGGATACCGAAGGCCGCCAATACCTCGACGGCCTGGGTGGCATCGCCGTCAACACCCTGGGCCATGCCCACCCCAAGCTGGTGCCGGCGCTGCAAGACCAGGTGGCCCGGCTGATCCATTGCAGCAATTACTATGCCGCCCCGATGCAAGAGGCGCTGGCCGCCAAGCTGTGCGCGCTGTCAGGGCTGGACGCGGTGTTTTTCTGCTCAACCGGGCTGGAAGCCAATGAGGGCGCGTTGAAGATCGCGCGCAAGTTTGGCCATGACAAAGGCATTGACCGGCCCGAGGTCATCGTTTACGACAAAGCCTTCCACGGCCGCTCGATTGCCACCTTGTCGGCCACCGGCAACGCCAAGGTGCAGGCCGGATTTGGCCCGCTGGTCGAAGGCTTTGTGCGCCTGCCGCTGAATGATCTGGACGAGGTGCGCGCGGTGGCGCGCAGCAACCCGAATGTGGTGGCGATCTTTTTGGAGACGATCCAGGGCGAGGGCGGCATCAACCCGACGCGCATCGACATCCTGCAGGGCCTGCGCCAGATTTGCGACGCGCAAGACTGGCTGCTGATGCTCGACGAGGTGCAATGCGGCATCGGCCGCACCGGCAAATGGTTTGCCCACCAGTGGGCGGGCATCCGGCCCGATGTCATGCCGCTGGCCAAGGGCCTGGGCTCGGGCGTGCCGATTGGCGCCATCGTGGCCGGTCCGCGGGCCATGAATGTGCTGGGCCCGGGCAACCACGGCAGCACCTTTGGCGGCAACCCGCTGGCGATGCGGGCCGGCATCGAGACGCTGCGCATCATGGAAGAAGACGGCCTGCTGGCCAACGCGGCGGCGATGGGGGATCGGCTGCGCGCGGGGGTGGCCGAGGGGCTGGGCGGCGTGGCCGGATTCCAGGAGATTCGCGGCCAGGGGCTGATGATCGGCATTGCGCTCGACCGGCCGTGTGCTGAGCTGCTGCTCAAAGCCGCGCAGGCCGGCCTGCTGCTGAGCGTCACCGCCGATTCGGTGATCCGCCTGCTGCCGCCGCTGATCATCAACGCCGCCGAGGTGGATGAACTGGTGGCCATCCTCGTGCCGCTGGTGCGGGATTTTTTGGCCCACGCGCCGCAATGAAGCCGGGACAGTCCCTGATGAAGCACTTCCTCCAGTTCAAGGATTTACGCGCCGAGGAGTACGCCTACCTGTTTGACCGGGCGCGCATCATCAAAACGCGCTTCAAGAACTATGAGCGCTACCAGCCGCTGACCGACCGCACGCTGGCGATGATTTTTGAGAAAGCCAGCACCCGAACCCGGGTCAGCTTCGAGGCCGGCATGTACCAGATGGGCGGCTCCGTGGTGCACCTGACCACCGGTGACAGCCACCTGGGCCGGGCCGAGCCGATCGAGGATTCGGCCCGGGTGATCAGCCGCATGGTCGATCTGGTGATGATCCGCACCCATGAGCAGACCAAGCTGACCGCGTTTGCCGCGCACTCACGGGTGCCGGTGATCAACGGGCTGACGAACGAGTTTCACCCGTGCCAAATCCTTGCCGATCTGTTCACCTTCATTGAGCAGCGCGGGCCGATTTTGGGCAAGGTGGTGGCCTGGGTCGGCGACGGCAACAACATGGCCAACACTTGGCTGCAGGCGGCCGAGATTTTGGGCTTCACGCTGCATGTCAGCACGCCAGGCGGCTACGGCGTCGATCCTGCCGTGGCCGGCATCGCGTCCAACGCCTGCTACAAGGTGTTTGCCAACCCGCTGGACGCCTGCCGGGGCGCGCACCTGGTGACCACCGATGTCTGGACCAGCATGGGGTTTGAGGCCGAAAACGAGGCCCGGATGGCGGCCTTTGCCGATTGGTGCGTGGACGCCGAAATGATGGCCGCCGCCGCACCCGACGCGCTGTTCATGCACTGCCTGCCAGCGCACCGGGGCGAGGAGGTGACCGCCGAGGTGATCGACGGGCCGCAATCGGTGGTCTGGGACGAGGCTGAAAACAGGCTGCACGTGCAAAAGGGACTCATGGAGTACCTTTTGCTCGGCCGGATCGGGTGAAACCCGAGCCGGTGGCCCGCCAGGGCCAGCAGCCTGTTTCGGTGCAGGCTCATATCGCGCAGCGATGTGAAGGCGCGGTAGCGCCGGGCCGGAACCAAAACAGGCTGCACGTGCAAAAGGGACTCATGGAGTACCTTTTGCTCGGCCGGATCGGGTGAAAAGGAATCTGATGCACAAATCCCTCATCGCCTTCGCGGTTGTCTTCTCGGCCACCACCGCCCAGGCCGCCGACCCGGCCGAGCCGGCCGTCAAAGGCCCGGAATCCGTGGCCGACTGGGACAACGCCGGCCAGGCCTTCATCGCCGCCAGCAAGGCGCTGCAAGACAACACCCGGCGCGCCAAAAACGTCATCATCTTCATCGGCGACGGCATGGGCATTGCCACGCAGACCGCCGCCCGCATCCTGGAGGGCCAGCTCAAAGGCAGGCCGGGCGAAGAAAACCGGCTGTCGTTTGAGACCCTGCCGTACAGCGCGCTGTCCAAAACCTACTCGTGGGACCAGCAGACCTCGGATTCAGCGCCCACCGCCACGGCCATCTTCACCGGCCACAAGGCGCGTGAGGGCATGTTGTCGGTCGATCACACCACCGCCCGGGGCGAGTGCGATGCGGCCCAAGTGGCCGCCCGCGCCCTGCCCACCATTCTTGAGTTGGCGGCCGCCAATGGCCGGGCCACCGGCGTGGTGTCCACCGCCCGGTTGACGCATGCCACCCCGGCTGCCACCTATGCCCACACCCCCGGCCGCGATTGGGAGGCCGACAGCAACCTGCCCCGGCCCGATTGCGGTACCAAAGACATCGCCCGCCAGTTGATTGAGGTGGCCCCGGCGGTGCGCAGCAGCTTGCGGGTGGCGATGGGCGGCGGGCGCACCTACTTTTTGCCCAAGACCGAGGCCGACCCCGAATACCCCAGCACCCCGGGCCGGCGCAACGACGGCCGCAACCTGACGGCCGAGTGGCTGAGCAGCCGCAGCGCCGGTGCCGTCTACGTCTGGAACAAGCCACAGTTCGACGCCATCGACCCGGCCAGCAGCGGCCCGGTGCTGGGGCTGTTTGAGCCGTCGCACATGCAGTACGAGGCCGACCGTGCCACCGACCCGGCCGGTGAACCGTCGCTGGCCGAGATGACCGACAAGGCCATCCGGCTGCTGCAAGCCGCATCCGCCAAATCCGCCGCCAAATCGGGCGACAAAGGCTATTTTCTGCATGTCGAGGGCGGCCGCATCGACCATGCCCACCATGCCGGCAATGCCCGGCGCGCACTCGAAGACACCATTGCCCTGTCGGACGCGGTGCGCCGGGCGATGACCCTGACCAGCGAGGCCGACACGCTGATCATCGTCACCGCCGACCACAACCATACCTTCACGATCTCGGGCTACCCGCACCGCGGCAACCCGATCCTGGGCCTGGTCAAGCCGGTGCCCAACCAGGACGGCAACCCCACCAAGGTGGCGCTCGACAAGAACGGCCAGCCCTGGACCACGCTGGGCTATGCCAATGGCCCGGGCTACCGCGGCCCTGGGCCCCGGCCCGACCTGAGCAGCGTGGACACCACCGCGCTTAACTTCTTGCAGGAGGCCAGCGTGCCGCTGGAAAGCGAAACCCATGGCGGTGAGGACGTGGGTATCTGGGCGCGCGGCCCCAAGGCCTACCTGGTGCGCGGCAGCATGGAGCAGAACTGGATCTTCCACGTGATGCGCGAGGCCTTTGGTTTCTGAGGCCCCGCCCGTGGCCGCGCCCCCCGCCCGACGCCGCCTGCTCGGTGCGCTCCTGCTGGCCGCCAATGGCCTGGCGGCTGGCGGCCTGCAGCGCAGCGCCAACGCGGCGGATGAGCCTGGCCTGGACAGCGCGCTGCCGGCGCTGGCAGCGCAGTTTCAGGTCACGCTGGCGCGACCCGGCCGCCCGCAGCAGCAGCAGACCTGGCAACTCAGCCGCAGCAGCGCGCTGATCACCTGGCGCAAGGGCCCGGCCACCGAGGAGCTGTGGCACCGCGACCGCAGCGGCATCAGCCTGGAGCGGGTGCTGCGCGGCGACCGCCATGTCATCGCCTACAGCGCCGGTGAGCTGCGCACGCTGGAGGTCGCCGTCGACTGGGCCACCCTGGGCAGCCTGTTCCCGGGCGCCAGCCTGGCCCTGCTGAAGCCGCAAGCCCCCTTGCGTGCCGGCCAGCCGGAGCACTGGGCCGGCCGTATCGGTGCCGAGCAGGTGGACCTGCTGTGGGACCCGGTGGCGCTGCTGCCTATCCGCCTGGCGCGCAACGGCCCCAACGGTCGAGTGTTGTTCAAGCGTGTCGCGCTGCACGCCAGTGCGCCGGCCGACTGGCCGCGCGCTGGCGCCGGCACTGAGGACTTCCAGCGCCTGGACGCCGCTGACTTCGGCGACATGGACTACAACCCGGTGGTGCGGCGGGCCCGGGCCGAGGACGAGCGCGCCGGCTGGCGCAAGCCGCACCACGACTGATCCTTCGCCCTGGCGTCACCGCCTCGCGCCGCAAGCTCGGGGCCAGTTCAGCCCTTGCCCGACGCCGCCTGCATGGCCAGCAGCACCTGGTTGCGCAGGTTCTTCAGCAAGGTCAGCGCCCGCTCATTGACCTGCAGCTGCCCGGGCTCTTGCTGGTCACCGTACAACAGGCCCAGCACCTGGCCCTTGGCCACCATCGGCAGCACCAGAAAGCCGCCGGCCCGTACCCGCAGCTTGAACCAGTCGGCCAGGCGCTGGGCGATGGCCGGGGCGGCGCTGTCGGTGATCAGGGTGTCGGCGTTCTTCAGGCACAGCAGGCCCAGCAGCTCGGTCGGTGGCTTCAGCGGGATGTCGAAATAGCGGGCCAGCACCGCCGCCTTGTCACCGATGCCCATCTGCCCCAACAGGCGGCCGCTGGCCGCATCGGGCAGGCAGACGATCACCCGCTGCAGGTTCAGGGCTTTCTGCATCAGGCGCAGCGCGCTGTCCATTACCTCGGCCGGGGCGGCACCTTTGCGGTTCATGCGGCTCAGCTGCTCCACCGCATCGGCCAGGTTCTCGGCCAGCAGCAGGCGGTGCTCGCGCGAACCCGGGTCGAGCTTCTTGGCCGGCGCCGCCGTGGTCTTGGCCGGTGCCGCTTCACCCAACACGATGCCCAGGGCCTTGAGCAGCTCGTCCCACACCCCCTTGGCTTTCTCCACCACCTCGGGCAGGGTTTCGCGGTTCAAGCCCAGCGGGATGGCCTGCGCGACGGCGAAGCGCTGGACCACCGCCGCACGGGCTTCGGCGCGCGCTTCCAGCGTGCCGGCCTCAGGCATGCGCATCAGTTCCTCGGCCAGCCGGTTGGCGGCGGTGCACAGGGCGCGCGGGTAGTCGTCGCCGGCCAGGGCCAGCTCGGGGTCACCGGGCTGCAGCGCGCGCATGCTCACCAGCAGGGCCGGGGGCCAACCCCACTGGCCTGCCACCTCGATGCCCAGCTCATCGATGGTCAGCCCCCACTGCGCGCGGGCCAGGCCGTCGCGCGCCTGCTGCCGCTCGGGGCTGTCGGCGGCCAGCTCCTGGTCGTCGAGCTGGTCTTCGATGATGCGGGCTTCATCGGCGAAATGCAGGCCTGCCAGCATGTTGCCCAGGCGCTGGAACAGCGCGGCGATGTAGATGTCCTCGATGTGGCTGCGGCTGTGGCAGAGATCGTGCGCCAGCAAGGCGGCCAACTGGGCGCGCGCAAATTCACGCCGCAGCGGCTCGCCGTCGGCGCCCTTGGGCAGGCGCTCGAACAACATCAGCGAACTGGCCAGCAGGCCCACGCTCTTGAAACCCATCAGCGACACCGCGCGCTGCAGGCTGGTGATGGCGCCGCCGCCCACCGACGCGCGGTAGGCGGCATTGATCAGGCGCAGCAGCTTGCCGACCCTGGCCGTGTCGTCGTCGAGCAGGTCGGTCATCGCATGGGCATGGGCGCGGTCGGATCGGGCGATCTTCTGGATGCTGACCATCGACTCCTTCATGCTCGCAAAATCGGGCTGGGCGTCGATCTTCTGCATCAGCCGCAGCCGGCGCTCGTGCAGTGCGGCCTGTTCGCGCTCGGCGGCCGCTTCGGCCTGCTGGCGCGCGGCCACGGCAGCGTCGGCTTCGGCCTGGGCCGCCGAGATGCCGCCGGCGGGCATCTCGACCCCGAAGTCGGAAGGCGCGTCAGCCAAGGGGGCGGCCCGCTGCGGTTCAGTCGAATTGCTGGCTTGGAGTTGGGTCATGCAATGCCATGCGCTACGGTGCTTGCGTTGGACGAAGTGCGGTCACAGCGGCTACGCTGTCAACCGCAAAGGCAGCTTGAGCCTAGCAAGCCCAACCGGGCCCGAAAGGCCGTAAAGGCGCCCGGATCCCCGCCACTTCCCATCACCCTCGGTACTGCGTAAGCACCCGCCCGGATCAACCCAGCACCGCCGCCAGCCGCAGCCAGGACCAGTAGGCCGCCAGCACGCCGATGGCGTAGAGCACCGGCACCCGCAGGCGCGGCGCCCAGGGCTTGCGCTGCAACAGGCGCAGCAGCGCCCAGGCCAGACCGACGCTGAGCAACTGGCCGATCTCGACCCCCAGGTTGAAGCTCAGCAACGCCGTGACCAGGTGCTGCTGCGGCAGGCCGATGGTCTGCAGCGCGCCGGCAAAGCCCAGGCCGTGCACCAGGCCGAAGAGCAAGGCCACCAGCGCCGGCAGCCGGCGCGCCAGGGTCTGGCGCTGGCGCAGCGCCTCCGAGGCCACCAGCACGATCGACAGCGCGATGCAAGCCTCCACCGGCGCCGAGCGCAATGTCAGCCAGCCCAGCGCGGCGCTGGCCAGCGTCAGGCTGTGGGCCAGCGTGAAGGCGGTGATGGTCCACAGCAGTTGGCGCCGGAAGCCCACCAGAAACAGCAGGCCGATGACGAACAGCAGGTGGTCGATGCCACTGAGGATGTGCTCGACGCCCAGCACGGTGTAGGCCGAGACGATCTGGCCCAGGCCGCGCTGGTCGTCGGCCGCGCCGTAGAGCTGCACGGTGGGCTGGGCGGCGGTGAGCGTGTAGACCCGGAACTGGCCATCCAGCCAATGCACCTTGACCAGTGCGGCCGAATAGCGCTGGCCCACGCCGTCAATCGCCAGCGTGCCCTGCAGGCCAGCCGGGCCACAACGCAGGCGGTTACCGTCGGCCTGGCAGGCTGCGGGCCAACGCGGTGTCAGGTCCACCGCGCCGGCCTGACGCTCGTTGCTGGCGGTCCATTGCCAGAGGAATTCGCCCTGCGCCAGCTCGCGCACCTCCATCTCGGCCATGCTCATCTCATGGGCGCTGGCCGGCAGCGCGCCTAAGCCCAGACAGATTGCCAGGCCGGCCGCCAGGGCCCAGCGCAGCAGGCGGCTCATTTCGCCGCAGCCTCGGTCTTGACGCGGTACTTGCGGGCCAGCGCGCGCACGACGGCGGTGCGCTGCTCGGACATCACCGCATCGGTCCAGTCTTGCAGCACGACATTGCGCAGGGCTTCGTAGGCTGCGGCCCTGGGCGGCGTGACAGCCTCCAGCCGCATCACGCGCAGGCCGCCCTGGGTCGGCTGGGCCCGCCATTCACCGACCGGCGCCGCCGCCAGGGCTTTGGCAAAGTCAACGCCGTAGCCCTCGACCAGGTTGCCGTGCGGCCGGCCCTTGAAGACACGCAGGCCGGCCTGGGTATCGCCGGGGGTGCCGGCGTTCAGCGCATCGACAAAGGCCCGCACCGTGGCCTCGGCGTTGTCGCCGGCCAGCACCGCTTCCTGGAAGTCATAGCGCGCCGGCTCGTCGTAGCGGGCCCGGTTACCCACGAACCAGGCGCGCAGCACCGCATCGTCCAGCGGCGGGCGCCGGGTGTTGGCGTCGACGATGCTCAGCGACTTGAAGATCACCCGCTCGCGGATCGCCGTGTCGCCCTTGTCCACACCCAGGGCCAGGCCCTCGCGGTACAGCAGCTCGTTGTCCAGCCACACCTGGCGCAAGGCCGTGAGTTCCTTGGCGTCAGGATCGCGGCCGCGCGCGGCCTTGAAGACCTGCCGGGCCTCGCTGTCGACCTCGGCGCCCACGACGATCTGGCGTGGGTCATCGCTGCGGCCGACCAGCACATGATCGGCCGCAAAGATCAGCGCACCGAGGACGATGAAGTGGACCAGTGGCTCATGCAGCCAGGCGGGCAGGGATGGCAGGCGGCGTGCCCAAGGGTCAGGGCGCGCGTCAGCGGCAGGCGCGGCGCTGGGCAGGGGACTCGACATGCGGGCTTTCCAGGGATGGATCGGGGGTTGATGATTCAGCCGCAAAGGCGCCACGCCCTGCGGCGCGGCGCCTGCCGCAGCGACGCCAGCGAAAGGATCAGCGCACGCCCGCCACCACCGTTGATCCGGTGACCTGCACATAGATCGGGTTGCTGTAGAACCACAGGTCAGACCAGGCCGCCACGTCGAAGCTCACCGCCTTGCGGCCAGCCATCGCGCCGTTGACGTTGGGCAGGGTGCTGGTCGAGCTGGCCAGGTGCGCAGGGCAACGGTTGAACTCGGTCGGCGTCTCGCCGGGCGGGGCCGACACTTCACAGGGGATGCGCAGGTTGGCGGTATTGCCGGCATTGGTGACGATGTCGGCCATCGGGTTGCCGTTGGCATCGGTCTCGTAGGGCACGTTGGGCGGCAGGTTGCTGCCGCGCAGGCGCAGGTACTGGCTGGCCATGACCGCCGGGATGCGAAAGCTCATCTTCAGCAGGTCACCCCCGGCGGCCACCCAGCCGGTCTTGTTGAAGGTCTTGATGACAGCGGCGCTGTCGTTGCGCGTGGCGGCCGGCACCACGCCGAGCGGCTGGGCCTGGCCAAAGGTGGCCGAGGCCGGGTTGCTGTCCAGCCAGCCGGCATTGGTCGGCCAGGCACCGGCATAGTCAGCCGAGCCCGGGGCCTTGTAGCCGCTGACCAGGCCGCGCACCACGTCGATGTGGTCCAGCACCGGCATGTCCAGCGGCTGCGTCACGCCGATCTGCAGCAGCGACGGGTTGGCAAACGAGTAGGGCGAGAAGCTCTTGCCCGACGGGTCGCGCGCAGCGATCTCCACCACGATGTCGGCACCCGGCCTGACCACCAGCTTCTCGCCCATGGTGGCGCAGCCCGGCTGGTCGATGTCGGTGATGTTCTGCGCCGCCGTCAGCGCCAGGGCCTCGACGGCGGCATTGCTGCGCGCGCCCGGGCCGGGGTAGGACACGCAGGCGATGAAGGCCAGGCGGTCGATCAACTGGCCGCTGGCGGCAAAGTTGTTGCCCGAGCGCAGGCCGTCGACGATCTGCTGGGGCGTCATCTTGCCGCCGCCGTTGCGCACCAGGGTGTAGTTGCGCTGGTATTCGCCGGGGTAGAAGTCCTGCTTCGTCTGGCGGTCATCCGGGCCGAAGCTGCCGCGGTTGTGCCAGTCGGAGCTGGCAAAGAACCAGAAGTTGCGGCCCTCGCCCAGCAGCGCGTCCCACAGGCCGCCGACCTGTGCCCCGTACACACCCGTGCCGCCGTAGGTGGTGGTGCCGACCGAGTCGGTCAGCACGCCCTGGATGGTCTGGCGGTTGGGCTGGTACTCGCCCCGGTGCTGCGATGCGCCATGGCCCGGCTGGGTCTCCATGCCGAAGGCCACGCGCGGCGCGGCATTGTTGAAGTTGCGCAGGTGCTCGACGTTGAAACCGTTGTTGCCGTCCGGGTTGAAGCGGCCGGCGCGCTCCAGGTGGGCCGGCACGTAATAGCTGCCGTCGGGATGGTTGGCGGCCATCCACTTCACTGCCTCGACGGTCTTGGCATGGCCCTTGGTGCCGGTGCCCACGCCGCTGCCCTGGCCCAGCTTCATGGCCGTGGCATTCCACTCGGGCACGCTGTTGTTGACGCCACCGGCGAAGGAGCAGTCCCACTGGTTGGCGGCGCCGCGGCTGGTGTCGGTGTCGCCGCGGTCGAAGCAATACGACCATTTGGCCAGCGCGTTGGCATTGCCCACCGCCGTGTAGCGGCTGGCGCCGGGCACGGTGTTGGGGCTGGTGGGCAGCGAGGCCGCGCTCAGCGACAGCGGCAGTTGGCCGGTGATCACCGACATCGAGGTGTGCTCATGGCCGGCCACCACTGATTCCAGGCCCACGAACAGTGGCTGGTCACGCAAGGTGGCCAGGTACTCCATCAGCGGGTACTGAAACTCCTGCAAAGACTGCCAGCGCCACATATTGGCCGCTGGGGCCGTGCCACCGGCCGCCGTGCCCTTGGGCGCGATGGCGCCGGGCGTGGCGGTGTTCTGCCAGGTGGTGGTCGGGCCCTGGCCGGTGAAGGGGAAGACGGGCGTGTCGAGCGAGGCGTCTTCGGTCAGCGTGCAGTTGCGGTTGCCGGTGCCGCCGTGGCCGGCTTGCACGAACCAGTCCAGGCCCCAGGGGG
>JANLOP010000025.1:0-28383 GCA_031366635.1 Betaproteobacteria bacterium | reverse complement strand
CTTGCCATCCTCGTTGACGTTGATGCCGTATTTGTAATTGCCCGGCCGACTGTGTCGGTTCAGGCAGGTGAACTCGGTCGGCTGCTCACCGCGTTTGCAACTGATCTCTTCCGCCGCCGCGCGCTCAAAAACCACGCCGTTGTCTGGAAAGCTCAGCTTGCTGTCGGCCGGCAAACGCCAGGTGATGGTGACGTTGGTCTGGTCTTTGGTGAAGCGCAGCACCTCCTGGTCGATGGCGATCACACCGCCCGTCACCAACACCACCGGGTTGGCAGGGTCGCCTTTGCCGCCCGACCCGCCGGTGCAACTGGGGCAGCGGTCGTGGTGGTAGTGGATGGAGCAGCCGGCCAGCACCAGGGCCAGCAGGGCGGCGGCAAACAGGCGCAATTTTTTCATCGTCAACTCCTCGGGTGGCACGGGCCTGCTTGGCCCGCCTGCATTTATACCGGGCGCGGCGCGGCATGGCCACCGCTTCGTCCCCCCAATGATCGATGGTGGCTGGCGGCCGAGTGGTGGCGGGCTGCCGCCAAAATCATCGCTGCCAACGACACTGGCCCCGGTGCTGCGGCCCAACAATCGCGCACCCCCCACAAACCTCAGGAGCCTCTTGATGGCAGAAGCCTTCATCGTCGCCGCCGCCCGCACCGCCGGCGGCCGGCGCAACGGCCGACTTTCCGGCTGGCACCCGGCCGACCTGGCCGCCAGCGTGCTGGACGCGCTGATCAAACGCACCGGCTGCGACCCGGCGCTGGTCGAGGACGTGATCCTGGGCTGCGTCGGCCAGGTGGGTGAGCAGGCCAGCAACATCGCTCGCAATGCGGTGCTGGCGTCCAAATTGCCCGAGTCGGTGCCCGCCACGTCGGTGGACCGGCAATGCGGCTCATCCCAGCAGGCGCTGCACTTTGCCGCCCAGGCGGTGATGTCGGGCGCGATGGACGTGGTGATCGCGGCCGGGGTCGAGAGCATGTCGCGGGTGCCGATGGGCACGCCCAGCAGCCTGGCGCTCAAAGCCGGGCTCGGTTTTTATGTCAGCCCCAATATGCAGCGGCGCTACCCGGATGTGCAGTTCAGCCAGTTCATCGGCGCTGAGATGGTGGCCAAAAAATACGGTTTGAACCGCGACCAGGTGGATGCGTTCGCGCTGCAAAGCCACCAGCGCGCCATCGCCGCCACCCGGGCCGGCGCCTTCAACGCTGAAATCGTGCCGCTGGCGGTGCGCTTGCAGGACGGCACCGGGCCGGGTGAATTGCACAGCACCGACGAGGGCATCCGCTTTGATGCGTCGCTGGCCAGCATCGGCAGCGTCAAGCTGCTGGCCGACGGCGGCGTCTGCACGGCAGCCAATGCCAGCCAGATCTGCGACGGCGCGGCCGGGCTGATGGTCGTCAACGAGCGCGGTTTGAAGGCCCTTGGCGTGGCCCCGCTGGCCCGCGTCCACCAGATGACGGTGATCGGCGGTGACCCGGTGATCATGCTGGAAGCACCGATCCCCGCCACCCGGCGCGCGCTGCAAAAAGCCGGCATGACGATCAACGACATCGACCTGTTCGAGGTCAACGAGGCTTTTGCCTCGGTGCCGGTGGCCTGGCTGCAAGCCACCGGGGCTGACCCGGCCCGGTTGAACGTCAACGGCGGCGCCATCGCGCTGGGCCATCCGCTGGGCGGCAGCGGCGCCAAGCTGATGACCACCTTGCTGCACGGGCTGATGGCGCGCGGCGGCCGCTACGGCCTGCAAACCATGTGCGAGGGCGGCGGCATGGCCAACGTCACGATCATCGAGCGGCTTTGAGGCGCAGCGCGGCATGACGGCTGCGGCACCGGCCGGTGGGTTGACGGCCACCCCGGCGGACCAGGCCAATCCGGCTGATCCTGCTGACCCGGCTGACCCGGCTGACCGGGCTGACCTGCTGCGCGCCGCGCTGGCCGCCGCGCTGCAAGCCGGCCAGCCACTGGCCGGCACCGGCCAGGTGCAAAACTTGCACCGCCTGTCGGGCGGCGCCAGCCAGGAGACCTGGGCCTTTGATTGGTTGCCAGCCCACCCGGCAGGCGCCGTCGCGGCCAGCGCTGCCGCGCTCCGGCCGTTGATCCTGCGTCGCGCCCCACCGGGCGCGGCCAGCCGGCACAGCGGCGCTGCCGGCCTGGCGGCCGAGGCCGCGCTGATCACGCTGGCCGGCCAGGCCGCGCTGCCGGTGCCCGAGGTGGTGTTGCTGCTGCGGCCCGGCCACCGGCTGGGCGACGGCTTCATCATGCAGCGCCTGCCCGGGCAGGCCTTGGGCCGGCGCATCGCCAGCGCCCACCGGCCGGCGCTGGCCTGGCAGTGTGGCCAGGTGCTGGCCCGCATCCACGCCCTGCCGCTGGCCCGCCTGCCCGCACTGCGCCGCACCCAGCCGGCGGCCGAGGTGGCGCACCTGCGCCAGTGGCACGCCCGGCACGGCACGGCGCGGCCGGTGTTTCAACTCGCGCTGCGCTGGCTGCAAGACCGGGCACCGGCCGACGTGGCGCCCACGCTGGTGCACGGCGACTTCCGCAACGGCAATTTGCTGGTCGACCTCGACCTGCGCTGCGCCGCCCCACTCACCGGCGTGCTGGACTGGGAGCTGGCCCATCTGGGCGACCCGATGGCCGACCTGGGCTGGCTGATGGTCAACGCCTGGTGCTTTGGCCAGGCGCAGCGCCCGGTGGGCGGCTTCGGCCTGACCGACGAGCTGTTTGACGGCTACCGCGCGGCCGGCGGGGTGCTGGACGCGGCGCGGGTGCGCTGGTGGCAGGTGCTGGGCAGCCTGCGCTGGGGCGTGATGTGCGAAAGCATGGGCCACGCCTGGGCCAGCGGCGCCGAGCCCGTGCTGGAGAAAGCCGCCATCGGCCGGCGCGCGTCCGAGAACGAGATCGACCTGCTGGCGCTGATCGCGCCCGGCGCGGCGCCGCCACCCACGCCGGCAAGCCGCTGATGCAGGACGCCCCCGACCCCGCGCAACTGTTGGCCGCCGTGGCGCGTTTTTTGCGCGACGACGCCGGCCCGGCGCTGGCCCGTGCCGGTGACAACGCGCTGGCCTACCAGGCGCGCATGGCCGCCAATATGCTGGCCATCGCCGGCCGGCAAGCCGCATTGGCGCCGGCGATGGCCAGCGCTGAGCTGGCCCGGCTGCAAGCGCTGCTGGGCCAGGCCGGCGATCTGGCGGCGCTCAACCAGCAACTGGCCCAGCGCATCGCTGCGGGTGAGATCGGCCTCGACCACCCCGGCCTGATGGACCATCTGTGGCGCAGCACGCTGGACAAACTGGCGGTCGATCAACCCGGCTACGACACCTACCGGCGCTTCACTGGCGCTTGACTTGGCCGGCCGTCTTGTGCAATGCAGGGGCCTGTTACGCGGCCCAGGGATCGATCACCTGAACGCCCATGCCCTGCACATCGCGGCCATTGCGGGTGACCAGGATCAGCCCGTGCTGGGCGGCGGTGGCCGCCAGCAGGCTGTCGATGGCGGGCAGCGGCCGGCCGGCCTGCGCCACCAGGCGGCCCCAGCGGTCGGCCACGGCGGCATCGATGGGCAGGATGCGGCCGGCAAAAAAGGCCGGCAGCGCGGTTTCCAACCAGTCCAGCAAGGGCAGACGCCGCGCCGGGTCAGCCAGCGCTTCAACGCCCTTGCGGATTTCACCGAGCGTCAGCACGCTCAAGTAAAGCGTGCCCGCCGGTCGCTGTGTGAACCAGTGCCTCACCCGGGCGTCCGGCTGCTTGCGCCGCAGCTCAGACAGCACGTTGGTGTCGAGCAGGTAGCTCATGCGGGCCGGTGCGACGTCAGTTCACAACGCCAGCTCGCGGGTCAGGCTGGTATCGCGCTCGAAGCCCAGCTCATCGTCCAGCCCGGCCAACGGCGAGGCCTGCATGAAATCCACCAGCGACGCCTGTTGGCCCGACAAGCGATCAAACGCCGCCCGGGTCAGCACCACCGCCACCGAGCGCCCGTGCAGCGTGATGTCTTGCGGCCCGTGCAGCTCAGCCCGTTTCAGCACCTCGGACAAGCGGGCTTTGGCTTCTTGCATCTGCCAGGTTTGCATGCGGCTCTCCATTCTGACCAGAATGGTCTGATTTTAGCGCCGCCCGCTCACTTCCCGTCCGTCAACCACCCGGGCAGCATGAAGGTGTGCAGCCGCAGCTTGCCCTCGGCGCTGAGCGATGCCAGCTCACCCGGCGCCAGCTTGACGCCGTCTTCGGCCAATCGGCGCAACGCCGGCAGTGCCAGCCGGCAGGCGTCGCAGCGCGCCAGCATCGCCGTGCCGTCGTGGCTGAGCGACAGGATGGCCTCGCCGCTGGCATCGAACTGGGCGCTGTTCACGGCATCGGCATGGCGGTACAGCGTGGCCAGCTCACGGCCTTGCGCGGCGTCCCACACCCGCACGCTGTTGTCGGCGCTGGCGGTGACCACGCGCAGCCCGTCCGGGCTGAAGCGGGCCGACGACAGCGCTGCGCTGTGCCCGCCGGCAAGCACGACCGACGGCACGACCGACGGCACGACCGACGGCACGCCGGGCCCGGCCGCCGGGCCCGCGCCGGCCGGGTTGCTGGCCTCGTCTTTGCTGTTTTTCGCGCTGATTTCCTGGCTGATTTTCTGGCGCAGGCCGGTGCGCAAGTCCCGGATCAACCAGACCCGGGCGCTGCGGTCGGTGCTGGCCGTCACCAGCGCGCTGCCGTCGCGGTTGAAGGCCAGGCTGCGCACGTCGCCGCTGTGGCCGCGCAGTGCCACCGGCTCGGCGCCGGGCGCCTGGCGGTCCCAAAGCAGCACGGCCGCGCCTTCCGCCAGCGCGATCCAGCGGCCGTCCGGGCTCAAGGCCAGGGCGCTGCGCCCGGGTTTGGCGGCCAGGGTCAACAGCGGCGGTGGTGCAGGCCCGGCGGCCGGAGTCAGCGCGCTCAATGGCCACAGCATGACGGCGCCGTTCAGCCCCAGGCGGGCGATCTCGGCCCGCGCCGGGTTGAAGGCGGCAACGCCGAAATCGAGCCAGGCGGGGGTGATGTCGGTACGCGCGGCAGCGTCCCACAGCACCGGCTTGTAGACGCGCGCCAGGTCGTTGACGATGCGGTGCGCCAGCACGATCCGGCCGTCAGACGACAGGCTGGCCTCGGTGACGCTGGGAAACGACACTTTGGCCAGCGCATCGGCAGCCGATTTCGGCCGCTGGCCGAGGCCGGCCAACGGCACAAAACGGCAGTTGATGGCCTCAGCGTCCAGCTCACCGCAGAGCACGGCGCGCGGCGCGCCCGGGTCGAGCGCGGCACTCAACTGCCAGGTCGGGCCGGCCGCCAGCAAGGTGGGCGGGCGCAGGCGCCAGGCACGCAATGTGCGGTCGCGGCTGGTGGTGATGATGCGGCCCGCCGGCCCGAACAGCGCATGCGTCACCTCGTTGCGGTGGCCGCGCAGCACCGCCACCGGCACCGTGGTGCGCGACGACCAGACCCGCGCCGTGCCGTCCTGGCTGGCCGAGACCAGGTACTCACCGTCGGTCGATACGCTGGCTTCGGTGACCCAGTCGTCGTGGCGGCGCTCGTCGTGGGTGGTCGGGTCGCTCCAGAAAAACACCCGCTTGTCCGACACCGTCATCAGCCGATTCGGGTCGTCAGCGCGGTCGACAAAGCGCGCCACCCGCACGCTGCGCTGGTGCGGCAGGCGCACATCGGCGGTCTTGCCGACATTCGCCGGCACGATGCGCCCGGCCGCCAGGTCGAGCGTCCAGACCCCGGCGCTGGCATCGGCCGACGCGGTGGCCAACAGGCTGGGATCGGTGGTGTTGAAGGCGATGTCGTGGATCGCCGCGCCGTGTTGAATCGGCTGGTCGCCCTGGCCGGCGTCACCGATCCAGGGCCGGCTGTCCAGCCCGCGCTTCCAGACCCGGCCGCCGCCATTGCCGTCGCCCGAGGCCAGCCATTGGCCGTCGGCCGAAAAGCCCAGCGCTGTCAGTACCGGCCGGGGGCTTGCGTCGGTCAGCAAGGCGTGGCGGGCGGCGATGCCTTTGGCGTCCAGCTCCCACAGCGTCAGCTCGCCGCTGCTGCAACCTACCGCCAATTGAGCCAGTTGCGCCATCTGGCCGTCGCGTGCCGGGCTGTAGGCGGCGCTCTCGACACCCTCCTTCGATTTGCAGGACAGATCACCGCGCATCTGGCCGTCCAGGCTTTGCAGTTGGGCCCGGCCGTCGCTGGTCAGCGTGATCACCTGCCCGGCCACCAGCCAGGCCTTGACCACCTGCCACGGCGCCGTCAAACGGCTCTGGATGGCCAGCGTGCCGGCGTCCAGCAGCCACACCGTGCGGCCGCCGGCGACGATCAGTTGCTTTCGGTCGGGGCTGTAGCGGGCCTCGGTGATCGGCTCGTCGAGCTGGACGATCTGCTCGGCCTGCGCCACCTCCAGCGTGGCCATCGCCTGGCGCAGCGCGTATTCGGCGCGCGGGTTGTCGCTGTCCTGGTCCAGCGCCAACAGCGCCAGCCGGGCGCTGCGGGCCGGGTCTTGGGCCAGCTCCAGGATGGCGCGGGCGGCCAACTCGCGTGAGCGCGCCTGGCGCTGCAATGACAGGCCGTTGAAAGCCGCGCCCACCGAGACCACCACCACCAGCGCCACCAGCGCGCCCAGGCCGACACGCTGCCAGCGGCTGCGGCGCTGCTCGCGGGCTTGGGCGGCCGCGCTTTTGTCCAGAAAGGCCTGCACGGTGTTGAAGCGGGCCGCCGCTTCGTCGGCCGTGCCGCCGGTGCACAGTTGCACCCAGGCCGCATTCGGCCGGTTGCGCTGCTGCCAGTCGCGCGCTCGCTCCAGGCTGCGGCCGCGCCACAGCTCGCCGTCGGCGGTGGCCTGGGCCTGGGCGTCGGCCACCAGGCGCTGCAGCTCGGCGCTGGCCTCGGCCTCGGCCCGCACCCAGCCGCGCAGCCGCTGCCATTGCCGGATCAGGCTCTCATGCGAGATGTCGATCACCGGGTTGCCGGCCAGCGCCACGTCGGCACCGGGCAGCAAAAAAGCGGTGTCGGTGCGGCGGAAGCGCTCAACCACCTGGCTGACTTCGGCGCTGACCGGGTCGTCGGCGGCGCCCGCCACGGCGCCGCAGACCAGGCAAAGCTGGTTGAACTCGATCGGCCGCCGCACCTCGGTGCCCTCGGCCACGCGCTCGGTCAGCGCCCGGAACACCCGCTCGACCATGGCACCGGCCTGGCCCAGCGCGCCGAGTGAGCTGCTGGCCTCCTCGGCATGCAGCGACAGCGCGTTGGCGGCGCCGCCAATGGCGTCGTAGTCTTCCAGATCAATGGCACGGGCGCCGCCGCTGTGCTCGGCCCAGCGCTGCCAGGTGCGCGACAGCGCATGCTGCATCACCGGCAGGTCGTCAAAATCGGCGCTCACGTCGTTCAGCAGGCGCTGCACCAGGCGCGGCGCGATGCGCGCGCCGCGCAGCTCAACCGGCCGGGCGATGGCCTCTTTGCGCTGGTTGCGCGTCAGCCGGGGCACCAGGTAGCCGCCGGCACTCACCGCCTCGGGCAGATCGGGAAAGTCGGCGCAGCCGCCCAGCGTGTCTGAGCGCAGCGTCAGCACCACACTGACGGGCGAGGCCGGGTCAGCCGCGGCCTGCAACAGCAGCTTGACAAAGGCGCTGGCTTCGTCAGCGTCGGCCATGCGCTTGAAGCGGAATATTTCCTCAAACTGGTCTACCACCACCAACACCCGCGCGCCCGCCGGCAGCCGGGCCAGCCGCACCACCTCCACCAGTGCCAGGCCGCCCAGCCGCAACTGGCCGTACAGCGACGCCGCGCGGCGCGCCAGCGGGTCGAGCCCGGCGGCGTTGGCTTCGGTTTCAGCGTCGGCTTCGGATTTGGCCTGGGATGCGGCGGCGCCCAGCCCGGTGCCGGCCTGGGATGCGGCGGCGCCCAGGCTGGCACCGGGCGGGTTGGCGCTGCCGGGCGGTTGCACAGCGCTGGCGCGGCCGCCGCCCAGCGCGCCAGCCAGCGCCGCCGCCAGGTTGGCAATCGGCCGGTTGCCAGGGCGCAGCACCACCGGCCGCCAGTCGGTCTCGTCATCGTCGGCATGGCGGCGCGCCAGCTCATTGAGCAGCCCGGCCAACACCAGCGACGATTTGCCGCAGCCCGACGCGCCCGAGACCGCCAGCAGCGGGGTGGCGGCCAGCCGGGCCACCAGCGCCTCGATCTGCTGTTGACGGCCGAAGAACCGATCCGCTTCGGCCGGCTTGAACGAGCGCAGCCCGGGGAAGGGGTTGGCGGCGATCAGCGCAGCGTGCTCAGCGCTCATGCCGCAGCGCCGGGCAAGGCGTTGAAGAAGTCGCGCAGCCCGGCCTCGTTTTGTGTCACCACGGCTTGCAGCACCCGGGCTTTTTTGGTGGTGAAACTGGTTTTTTCATCGCTTTGCTCGCCGCTGGCATAGACGCAGATTTGCCGGCCGTCCAGGCGGGCGGCCAGCGCCGGCAGATCGAGCAGGTCAAAAACCCAATCCTCGGATTGGCGCGACCAGAAGATCACCACCTGCTGGCAGGCGCCCAGCGTGCGTTGCAGCCGGTCCATGTCCTTCGGCTCGGTGCCCGTGAACTTGAGCGGCCGGGGCTCAGCGCCCAGCTTGTCGGCGAGCAGGGTTTTGAGCGGGCCCAGATCGGCCAGGTCGCGCTCTTCGACCAGCAGCGCCACCTCGCGCGGCTTGGCCACGGCCTTGGGCGCGGGCTTGGGCAGCATCGCCATCATCTGGTCTTTCAACTCTTCCAGGCTGCCCTGCATGCACTCCACGCCCTCGTCGGCCAGGGTCTGCTCGATGTAGCTGATGAGCGGCTGCTGGCTGGCGGCGGTGGCCGCCGCCGGCTGCACCCAGATCAGCGGCGCGGGCCGGCCGCGCTGGGCCATCTCGGCATGCGCCAACTGCAATTGCAATTTGTCGCGCGCCGGGGTTAGCGGCTCAATCGACTCGTTGCGGCCCACCAGGTGGATGCACAGCAGCGCGCCGGCCAGGTCTTGGGCCATGCGCTGGCGGTGGTCGTCGGCATTCCACAGGTATTCGTTTTCGGGCACCACCAAAAAGCCGCTCAAGCGCAGGTCGCTGCGCAGCCGCTCGCGCTCTTGCAGCAGTTCGGGCCCGACGCGGGCGATGAACACCGTGCCCAGCGCCTGTTTTTTTTGCGCGCCGTGCATGTCTTCCAGCGCGGCCGTCAGGTCTTGCACCATGCGGCCCATGCGCTCCCAGTAGTCGTCGGCGTCGCGCTTGGGGTCGAGCTCGCGCCAGCTTTTGGCCTCTTGAATGAAAAATTCATGGTGGCCGATCTCACGCAATTCGGCCGGCATCTCGTCCTGGCTGCGCGCCGGGTGCTTGAAGATCGGCATCAGCTTGCGCCCACCCGCGCCGTCGGCGCTTTTCAGCCGGCCGAGAAAGCGGTCGAGTTCTTTGCGGCACTCGTCGCTGTCAAAGTAAGTGCGTGAGATCAGCGCCATGAAGATGCCGGTCGATTCAACCGCCTCGGCGATCTTGGGCCGCCACTCGTCGCCGGCTTGCAACTCACCGGTGTCGCGCCAGATGGCCACGTCGCCCACCCGGTCGCGCAACTCGGCCCGCACATTGGCGCAGAAGGTGTCCACCCAGCGGTCGGGTGACTCGTTGGACACCCGGCGGTAGCTGATGAACAGATCGTTCTTGAACTGCGGCAGAAAGCCCATGACGGGGGTCCTTGGCGGAGGCGCCAGACAGCGATCATCGTGGCGCCGTGTCTCGCTCCCGCCCCTGCTGGCGGGCGCGGGTTGGGGCGACGGTGACCGGCGCCGCACGCCGTTCGCTGGGCGGCCAGCCCCGTCTGCAAACAGTATTGCACGCCGTGCTGGCTGGCTTGGCTTGCGAGCTGGGGATGGCGCCTGCCGGACAATGCAGCGCCACAGCGCCACAGCGCCAACGGATTCACGCCGGCCTGCGCGCCATCCGCCCCCGATCAGCGGCCCAACCCGATGACCGACACCGCCCAACCCAGGCCCGCCGCCGCCCCGTCGATCTGGACCACGCTGCGCCACCGCGGCTTTCGCCGGTTGTGGCTGGCCAGCACGCTGTACTTCATCGCCAACGCGATGCAGACGATGGCCGCCGCCTGGCTGATGGTGGAGTTGACCGGCTCGTCCTTTCTGGCCGCGCTGGTGCAAACCGCCGTGTTCTTGCCGATGTTTGTGCTGTCATTGCCGGCCGGCGTGCTGGCCGATACCACCGACCGGCGCCGCCTGATCGTGGCCGCACTGTTGTTGCAGGCGCTGGTGGTGGCCACCCTGGCCGGGCTGCTGCTGGCCGGCCGCGCCGGCCCGGCCACCTTGCTGGCCTTCACCTTCGTGGCCGGCTGCTGCACGGCGATGATGTCGCCAGCCTGGAACTCGGCGGTGGGCGAGATCTTGCCGCGTGACGAGCTGCCGCAGGCCATCATCGCGATGAGCATCGCCTACAACGGCGCGCGCGCCATCGGTCCGGCGCTGGCCGGCCTGGTCTACGGCCAGGTCAACGGCTTGATGGACGACTGGCTGTCGGGCCCGGGCGACCAGGGCAGCGTTGGCGCCAAACTGGTGGGCGGCGGCACGGTGTTCTCACTCGCCGTGCTGGGCACGCTGGTGATGGCCTGGGTGATCCACCACCAGCCGCCCAAACCGCACCCGCCCAGCCGCCTGCCGCCCGAGCGGCTGTGGCGCGGCACCGTGTCCGGCCTGCGCTACGCCTGGCATTCGCACATGATCCTGGCCCAGTTGCTGCGCACGGCAGCCTACAGCGCGGCGGGCTCGGCGCTGTGGGCCTTGCTGCCGGCGATCGGCCAGCAGCGGCTGGGTCTGGGCGCCGCTGGCTTTGGTTTTTTGATGGCCTGCCTGGGCACCGGCGCGGTGGGCGTGGGGCTGGTGCTGGGCCAGGTGCGCCAGCGCCTGGGGCTGGAGCGGCTGATCACCGTGTGCTGCGTGGTCTTTGCCGGGGCCATGTTGGTGGCCGCGCTGTCGCGCTGGGCGCTGCCGGTCTACCTGGCGCTGGTGGCCGGTGGTGCGGCCTGGATGAGCGTGATGAGCACCTTCAACACCGCCACCCAGACCAGCGCGCCGCCGTGGGTGCGCAGCCGCGCCACGGCCATGCACGTGCTCAGCGCACTGGGCTCGTTTGCGCTGGGCTCGGCGCTGTGGGGTGCGGTGGCCGGGCTGCTGGGCTTGCAGTCCGCGCTGTGCCTGGCGGCAGCGCTGATGCTGGCCAACCTGCTGCTGGCGCGGCGCTTCCCGCTGCGCATGGGCCAGACGCATGAGGTGACGCAAGCGCCGTTCGAAGATCTGCTGGTGACTGATCCGCCCGACGCCGAGGCCGGCCCGGTGGCGGTGCAGTTGAGCTACCGCGTGCTGCCCGAGCACGCCGAGGCGTTTCTGGCCGAAGTGGCCTTGCTGCGCGCGCCGCGCCAGCGCGACGGTGCCAGCTTCTGGCGCATCTACCGCGACCTGGACGACCCGACCCGGTTTGTTGAGCGCTTCATCATCAACCGCTGGTCAGACTACCTGCACCAGCGGGCCCGCAGCACCGTGGCCGACCAGGCCATCGAGGCCCGGGTGCGGGCGCTGGTGATGCCGGGCGAGGGGGTGACGATGCAGCACTACATCGCGGAGAGGTAGCGCGTCTGCCTGCCGCCCGCATTCAATTCAAACGGCCGGCCCGAAAAACGCCTCCGCCACCTCGGCCGGCAGCGGCTGGCCGGTGCGGCGGGCACGGCAGATCACCTGCCAAAAGTAGCGGTAACTGGCGCGGTCATGCAAAGTGTCGCGATGCCGGATCGGCGCCCAACGCGCGGCTTGCGCGGCCAGGATGATGTCGATGGCCATGTCCACCTCGGCCACGCTGGGCGAGAACGCCTCGATGATCGGCCGCACCTGCGCCGGGTGGATGCTCCACATCCGCGTGTAGCCCAGCTCCCGCGCGGCCCGGCTGGCGGCGGCGCTGACCGCGCCCCCGTCTTTGAACTCGGTCACCACGCAGTGCGACGGCACTTTGCCGGCGGCGTGGCAGGCGGCCGAGATTTCCAGCTTGGCGCGCACCACCAGCGGGTGCTCAAACTGGCCTTTGGCGCTCATGCCGGCCTGTGGGATGGCGCCCCGGTGGGCCGCGACAAAGTCCATCAGCCCGAACGACAGGCTCTGGATGCGCGGCAGCGCGGCCAGCGCCTGCACATCGCGCAGCGCGCCGTGGGTTTCCACCAGCGCGTGGATGGGCAGGCCCGCACCCCGGCCGTGCCTGCGCGCGGCATGCTCGATCTGGCCGATGGCCTGCTGCAGATCGGCCAGGTGGCGCGGCTTGGGCACCATCAGATAGGCCAGCCGATCACCGGCGCGGCCCACCAGCGTGTCCACATCCTGGGCAAACGACGGGTGATTGACCGGGTGCACCCGGGCGCCCACCCGGCCGAACCGGTTGTCAGCCGACAGCGCCAGCTCGGCCACCATCACGGCATGGTCGGCCTCGGCGCCGATGGGCGCGCCGTCTTCGCAATCCAGCGTGACATCCAACACCGGGCCCAGCTCGGCCTGCAGCGCCAGCGCCTTGCGCATGCGGTCTTCGGTGCCGCAGTAGTGGTCACACACCGGCAAGTCGGGCGCGGCGTCACCGGCTTCAAACAGCGCGTCTTGCGGCAGCATGGGGTTTGGGCTGGCGCGCACGGCGACGAGACCTTTACGAAGCCATCAGTGCCAACTCGGCGGCGCCTTTGGCAGGCGGCCAGCCGATGCACGACTCATGGGCGCGGAAGTTTCTTAACCACCAGGCCCAGTCCTCGGGCACCAGCGAGAACGGATCGCTGTGGCCCAGTTCGCGCGCCGCCCAGACCGGCCAGTGCGGGTTTGACAGGGCCGGCCGCCCGAGCATCACCAGATCGATCAACCCGTCGCGGATGACCCGGTCGGCCACTGCGGGCAAGCCCAGGTTCCAGCTCGCGGCCACCGGGATGCCGACCTCGCGCTTGACGCGGCTGGCACGCTCGGCCATGAAAGCCATTTCGGCGAACGGCACGGTCACCATCTCGTCGGTGTTGAAGCCGATGCTGAGATCAGCCAGGTCGAGGCCGTGCGACTTCATCATTGAAATGGCGATCACCGAATCGTCGAACTGCACGCCTTTGGGATTCAAGTCGTCCGAGCCGAAGCGCATCGTCAGCGGAAACCGTTCGGGCCACACTTCGCGCACGGCGTCCAGCGCTTCGAGGTGGAACCGGGCGCGGTTCTCCAGGCTGCCGCCGTATTCATCGCTGCGTTGGTTGGCCAGCGGCGAAAAGAAGCTGGCGCCGAGATAGCCGTGCGCAAAGTGCATTTCAAGCCACTCGAAGCCGGCATCCACCGCGCGCCTGGCCGCGTTGGCGTAGTCGCGGTGGATGGCCTTGATCTCGTCGCGGCTCATGGCGTGCACCGGAAAGCTGCGCTTGCCGCCGTAGGGGATGGCCGACGGGCCCCTGACCTGCCAGCCGTCCGGGTGGTCGGGGCCGAGCTGGGCGCGGCCCTGCCAGGGCGTGAGTTCACTGCCTTTTCGGCCGGTATGGCCCAGTTGGATGGCCGGCACGGCGCCCATGTCCTTGATGATTTTGGCAACCCGCGCCAACCCCTCGATCTGGGCGTCGTCGTAGATGCCAGCGCAGCCGATGCTGGTGCGGCCGTCCGGGGTGATCGCGATCTGCTCAGGGAACACCAGGCCAAATCCGCCGGCCGCACGCGAGCCCATCAACATGACATGGAAGTCATTCATGCAGCCGTCGATAGACCGGTGCATGGTCATCGGCGACATCGCGATGCGGTTGCGCAGCGTCACGCCCTTGAGGGTGTAGGGGCTAAAGAGATCGGGCATGCAAAGCTCCGGCAGTGAGAACGGGTGTGGCCCAGCAAATCACAGCAGGTGCTTGACGCCGTCCTGCTCAGCCAGCAGCTCGGCCAGGGTTTTGTTGATGCACTCCTGGCTGAAAGCATCGATTGGCAGGCCCTCGACCAGCGTGTACTCACCGCCCGCGCAGGTGACCGGGTAGCCAAACATCACGTCCTTCGGGATGCCGTACTCGCCGTTGCTCGGCACGCCCATCGTCACCCAGCCGCCATTCGTGCCCAGCGCCCAGTCGCGCATGTGGTCGATGGCCGCATTGGCCGCCGATGCCGCCGACGACAGGCCCCGCGCCTCGATGATGGCCGCGCCGCGTTTGCCGACCGTGGGCAGGAACACATCCTTGTTCCAGGCTTGGTCGTTGATCATGTCCTTGACGGCCGCGCCGTCGATGGTGGCAAAGCGGTAATCGGCGTACATCGTGGGCGAATGGTTGCCCCACACCGCCAGCTTGTGGATGCTGGCCACCGGCTTGCCGGTCTTGGCAGCGATCTGGCTCAAGGCCCGGTTGTGGTCGAGCCGCAGCATCGCGGTGAAGTTCTTGCGCGGCAGATCGGGCGCTGATTTCATCGCGATGTAGGCATTGGTGTTGGCCGGGTTGCCCACCACCAGCACCCGCACGTTGCGGCTGGCCACGGCATTCAGCGCGCGCCCCTGGGCGGTGAAGATCTGGCCGTTGATGGCCAGCAACTCGGCCCGCTCCATGCCGGCCTTGCGCGGCATCGAGCCCACCAGCAGCGCGTAGTCGGTGTCTTTGAAGGCCGTCATCGGGTCGCTGTGCGCCTGCATGCCGGCCAGCAGCGGGAAGGCGCAATCCTCCAGCTCCATCATCACGCCCTTCAGCGCCTTTTGCGGGCCGTCCACCGGCACCTCCAGCAATTGCAGGATCACCGGCTGGTCTTTGCCCAGCATTTCGCCCGAGGCGATGCGGAACAGCAGGGCATAACCGATTTGGCCGGCGGCGCCGGTGACAGCCACGCGGACGGGCTTTTTGCTCATGGGACGCTCCAGGAGGATGGTGAAAAATGGGGGAGTTGGATCGGTTCAGCCCGGCGCAGCCACCATGCCCTGCCCGGCGGCGCCGTGCGGGCCCGGTGGGCAGGCAAAGAAGCCATCTGGGCCGGTGCGAAGTGTAGGCCAATCTAGGGGTTGATACGGGGGGTCCACGGGCGATCAGCCGTCTTGGGTCTTCTATAAGACATCAGCCAGAATTTGCTGGATTTGCGGCTGGTGGCAGGCGTTTTGGCGGCCAATCTGTGCTGCAATCATGGGCGATGTCAGCCTCTTTGCCCCTGCCGCTCCGCGCGGCCCGCGCCGAGCCCAGCGAGCCTGTCGAGCCCGCTGGCCCGGCTTTCAGCCCGCTGTATCGGCAGATCAAGGGCCTGATTACGCGCGATCTGCAGGCCGGCGCCTGGAAGCCGGGTGAGGCCATCCCCAGTGAGCTTGAGCTGGCGGCGCGCTTCAAGGTCAGCCAGGGCACCGTGCGCAAGGCCATCGACGAGCTGGCCGCCGACAACCTGCTGGTGCGCCGCCAGGGCAAGGGCACGTTTGTGGCCAGCCATGCCGAGCAGCAGATCCAGTACCGCTTTTTGCGCCTGATGCCCGACGGCGGCGGCGCGCGCGAGATGGCGCGCCGGCTGCTGGATTGCCGCCGCACCCGGGCACCGGCCGATGTGGCGCGCGCGCTGGCATGCAAAAGCGGTGACGCGGTGGTGCAGTTGCGCCGCCTGCTGCTGGCCCAGGGCAGGCCGGTGGTACTGGACGAAATCTGGCTGCCCGGCGCGCTGTTCAAAGGGCTGACGGCCGAGCGACTGGCCGGCTACAAAGGCCCGATGTACGGCATGTTTGAGGCTGAATTCGGCGTGCGCATGATCCGCGCCGAAGAGAAGATCAAGGCTTTGCTGGCCGACCCGGCCGCTGCCGGTCTGTTGGGCTTGCCCGCCGGGGCGCCGCTGCTGAGCGTGGAGCGGCTGTCATTCACTTACGGTGACAAGCCGGTGGAGTTGCGGCGCGGGCTGTACGACACCGACCAACACTTTTACCGCAACGAGTTGAATTGATGATGCATCGCTTTGCCGTGGCCCGGGCATCGGGCTCGCGATCAGCGCCCAGTAAGTCTGCTGCATTGCAATAAACTCCTCTGGTTTTCCCTGAATTGCCGCCCTCTGAGGAGAGACCCCAGCCCATGCCAGATACCGCCAGTTCAACCGCGCTGAGTCCGCCTGAAACCCGGCCCAAACCCCGGCGCAAATCCCGGCGCAAATCCCGGCCGGGCGAGAACATGCGCCTGATCGACGCGCTGCAATACCGCTTGCCGGTGGCCGGCGTGGTGTCCATCCTGCACCGGGTCAGCGGCATGTTGATGTTCTTTTTGCTGCCGTTCATCGTCTGGATGTTCGATGCCAGCGTCACGTCTGAAATCTCGTTTGACGGCTTCACCAGCGTATTTGTCGCCGGTATCGGGTGGGCGCCGGGCTTTGTCATCAAGCTGGTCGCACTGGCGCTGATCTGGGCTTATTTGCACCACGCCGTGGCGGGTGTGCGCCATTTGTGGATGGACGCCACCCACAGCGTGTCCAAACAGCAGGGCCGATCATCGGCGCTGGCTACATTGGCCATCAGCATCGTGCTGACTCTCGCGCTGGGCGCCAAGTTGTTCGGCTTGTTCTGACAAAAAGGGCGAATCAGCATGGCTGTCAATTACGGATCAAAGCGCCTGGTCGTGGGCGCGCACTACGGCTTTCGAGACTGGCTCAGTCAGCGCGCCACGGCGGTGGTGATGGCGCTGTTCACACTGGCGCTGCTGGCGCAGGTGATTTTTGGCGGCCCGGTGGGTTATGACAGTTGGGCCGGCATCTTTTCGCGCCAATGGATGAAGGTGTTGACCTTTGTCGTCATCCTGTCGCTGGCCTGGCACGCCTGGGTGGGCATGCGCGATGTGTGGATGGACTACATCAAGCCGGTGGGTTTGCGCCTGGTGGCGCAGGTGGCCACCATCGGTTGGCTGATCGGCTGTGCCGGTTGGGCAGTGCAAGTGCTGTGGAGACTGTGAACTTGGCCCACCCCCGTACACGCTTCGCGCGCCCCCTCAAGGGGGCCAACGCCGACGGCCCGGCAGAGCCGGTTTTGTGGCGTTTGCTTGCTTGCGTCGCCCCTCTTTTGGCGGAAGGTTGATTGACATGGCTTCTAATTCTGTGGCGCGCCGCAAGTTCGACGTGGTGATCGTCGGCGCCGGCGGCTCGGGCATGCGGGCGTCGCTGCAACTGGCCCGGGCCGGGCTGAACGTGGCGGTGCTGTCCAAGGTGTTTCCCACCCGATCCCACACCGTGGCGGCGCAGGGCGGCATTGGCGCTTCACTGGGCAATATGAGCGAGGACAACTGGCACTTCCACTTCTACGACACTATCAAGGGCTCGGACTGGCTGGGTGACCAGGACGCCATCGAGTTCATGTGCCGAGAAGCCGGCAAGGTGGTCTACGAGCTTGAGCACTTTGGCATGCCGTTTGACCGCAATGCCGACGGCACCATCTACCAGCGGCCGTTTGGCGGCCACACCGCCAACTACGGTGAGAAGCCGGTGCAGCGCGCCTGCGCCGCCGCTGACCGCACCGGCCACGCGATGCTGCACACGCTGTACCAGCAAAACATCAAGGCCCGCACCCAGTTTTTTGTCGAGTGGATGGCGCTGGATCTGATCCGCGACGCCGACGGCGACGTGCTGGGCGTGGTGGCGATGGAGATGGAGACCGGCGAGGTCTACCTGCTCGAAGCCAAGACCACCTTGCTGGCCACCGGCGGCGCCGGCCGCATCTACGCGGCCAGCACCAATGCCTTCATCAACACCGGCGATGGGCTGGGCCTGGCGGCGCGCGCCGGCATCCCGCTGGAAGACATGGAGTTCTGGCAGTTCCACCCCACCGGCGTGGCCGGTGCCGGCGTGCTGCTCACCGAAGGCTGCCGGGGTGAGGGCGCCATCCTGCGCAATGCCACCGGTGAGCGCTTCATGGAGCGCTACGCGCCGACGTTGAAAGATCTGGCGCCGCGTGATTTTGTCTCGCGCTGCATGGACCAGGAGATCAAAGAAGGGCGCGGCTGCGGCCCGAACAAGGATTACATCGAGCTCGACATGACGCACCTGGGCGGCGACACCATCATGAAGCGCCTGCCCAGCGTGTTTGAGATTGGCCACAATTTTGCCAACGTCGATATCACCAAAGAATCGATTCCGGTGGTGCCCACCATCCACTACCAGATGGGCGGCATCCCCACCAACATCAATGGCCAGGTGGTGGTGCCCAAAGGCGAGGGCATTGAGCGCAACCCGAACAGCGTGGTGAACGGCCTGTATGCGGTGGGTGAATGCTCCTGCGTCAGCGTGCACGGCGCCAACCGGTTGGGCACCAATTCGCTGCTCGATTTGCTGGTGTTTGGCCGAGCCGCCGGCAACCACATTGTCGAGGCCTTCAAAAGCGCAGACAAAATCGCCAAACCCTTGCCAGCCGACGCGGCGGACAAATCATTGGCCCGTATTGCCCGGCTTGATGCCAGCAGTTCGGGCGAGTATGCCCAGGACGTGGCCAACGCCATCCGCGACACGATGCAATTGCATGCCGGCGTGTTCCGCACCCAGGCGTCGATGGACGAGGGCAGGCGCAAGATCGCCGCGCTGCGCGAGCGCGTGGCCGGCATCACACTCAAAGACAAGAGCCAAGTATTCAATACTGCCCGCATCGAGGCGCTGGAAGTTGAGAACCTGATCGAGGCAGCGCAAGCCACGATTGAATCGGCCGCCGCCCGCCATGAATGCCGCGGCGCCCACACCGTGAGCGATTACGAGCGCTTGGCCGACGATGCGCAGTTTCCGCTGGGCCGCAATGATGCCGAGTGGATGAAGCACACGCTGTGGTACAGCCAGGGCAACCGGCTGGATTACAAACCGGTGCAGCTCAAACCGCTGACAGTAGACAGCGTGCCGCCCAAAGTGCGCACGTTTTAACTGCCGCAAGCCATCGGGCACAGAAAGCCAACAAAATGACCAAGCGCACCTTTCAGATTTACAGATACGACCCGGATAGCGACGCCAAGCCGTATATGCAATCCATCGATGTCGAACTGGACGGCAGCGAGCGCATGCTGCTGGATGCGCTGATGAAGCTCAAGTCGGTGGAGCCGTCGATCAGCTTTCGCCGCAGTTGCCGCGAGGGGGTTTGTGGCTCGGACGGGATGAATATCAACGGCAAAAACGGCCTGGCTTGCCTGACGAATATGCGCGACTTGCCCGGTGTGGTGGTGCTCAAACCCCTGCCCGGCCTGCCGGTGATCCGCGATCTGATCGTCGATATGACGCAGTTTTTCAAACAGTACAACTCGATCAAACCCTATCTGGTGAATGACGAGATTCCGCCCGAGAAAGAGCGGCTGCAATCACCCGAAGAGCGCGACGAGCTGAATGGGCTGTACGAATGCATTCTGTGCGCCAGTTGCTCAACCGCCTGCCCCAGTTTCTGGTGGAACCCCGACAAATTTGTCGGCCCGGCCGGCTTGCTGCAAGCCTACCGATTTATCGCCGACAGCCGTGATCAAGACACCGCCGGCCGGCTCGATAACCTGGAAGACCCGTACCGGCTGTTTCGCTGCCACACCATCATGAATTGTGTGGATGTCTGCCCGAAAGGCCTGAATCCGACCCGGGCCATCGGCAAGATCAAAGAGCTGATGGTGCGCCGCGCCATTTAGGTGCGCGCCTGGCCGGTGATGTTCAGCATGCCCCCGCAGACAACGTTGGACGGCAGCGCGCCGATCGGCGGCACCGAGTTGAGCCGGCTGCGCTGGCGCTGCCGACGTGGCCTGCTTGAAAACGATTTGTTCGTGGCGCGATTCTTCAAACGCCACGAGATATGTTTGACACTGCGCCACGCCACCGGCTTGCAGCGCTTGATGGACCTGGCCGACAACGATTTGCTGGATTTGCTGCTGGCCCGCTGCGAGCCGACACATGACTTGGCCTGCCCGGAGGTGATTGAGGTGCTTGGCATGCTGCGTGCAAGAGATTGACCTGCTGACAAACCGACGACCGCAACAGAACCTGACCAAGAAAAGGATACTCCATGACCCCGTCGCACGTGAAAGCCACCTTGTCGTTCTCCGACGGCAGCCCCAGCATGGAGTTGCCGTTGTACAAAGGCAGTATCGGCCCGGACGTGATCGATATCCGCAAGCTGTACGGCCAGACCGGCAAGTTCACTTATGACCCGGGTTTTTTATCAACCGCCTCGTGCAATTCCACGATCACCTACATTGACGGTGACAAGGGGGAGTTGCTGTACCGCGGTTACCCGATTGAGCAACTCGCCGAGAACTGCGACTTTCTCGAAACCTGCCATTTGCTGCTGTATGGCGATTTGCCCGATGCCGCGCAAAAGCAGGATTTTACTGCCCGCGTCACCAACCACACCATGGTCAACGAGCAGATGCAGTTTTTCTTGCGCGGCTTCAGGCGCGACGCCCACCCGATGGCCATCATGACCGGGCTGGTGGGCGCACTGTCGGCTTTCTACCACGACAGTACCGACATCAACAACCCGGTGCACCGCGAGATTGCCGCGATCCGGTTGATCGCCAAAATGCCGACGCTGGTGTCGATGGCCTACAAATACACCTGCGGCCAGCCGTATATGTATCCCAGGAACAAGTTGTCTTATTCGGCCAACTTCATGCACATGATGTTTGCCAACCCGTGCGAGGAATATGCACAAAACGATGTGCTGGTGCGGGCGATGGACCGCATCTTCATCCTGCACGCCGACCATGAACAAAATGCGTCCACGTCCACCGTGCGGTTGTGCGGCAGCTCGGGCACGAATCCGTTTGCGGCGATTGCGGCCGGCGTGGCATGTTTGTGGGGGCCGGCGCACGGTGGCGCCAATGAAGCTTGTCTGAATATGCTGGGCGATATTCAAAAAATGGGCGGTGTGGAGAAAATTGGTGAGTTCATCAAGCAGGTGAAAGACAAAAACTCCACCGTCAAATTGATGGGTTTCGGCCACCGCGTCTACAAGAACTACGACCCGCGCGCCAAACTCATGCGCGAAACCTGCCATGAGGTGTTGGGTGCGCTCGGTCTGCAGAACGATCCGCTCTTCAAACTGGCCATGGCGCTGGAAAAAATCGCCCTCGAAGACGATTATTTTGTCTCGCGCAAGTTGTATCCCAACGTCGATTTTTATTCGGGCATCGTGCAGCGCGCCATCGGCATCCCGGTGTCGCTGTTCACAGCGATATTCGCACTCGCCCGCACGGTGGGCTGGATTGCGCAGCTCAACGAGATGATTGGCGACCCGGAGTACAAGATCGGCCGGCCGCGCCAGTTGTATGTCGGTGCGGCGCCGCGCAACGTCAAGCCGATTGCCGACCGGTAACGGCATCAGGCAAGCCAGCAAGCCCCCCCAAAAAAAGGACATCCGATGCAAGGCGACCCGCAAGTCATCCTGTGGCTGCAAGCCCAGCTCAAAAACGAGTTGACGGCCATCAACCAGTATTTTGTGCATTACCGCATGTTCAAGCACTGGGGTTTTGAGCGCATGGCCAAGAAGGAATATGAAGAGTCGCTCGGCGAGATGAAACATGCTGACGCGCTGATGGAACGGCTGTTCACGCTGGACGCGCTGCCCAATCTGCAAGACCTGGGCAAGCTGCTGATCGGCGAGACCCTGGTGGAGGCACTGGGCTGCGATTTGAAATCCGAGCAGGGCGCGCAGGCGACGGTCAAAGACGCCATCGTGCAGTGCGAGTTGGCGCGCGACTTTGTCTCGCGCGCGCTGTTCCAGCACATCCTGCACGACACCGAAGAGCACATCGACTTTCTCGAAACCCAGCTCGATCTGGTGAGCAAGGTGGGCGAGCAGAACTACCTTCAAAGCCAACTGGGCGCTTGAGGCGACGGGCGATTTGCCGGTGAAAATCAAAATGCCGCAGGCGGACAATTAGCCGATATCTGTTCGCGGGCGTATCATCATTTGACTTCAACGCATCGAGGCACCCGATGAACGCCGTGCTCTCTCCCACACCGCAGGCCGTCAACCTGCAATCTGCCAGCGCCGGCGCGGCGGCATTGCGCACCTTTTGGCGCCTGGCCGAGGCATGGCAGCTCAGCGCGGCCGAACAGACCACGCTGCTGGGCGTGGGCCGCACCACGCTGTACCAGTGGAAGCAGGGCAAGGTGGGCCCGCTGGACCGCCATGTGCTGGAGCGGCTGTCGTATCTGTTCGGCATTTACGCCGCGCTGCAAATCCTGCTGCCGGTGCCGGCGCGTGCCAATGACTGGCTGCGCAAGCCCAATGCCGCGCCGCTGCTGGGCGGGCAATCGGCGCTCAGCCGCATGCTGGGCGGCCAGGTGGCCGATCTGTTTGTGCTGCGGCAATACCTCGACGCGCAACGCGGCGGCAAGGCTTGATCGCCGGCCAACCCGGCGCGCCGGTTCAGCCGGTTCAGCCGGCCGATGTGCCGGTCAGCGCGCTGGCCTGGCTGCCTTGCCACCGGCTGGTGGCCAGCCGCTACCCCACCGTCGGCCTGTACGACGACATCGCCCGGCCCGAAGACCTGGACGTGGTGTTTGCCATCGAGGCATTGACCCATCCGCGGATGCGCCAGGAACTGGGTGCGCTGTCGCTGGTGGCGCCCGCCGACCGGGCCAGTGGCCCCGGCGCCACGCTGATCATGGCGCCTTTTACCCACTTGAACCCGGAGGGCTCGCGCTTCAGTGACGGCAGTTACGGCGTGTATTACGCCGCTGAGTCGTTGGCTACCGCCATCGCCGAGGTCAGCCACCATCGGGCGCGGTTTCTGGCCCGTACCGCCGAGCCTGAAATCGATCTGGACCTGCGCTGGATTCAGGCTGATCTGAGGCAGCCGGCAGTACATGACATCCGCAGCCCAAGCCCCACCGAGGCCGATTTCTCGGCCCTGCACGACCCCGATCACTACGGCGCCAGCCAGCTGCTGGGGCGGGCGCTGCGCAGCCAGGCCAGCCTGGCGCTGGCCTACAACAGCGTGCGCCGTGCCGGTGGTCAGTGTGTGGCGGTGTTTGTGCCCCGGGCGCTGGCCCGTGCCCGGCCGGTGGGCCACTTGAGCCTGCACTGGGACGGCCAGCGCATCTCGCACTGGTTCGAGAAAAGTGAGCCACGCGCCGTGCCGGTAACCCTGCGGTGAGGATGCGCTTGCAAATGCGAATCTGTCGTATTACAGTCGGGGCATGATTGTTTGTATCTGTCACCGCGTCTCTGACCGCGACATCGCCAGCGCCGTGCGTGCCGGCTGTGCCAGTTTTGAGGCCCTGCAAGACGATTTGCGCGTGGCCACCGCCTGCGGTGCCTGCCACGATTGCGCGTCGGCCACCTTCCGTGAGCACGCCCTGCCGGCCGGCGTGCTGGCCGGCGCTGCCGCAGCGCCGGGCCACGATGCCGGGCTGCGCGCGGTGCCGATGCGCCTGCCCACGCCGCTGCGGCGCCAGCCCGTCGCGTCGCTGGGCACGGCCTGACGGCTCACCCGGCCTGGCGTTTGCCCGGTCCCGGCGCGCAGCACACCGCAGCGCAGCGCCGAAGCTGGCCGGTCAGCCTGCCCCGGCCCGGGCTTGACGTCACGGCCCGCCGATGAATGACCTTTTCGTCCGCCTCGGCATCCTGGGCTGGAAGCCGTGGCTCAGCACCCTGCTGCTGCCGCCCGCGCCCTTGCTGCTGCTGGTGCTGGTGGGTGTTGCGCTGCTGCTGCGCAGGCACGCCCGGCCAGCGGCGCCGGGCGTGCCTGCGCTGTCGCTGCGGCGCCAGGCGCTGGGCTGGGCCAGCTTGCTGGCCGGGCTGATCGGCCTCTGGCTGGCCAGCACCACGGCGCTGAGTGGTTTGTTGGTCAGCGCATTGACCCAGCCACCGCCGCCGCTGAACGCGGCACAGCGGGCCGGCCTGCGCGGTGCGCCGCACACCGCCGTGCTGGTGCTTGGCGCCGGGCGCCAGATGCTGGCGCCCGAGTACGACAGCGCCGACCTGCGGCCACTGACCGAGCAGCGCCTGCGCTACGGCCTGTGGCTGGCGCGCCAGACCGGCCTGCCGGTGGGCTACAGCGGTGGCCTGGGCCACGGCACGACCGACGGCGGCCCGACCGAGGCCGAGGTGGCGGGCCGCATCGCCGAGCGTGATTTTGGCGTGCCTCTGCGCTGGCTGGAGGACCAGTCCCGTGACACCAACGAGAACGCCCAGTTCAGCGTGCGCCTGCTGCAGGCCGACGGCATCCAGACCATCGTGCTGGTGACCCACGATTTTCACCAGCGCCGCGCGTTGGCCGCGTTTGCCCGAGAGATTCGGCAACAGGGCGCAGCGATGGTGGTGTTGCCGGCGCCGCTGGGCGGGCGTGCCGCTGCGGCCTTGAGCCTGGGCGACTGGCTGCCCACCGCCGACGGCTTTGCGCTGACCCGGATCGCGCTGCATGAGTGGCTGGGCTGGGTCGCTGGCGCCTGACGCGCCGTCCCGCACGCCCAGCCCCCATCGCTGATGGCGCGCGCTGGCCGCGCTGCGGCCCGGCCCCAACCGCGCCCATCGGGCCGCAGATCAGGAAGGATTCCCGCTCGATTTGCGGCGTTTTTGCGCACAGTTCATGGGTGCGCATGGTCTTGCAGGCCCGGCCTGGCGCGCCAAAAAACAAAACCGCCGGAGACACCTTGAAAACCCGCAGCCGATTGGCTTGTCCAACTACCAGGCGCTGTGCACCTGCCACCCGCGCCGCACACGCCACACACGCCACACACGCCGCGCTGGCCGTGCTGGCAATCCTGCCGCTGCTGCTGGCCGCGCCCAGCGCGCAGGCGCAAGACGCCGCGCAGCGGGTGGACGTGGTGGGCGTCTCGCCCGTGCCCGGTCTCGACCTGCCTCGCGACCAGTTGCCTGCCCCGGTGCAGACCGCGCGCGCGGCCGACATCGAGCGCAGCCACGCCATCGACCTGGCGGCCTTCATGAGCCGGCAGTTCGGCAGCGTGCACATCAACGACATGCAGAACAACCCGTTCCAGCCCGATGTCAACTTCCGCGGCTTTACCGCGTCGCCGCTGCTGGGCGCGGCGCAAGGCTTGTCGGTCTACCTCGACGGTGTGCGGTTGAACCAGCCGTTTGGCGATGTCGTGAGTTGGGACCTGGTGCCCAAATCGGCCATCGCGTCGATCACGCTGATGCCGGGCTCGAACCCGTTGTTTGGCTTGAACACGCTGGGCGGGGCGCTGGCGATCCAGACCAAGGACGGGCGCACGCACCCGGGCAGCTCGGTGCAGATGCTGGCCGGCGCCCACCAGCGGCGGGCGGTCGAGTTCGAGACCGGCGGCAGCCAGGCTGACGCGCCGTTGGGCGACATCAGTTGGTTTGTCACCGGCAATCGCTTTCACGACAACGGTTGGCGCAGCGTCTCACCCAGCGATGTCAGCCAGTTGTTTGGCAAGTTCGACAGCCGGCTGGGCAGTGGCCAGATCGGCCTGACGGTGGCGCTGGCCGACAACACGCTGAACGGCAACGGCCTGCAAGAGCAGCGCCTGCTGGCGCGCGACTACCGCAGCGTCTACACCCAGCCCGACACCACGCAAAACCGCTCGCTGCTGCTCAACCTGGCGGGCAACCAGGTCTTCAATGACGATTGGTCGGTCGCCGGCCAGGTTTATTGGCGGCGCATCCACAGCGCCAACCACAACGGCGACATCAACGAGAACGCGCTCGACCAGCCGGTCTACCAGCCCGACGCTGCCGAGCGCGCGGCGCTGGTCGCCGCCGGCTACAGCGCGGTGCCGGTGTCGGGTGAGAACGCCGGCAACACGCCGTTCCCAAAATGGCGCTGCCTGGCCAACGCGCTGCTGCGCGCCGTGCCCGGTGAAACCTGCAACGGCGTGCTCAACCAGAGCCGCAGCGCGCAAACCAATCTGGGCCTGGCAGCCCAGCTCAGCGGCCAGGCGCGCTGGGCCGGTTGGCGCCACCAGGTGGTGGCCGGCGCGGCCGTCGACTGGAGCCGGGTGCAGTTCAACCAGGGTTCCGAGCTGGGCTACCTCAATCCCGACCACGGCATCACCGGTGTTGGCGCCTTCGGCGACGCGGTGACTGGCGGCACGCTGGCCGGCGCGCCGTACGACACCCGCGTCGATCTGGCCGCCCGCACCCGCACCTGGAGCCTGTTTGCCAGCGACACCGTGGCGCTGGATGCCCGCACGCATCTGACGCTCTCAGGCCGCTACAACCGCACGGCGGTGCACAACCGCGACGCGATCAACCCCGGCGGCGGCATGGGGTCGCTCGACGGTGAGCACCGGTTCAGCCGGTTGAACCCGGCCATCGGCCTGACCTTTGCCGCCAGCCCGGCCGTCACCACCTACGCCGGCTTCAACCAGGGCAGCCGGGCGCCGTCGGCCATCGAGCTGGGCTGTGCCGATCCGGCCAATCCCTGCAAGCTGCCGAACGCGATGGCCGGTGACCCGCCGCTCAAGCAGGTGGTGACGCGCACGCTGGAGGCCGGTTTGCGCGGCGCGGCAGGCGCGGGCCCGGCCGGCGCGGCGCGCTGGAACATCGGCCTGTTCCGCGCTGACAACCACGACGACATCCTGTTTGTGGCCGACAACGCCGCTGGCTACGGCTACTTCAAGAACTTTGGCCAAACCCGCCGGCAGGGGCTTGAGGCCGGTTTCTCGCTGCCGCTGCCGGGCGCAGATGAAGGTTTGGCGGCTGCCACGGTCGGTGCCAACTACACCTGGCTGGACGCCACCTACCGCAGCCACGAGCGGCTGGGCGGTGCCGGCAACAGCAGCAACGACCAGGCCAGCGCCGGCCTGCCCGGTTTGGACGGCCAGATCGAGGTGCGCCCCGGTGACCGGCTGCCGCTGATCCCGCGCCACCTGCTCAAGCTGTTTGCCGATCTGCCGCTGGGCCCGGCCTGGTCGGTGGGCGCCGACATCACCGCGCTGGCCGGCGCGTTGGCCCGGGGCAATGAGAACAACGCCCACCAGCCCGACAGCACGTATTACCTGGGCCCCGGCCGCAGCGCCGGCTACGCGGTGATCAACCTGAACAGCGACTGGCGCGCCAGCCCGGCATTGACGCTGTTTTTGCAGATCAACAACCTGCTGGACCGGCGCTACAACAGTGCCGCCCAGTTGGGCGCCACCGGCTTTGACGGCAACGGCCGTTTTATGGCCCAGCCCTTGCCGGCCAATGCCAACGGCGGCCGGCCGCTGCTGCACTCGACGTTTTTTGCCCCCGGCGCGCCGCGCACCTTCTGGCTCGGCTTGCGCTACCGGCTCTGAGGCGGGGGCTGATCCCGGCGCTGACCGCCAGGCGCCGCGTCAGGCGATCACCCGGCGCTCACAGCCCGGCGATGTAGTGGGCGATGTTTTCGAGGTCGGCGTCGGTGAGTGTGGACGCCACCGAGGTCATGCTGCCGGCATCGTTGGTGCGCTTGCGGGCCTTGAAATCGCGGAGTTGCTTGAGCACGTAATCGAAGGGCTGGCCGGCCACCCGCGGTATCTCGTTCTGGCCTGAAAAGCCGCCCAGATGGCACATGGTGCACAGCGTCTCGTCGGCCTTGACCTTGCCCAGCCTGGCTTTGGCCGCGTCGGGTTGAAACGGCGCGGGCGTGGCCTTTTGCGCGGCAAACCAGTTGCCCAGTTCACGCATCTCGTCGCGGCTCAAATCCTGGGCCATCGGCGACATCAGCGCATTGCTGCGCCGGCCCTCCTGAAAATCACGCAACTGCAAATACAGGTAGCGCGCCGTCTGGCCGGCCAGCGCCGGCACCTCGGCCAGCACCGGATTGCCCTGCGGGCCGTGGCAGGCCGCGCACAAGGCGGCCTTGGCCGGCACGGCCCCAGCCGGGGCGACGGTCTGGGCCAGCGCCGCCGCGCCGCACAGCAGCAGGGCGATGGAAAAAGCCAACCGGCATCGGGTCATCGGCATCGGGGCAGGCCTCTAAAAACAGGTCCACAAAAAAGGGCGCCGGCAGGACGATCCTGCCGGGACCGGGTGGCCAGTCTGCCGCAGGCAGCGGGCCAGTGCCTGCTACCCGCAGACCGCTTCAGGGCAGGGCAAACACGATCACCGAGTTGCCGCGTTTAAAGTCGAGCTGGGTGTTGCCGCCCGCCGCCACCGCCACATACTGCTTGCCGGCCACGCTGTAGCTCACCGCCGGTGCATTGACGCCCGCGCCGCACTGGTATTGCCACAGCATCTTGCCGGTTTTGGCATCGAAGGCGCGGAACAGCCCGTTGCCCTCACCGTTGAACACCAGGCCGCCGGCGGTGGCCAGCACGCCGCCGATCAGCGGCTGGTCGGTGTCGAATTTCCAGGCCAATTTGCCGGTGTCGAGGTTCACCGCCGCCAGCCGGCCCCATTGCTTCTCAGTCGCGATGGCCTTGAACGCGCCGCCCAGCCACAGCTTGCCGCCGGGGTATTTGGATTCCTCGACGTGGTAGGTCATCGGCTGGTGCAGATTGGCGGCGTAGGCCAGGCGC
>JANLOP010000020.1:0-10225 GCA_031366635.1 Betaproteobacteria bacterium | reverse complement strand
ATCAGGCCTTCAACCGGGCCAGCAAACCAGCCGTCGAGCCGTCCAGCCCGGCCACATCCGCCGGCCCCGGCGCGGTAAAGCGCGGCAGCAAATCACTGGCCAGCGCCTTGCCCAGCTCCACGCCCCATTGGTCAAAGCTGTTGATGCCCCACAGCGCGCCGCTGGTGAACACCCGGTGCTCATAGAGCGCGATCAGCGCGCCCAGCGCGCTGGGGGTCAGCCGGTCCAGCAGCAAGGTGGTGCTGGGCCGGTTGCCGGGGAAAGTGCGGTGCCGGGCCAGGATCAGCTTGTCCAGCGCAGGATTGGCGGTGGGCGCCTTGTCGGCCAGCGCGGCCTCGGTGGTTTTGCCCAGCATCAGCGCCGCGCTTTGCGCCAGGCAGTTGGCGAGTGCTTTGGCCTGCAAATCGGCATGCGGGTGGGTGGGGGTTTTGACGGCAATGAACTCGACCGGGACCACATCCGTGCCCTGGTGCAGCATCTGGAAGTAGGCATGCTGGCCATTCGTGCCGGGCTCACCCCAGACCACCGGGCTGGTGCCAAACGGCAGCGGCTGGCCGTCCAGGTCGACTTGCTTGCCGTTGCTTTCCATCTCCAACTGCTGCAAATAGGCCGGCAGCCGCTTCAGGCCCTGGTGGTAGGGCGCCACCGAGCGGCTTGAAAAACCGTGGAAGTTGCGGTACCAGACATCCAGCAAGCCAAGCTGCACCGGCAGGTTGTCGGCCAGCGGCGCCTGCGCAAAATGCTGGTCCATCGCATGCGCGCCGGCCAGCAATTCGCGGAAGTGGTCACTGCCCACGGCGATGGCAATGGGCAGGCCGATGGCGCTCCAGAGTGAGTAGCGCCCGCCCACCCAATCCCAGAAGCCGAAGGTGGTGTGGATGCCGAACTCGGCCGCCGCCGCCAGGTTGGTGGTGGCGGCGACAAAGTGGTGGCCGATATGGCTTTCATCCAGCCCGCCGCCGTGCGCCAAAAACCAGTCGCGCGCCACCGCCGCATTGGCCATCGTCTCCTGCGTGGTGAAGGTCTTGCTGGCGATGATGAACAGCGTCTCCTCGGGCTTGAGCCGGCGCAGCACCGGCGTGATGTCATGGCCGTCCACATTGCTGACAAAGTGCAGCGTGATGCCCGGGTGGGCGAACGCATCAAGCGCCGGCACCACCATCTGCGGCCCCAGGTCTGAGCCACCGATGCCGATGTTGACAACATGGCGGATGCCGCTGGCCGCTGTGTCGCGCACCTGCTCAGCGTAGTTGAGCAGGCGGTCGAGCACGCCGTGCACCGCGTCGCTGTGTTGGCCGGCGCCGCGTGGCGCGCGCAAGGCCGTGTGCAGCACCGCCCGGCCCTCGGTGGTGTTGACGGGCGCGCCGGCCAGCATCGCGTCGCGCCGGGCTTCGAGCCCACACTCTTGCGCCAGCTCGGTCAGCAATTTGCGGGTGACCAGATCCCAGCGGTTTTTTGACAGATCGGCAAACACCTCGGGGGCCTGCAGCGACAGGCTGTGGAAGCGCTGCGGGTCGCGTTGGAATGCCTCCCGCAAATCCAGATCACGGCCGTGGGCCTCGAAATGGCCTTGCAGCGCCGTCCAGGCAATGGTGGCATCACAGCGTTTGAAGTCCATCTCACACCCCCTGGATCAGCGCATCGAGTTTGACTGAATCGGCGGCAAACGCCCGGATGCCTTCGGCGAGCTTGTCGTTGGCCATCGCGTCGCTGTTGTGGGCATAGCGGAAGCTGGCCTCGGTGTGGTGCAACTCGGGCAGATCGGCATGCTGCGCCCGCGCCGGATCAAGCCGCCGCCGCAGCGCTGTGTCACTGGCTTGCAGCGCGGCCAGTAGATCGGGGCTGATCGTCAGCAGGTCACAGCCGGCCAACGCGGTGATCTGGCCGACGTTGCGAAAGCTGGCGCCCATCACCTCGGTGGCGATGCCAAAGCGCTTGTAGTGGGTGTAGATGCGCTCAACCGATTGCACACCCGGGTCGTTGGCGCCGGCCTGCGCCGCCTCGTCCCAGGCCGGGCCGGCCTGTTTTTTGTGCCAGTCGTAAATGCGGCCGACAAAGGGCGAGATCAACGTCACGCCGGCATCAGCGCAGGCCACCGCCTGGGCCATCGAGAACAGCAAGGTGAGGTTGCAGTGGATGCCGTCGGCCTCCAGCAGCCGGGCGGCCTGCATGCCCTCCCAGGTGGCGGCCATTTTGATCAGCACCCGCTCGCGGCCGATGCCGGCGGCGGCGTACAGATCGATCAAGCGCCGCGCCCGGGCCAGCGTGGCGGGCGCATCAAACGACAAGCGCGCATCCACCTCGGTAGACACCCGGCCCGGCAGCAGCGTCAATATCTCGCAGCCAAAGCGCACCAGCACCTGGTCCACCACGGCGTCCAACGGTTGGCCCCGGTGCGCTGCCACCACCTCGGCCAGCAGCGGCGCGTAACCGGGCTGCTGCACGGCTTTGAGGATCAGCGACGGGTTGGTGGTGGCATCTTGCGGCGCAAACTGCGCCAACTGCTTGAAGTTGCCGGTGTCGGCCACCACGGTGGTGAATTGCTTGAGCTGGTCGAGCTGGTTCATGGTGGCGCGTCCGGGCTGGGCAGGGCCCGAATTAGAACCCGATCCGGCGGCAGAAAGTTTCATCCCGGTTACGGCCAGAATCTGCCGGTGCAACTGCCTGATCCCCTACTCGGCCACCCCCACCACCCCGGCCGCCTGGCTGACCCGGCGCGCCGCCGCTGGCTGGCCGCCGGCTGGCTGGCGATGGCCGGCCCGCAACCGGCGCCGGCCCAACCGGCGAAGGCCCAACCGGCACAGGCCCAACCGGCCGAGCGCCGCGTCTGGCGCGTCGGCCCGGGCCTGACATTCACCCGGGTGGCCGACGCGCTGCACCGGGCCGGTGACGGCGACACGGTCGAAATCATGCCCGGCACCTATGCCGGCGATGTGGCGGTGATCGGCCAGCGCCGCCTGACGATCACCGGCCTGGGCCAGCGCCCGCTGCTGCGCGCTGACGGCCAGCATGCCGAGGGCAAGGCAATCTGGGTGGTGGACGGCGGCGACATCCGGATCAACAACATCGCCTTCAGCGGTGCCCGGGTGCCCGACGGCAACGGCGCCGGCATCCGCCTGCAGGCCGGCACGCTGCACCTGCACCGCTGCGCTTTTGCCGACCACCAGATGGGCTTGCTGACCAGTGACGATGCAGCCAGTGAGCTGCACATCACCGACTGCGACTTCAGCGACGCGCCGGCCAACCCCGGCACCCTGCCCCACCTGCTGTACGTCGGCCGCATCGGCCGCTTCAGCCTGCAGGGCAGCCGGCTGTGCAACGGCCGCGATGGCCACCTGGTGAAGTCGCGGGCGCGGCAATCCACGCTGGTCGGCAACCTGATCGACGACGGCGTGCTGGGCACGGCGTCGTATGAAATCGACCTGCCGAACGGCGGCATCGCCCACCTGGAAGGCAACACCGTGGTGCAGCGCGCCGGCAGCCAGAACCCGGTGATGCTGGCCTACGGCGCCGAGGGTGCGTTTTGGGATGAAAACCGGCTGACCTTGCAGCGCAACACCTTTGTCAACCACCTGCCGGCCGGCGGCTGGTTTGTGCGGGTCTGGGCCGACCGGCTGCCGGCCGGCACGCCGGTGCAAAGTGAGCACAACCGGTTTCTGGGCCCCGGCAGCCTGCTGCTGGGGCCGCAGGGCCAGTCCACCGGCGACGGGCGCGGGCCGGCGCCACGCGGGTAGGCGCCAGGCCCGTCAACCCGGCCGCAGCAGCGGGATCACCTTGCGGCCATGGCGCCGGTAGATTTGAAAATCGGCATCCAGCGTCAGGATACGGCAGCGCTCATACAACTCGCTCATGCGCACCAGACAGGCATCGGCCAGCGACGCCGACACGTTGTCGTAACGCTCGAACAGGGCTTGCACCGAGGCAATCTCGTCGCCCAGCGCCATGCCCACGCGCACCACGCCGCGCGAAACCAGCGCCAGCGCCTTGGCCGGATCGTGGCCGCCGCGCGCCAGCAAAAAGCAGGTTTCGGCGACCACCGCCTCGCAGGTCAGCAACGGGCCGGTGATCTGCGCAAATTGGCCGCGCGCCCAGCCGTGGAAGGCGTCGTCCCGGCAATGCAGTGCCACCCACGGCCCGGTGTCGAGCAAGACCGTGCCGGCCGCGCTCACCGCTGGCCAAACCCGTCCAGGTGGCGCGGGTTGGACGACAGATCGGCGGGGCCGCCACCAAAGCAGCCCACCAGGTCGCCGGCCAGATCCAATGCGGACGGCGCACCCGCCTGCGCAGCACCGTCACGCCCGAGGTAGGCGGTGACGGCGCGGCGCACCACCTCGGATTTGCTCAAGCCTTGACGGGCGCTGGCCTCGGCCAGTGCGGTGTCGAGCCCGGGCGGGATTTTGAGGGTCAGGGTGTTCATGGCTTTGATAATACCTCGGGGTTGATGATATTACCTCTGTGGCGCAACATCGCTGCGGTTGCGGTGGTTGGCGCGTTGCCGATGAACCGCCGATGGAAAGCCCGGAGCCAGCTGTGCGCTTGACCGACTGATGCAATGCCATCAAGATGCACCGATGCGAACCACCATCGATCTGCCTGACGACCTTCACCGAATCGTCACTTCATTGGCCACACACCGGCGCAGCAGCATGAGCCAGACAGCCGCCGACCTGATACGGCGTGGCCTGGCACTGCCGGGCCGGGAGGCTGATGCGCCCGCCTTCACCACCAGTGCCCTCACCGGTTTGCCGGTGCTGCACGTGTCGCGCCCGATCACGCCCGACGATGTGCGGGCGCTGGAGGACGAGGGGTGAGCGCGGCCGACGCGCGCACCGTGCATTTGTTGGACGGCAATGTGCTGGTCGCCCTGTTGACCAGCAGCCATCTGCACCACGCCGCCGCGCAGCACTGGTTTGCCGGGCAAACCGAGGCGTTTGCCACCTGCCCGATCACCCAAGGCACGCTGCTGCGGCTGTTGATCCGGCTGGGCGATGTCAAGCCAGAAACGGCGGTGCAAGTGCTGGCAGAACTGGTGGCGCATCCACGTCACCGCTTCTGGCCCGATGCGTTGGGCTATCTCGATATTTCATGGCGCGGCGTGATGGGCCACCGGCAGGTGACCGATGCCTACCTGGCGGCACTGGCGCGGCACCACGGCGGCAAGCTGGTCAGTTTTGATGCCGGCTTGGTGGCCTTGCATGCCGACGTGGCGCTGGGCTTGACGGCCAACGCCGGCTGACCTCAGCGCCGCCCCAGCACCGGCTTCAAAGCCAGCCCCGTGTGCGTGCCGCGCGCCACCAGCAATTCGGGCGGGCCGGCGCACACCACCGTGCCGCCAGCGTTGCCGCCCTCGGGGCCCAGGTCGATCACCCAATCGGCCTCGGCGATCACGTCCAGGTCGTGCTCGATCACCAGCACGCTGTGGCCACCCGTCACCAGCCGGTGCAGCACCCGGATCAGCCGCTCCACATCGGCCATGTGCAGGCCCACGGTGGGCTCGTCCAGCACGTACAAGGTGTGCGGGGCTTTAAGGCCGCGCCGGGTGATGTCGTCGCGCACCTTGCTCAGCTCAGTCACCAGTTTGATGCGCTGGGCCTCGCCGCCGCTCAGCGTGGGTGACGGCTGGCCGAGCGTGAGGTAGCCCAGGCCCACGTCTTTGAGCAGTTGCAGCGGGTGGGCGATGGCCGGCATCGACGCAAAAAAGTCCACCGCCTCGTCCACCTCCATCCTCAGCACATCGCCAATGCTTTTTCCGCGCCAGCTCACCGCCAGCGTCTCGGGGTTGAAGCGCTGGCCGTGGCAGGCGTCGCACGGCACTTTGACATCGGGCAAAAAGCTCATCTCGATGGTGCGCTGGCCCTGGCCCTCACACTGGGCGCAGCGGCCGTCGCCGGTGTTGAAGCTGAAGCGCGCCGCCGCATAGCCGCGCGCCTTGGCCTCCAGCGTCTCGGTGAACAAGCGGCGGATTGGGTCCCAGAAGCCGATGTAGGTGGCCGGGCAACTGCGCGGGGTCTTGCCGATCGGCGTCTGGTCCACCTCCAGCACCCGGTCGATGGGCTCAAAGCCGGTCAGCCCAGTGCAACCCAGCAGCGGCGGCAAGATGCCGGCGGCCAAGGCATCCCGGCCCGCCTTGCTAACCTTGGTGGCCACGATGCTGTGCACATTGGTCAGCAACACATCCCGCGCCAGGGTGGATTTGCCCGAGCCCGACACCCCCGTGACCGCCACCAGCCGTTGCAGCGGCACTTGCACATCCACCTGGTGCAGGTTGTGCAGTGACGCACCCGTCAAGCCCAGGTGCAGGGTGGCGCGGTTCACCACGCGGCGCGGCGCCAGCGGGTGTTTGAGCGGATGGGCCAGAAAGCGGCCGGTGACCGAATCGGGGTTGGCCGACAGATCGGCCACCACGCCTTGCGCCACCAGATGGCCACCGCGCTTGCCGGCGCCGGGGCCGATGTCGATCAAATGGTCGGCCCGGCGGATGGTGTCTTCGTCATGCTCCACCACCACCAGGGTGTTGCCCTGCTCGCTGAGCCGCGAGAGGGCCTTGAGCAAGACGGCGTTGTCACGCGGGTGCAGGCCGATGGTGGGCTCGTCCAGCACGTAGCAAACACCTTGCAGGTTGCTGCCCAATTGAGCGGCCAGGCGGATGCGTTGCGCCTCGCCGCCGCTGAGCGTGGGCGAGGCGCGGTCCAGCGTCAGGTAGCCCAGGCCCACCTCTTCCAAAAATTCGAGCCGGCTGCGGATTTCAGTCACCACGTCGCGGGCAATCGCCGCATCCCGGCCTGCCAGCGCCAGGCCGCCGGCCCAGGCCCGGGTCTCGCCCACGGCCCACTGCGCCACCGCCGTGATGGGGTGGTCATCAAAGCGGATATTGCGGGCGATGGGGTTGAGGCGAGTGCCCTGGCAATCGGCGCAGGGCTCACCGCTGATACCTTCAACTTCGGCTTCTTCGGACGGAAAGCTTTGTTCACGCCCCTTCTGGTCATCGTCGCGCAAGCTGTCGTCGTAGGCCTTGCGCTGCTCGCGCGTCAGCGTCAAACCGGTGCCCACGCAACTGGTGCACCAGCCGTGTTTGCTGTTGTAGCTGAACATGCGCGGGTCCAGCTCGGGGTAGCTGGTGCCGCATTGCGGGCAGGCGCGCTTGGTGGAGAACACCTTCAAGCTGCCGATGTGGGCGGTGCTGGTGCCCAGCGCCATCGCGTCGGCCAGGCCGTCCAGCGGCGCCAGCAGGTGCAGCACGCCTTTGCCCAGGTCGAGTGCTTTGGCCAGCAGGTCGCGCAGCGCCGCCTCGTGGCGCGGCGCGATCAGCAGATCGCCCACCGGCAATTCGAGCGTGTGCTCCTTGAAGCGGTCCAGGCGCGGCCAGGGATCGACTTTGATGAATTCACCGTCCACCCGCAGATGGCTGTGGCCACGCGCCTTGGCCCATTTGGCCAGGTCGGTGTACAGGCCCTTGCGGTTCACCACCAGCGGCGCCAGCAGGCCCACATGCTGGCCTTTGTGGTCGCGCAGCAGTTGCGCGGCGATGCTTTCAACGCTTTGCGGTTTGACCTCGGCGCCGTCTTTCACGCAGCGCTGGGTGCCCAGCTTGACCCACAGCAGGCGCAAAAAATGCCACACCTCTGTCGTGGTGGCGACCGTGCTTTTGCGGCCGCCGCGCGACAGCCGCTGCTCGATGGCCACCGTGGGCGGGATGCCGTAGACCGCGTCCACCTCGGGCCGGCCGGCCGGCTGCACGATGCTGCGGGCGTAGGCGTTGAGGGATTCGAGGTAGCGGCGCTGGCCTTCGTTGAACAGGATGTCAAAGGCCAGTGTGCTTTTGCCCGAGCCCGAGACGCCGGTGACCACGGTGAATTTGCCGCGTGGGATGTCCACATTCAGGCTTTTGAGGTTGTGCTCTTTGGCATTGACGATGCGGATGTGGTTGCCGGCGGCTTGGCGGGTGGCCGCTCTTTCGGCATCGCGCCGCGCCTTGGCGGCCCATTGCAGCGGCCGGCCTTCTTCGGCGGTGAGTGGGCCGATGCCGAGCGACTGGTCGTAATCCCGCAGCGCCTTGCCGGTGAAGGACGTGGGATGGGCTTTGACATCCTCGGGCGTGCCGCTGCATACCAACTCACCGCCGGCGTCGCCGCCCTCGGGGCCCAGGTCGATGATCCAGTCGGCACTGCGGATCACGTCCAGGTTGTGCTCGATGACGATCAGCGAATGGCCGGCCTCCAGCAATTTGCGCAAGCTGCGCATCAGCTTGGCGATGTCATCGAAGTGCAGGCCGGTGGTGGGCTCGTCAAACAAAAACAAGGTGCCGCGTTTGGCCGCAGGCTGGCGCGGGCCCGATCCATTCAACAACCCCGCATCGGCCAAAAAGCCGGCCAGCTTCAAGCGCTGCGCCTCGCCGCCGGACAAGGTGGGCACCGGCTGGCCCAGCCGAACATAGTCCAGCCCGACATCGACAATGGGTTGCAAGCGGGCCGTCACCGCCGTGTCGCCGCTGAACACCACCATCGCCTCGGCAACCGTCAGCGCCAGCACGTCGGCCACCGACAACTGGTAGCTGCTGCGGATCAGCTTGACTTCCAGCAACTCGGCCCTGAAGCGCTTGCCGTCGCAATCGGGGCAGCGCAAGTAGACATCGGATAAAAACTGCATCTCCACATGCTCAAAACCCGAGCCGCCGCAAGTGGGGCAGCGGCCGTTGCCGGCGTTGAAGCTGAACATGCCGGCGCTGTAACTGCGCTCGATGGCCAGCGGCGCCGCCGCAAACAGCTTGCGGATCTCGTCAAATGCGCCCACATAGCTGGCCGGGTTGCTGCGGGCCGTCTTGCCGATCGGGCTTTGATCGACAAACACCGCCTCGCTGAGCCAGTCGGTGCCCAGCAGCGCGTCATGCGCACCCGCGCCCTCGGTGGGCTTGCCAAAGTGGCGCAGCAGCGCCGGCACCAGCACATCCTGGATCAACGTGCTTTTGCCCGAGCCCGAGACGCCGGTGATCACCGTCAGCCGTTGCAGCGGAAAGCTGATTTCCAGGTTTTTCAGGTTGTGCTCGCGCGCGCCTTGCAGGATCAGCTTGGGCGTGGCCTGGTTGACAAAGCGCCGCAGGCCGATGCCCACCTGTTTGCGGCCGCCCAGGTAGGCGCCGGTCAGCGTGTTGGCCTGGCGGGCGTCGTCCGGCGTGCCGTCGTAGACGATCTGGCCGCCGCGCTCACCGGGGCCGGGGCCCATGTCGATCAATCGATCCGCCGCCAGCATCACCGCCGGGTCGTGCTCCACCACCACCAGCGTATTGCCGGCATCACGCAGCCGGTGCATGGCCTCGATGATGCGGTTCATGTCGCGCGGATGCAGGCCGATGCTGGGCTCGTCCAGTACAAACAGCGTGTTGACGAGTGACGTGCCGAGCGCGGTGGTCAGGTTGATGCGCTGCACCTCGCCGCCCGACAGCGTGCGGCTTTGCCGGTCCAGCGTGAGGTAGGCCAGGCCGACATCACACAGGTAGCGCAGGCGGGTGCGCATCTCGTCGAGCAAGAGTTTGAGGGCCTCGTCCAGCATCGTGCTGGGCAGGCTCAGGCCGTCGAAGAAGCTGCGCAGTCGCGCAATCGGCAGCATCATCAAGTCGTGCAGGCTCAGGCCAGGCAGCGCTTCCAACTGGCTGCGTGACCAGGTGGCGCCCACCGGCAAAAAGCGCTTCTCGGCCGATTGCACCCCGTCAGCATCGGCCTTGCTGCCCAGCCGCCACAGCAGTGCTTCCAGCTTGAGCCGGGCACCGCCGCAGACATGGCAGGGCGTGTAGCTGCGGTATTTGGACAAGAGCACGCGGATGTGCATCTTGTAGGCCTTGCTCTCCAGGTAGCCGAAGAACCGGCGCACGCCGTACCACTGCTTGTTCCAGTGGCCGGCCCATTCGGGGTTGCCGTCGATCACCCAATCGCGCTGGGCTTGAGACAACTGGCTCCAGGCGGTGTCGCGCGGGATGCCGGCCTCACCGGCGTACTTCAGCAAATCGCTCTGGCAATCGGCCCAGGCGGGGGTTTGCAGCGGCTTGATCACGCCGTTGCGCAGGGTTTTGCGCACATCGGGGATCACCAGGCCCATGTCCACGCCGATCACCCGGCCAAAGCCGCGGCAGGCCTCGCAGGCGCCAAAGGCCGAGTTGAAGCTGAACAGCGCCGGCTGCGGGTCGGCATAACGCCGGTCGCTGTCGGGGCAATGCAGGCCGGTGGAGTAGCGC
>JANLOP010000324.1:0-4947 GCA_031366635.1 Betaproteobacteria bacterium | reverse complement strand
GCGGGTGCTGGAGGTGGTGGATTGGCCCAAGATCAGCAAAGGCCAGCCTGACGCCTGGTTGTACTTTTATGAAGATTTTCTGGCCGTCTATGACAACGAGCTGCGCAAGCTCACCGGCTCGTACTACACCCCGCCCGAGGTGGTGAGCAGCATGGTGGGCCTGGTGCATGAGGCGCTGCAGCGGCCGGGATTCGGCCAGCCCCAAGGCTTGGCCTCGGCCAGTGTGACGGTGGCCGATCCGGCCACGGGTACCGGCACTTTTGTGCTGGGCGTGCTGCGCCATATCGCGGCGGTGGTGGCGGCTGATGAGGGGCCGGGCGCTGTCAAAGCGGCGGTTGAGGCGTCGTTGCAGCGGCTGCTGGCCTTCGAGATTCAACTCGGGCCATATGCGGTGGCGCAATTGCGCATCCTGGCCGAGGCGGTGGCGCTGACCGGCCAGCCGCCCAAGACGGCGCTGCGCATGTTTGTCACCGACACCTTGGGCAATCCCGATGACGACGAGGGCTGGATACCCGGCCTGCTGGCGCCGATTGCCAAACAGCGCAAAGACGCCAACCGCATCAAGCGCGACGAGCCGATCACGGTGGTCATCGGCAACCCGCCGTACAAGGAGAAAGCCAAGGGCCGCGGCAGTTGGGTGGAAAGCGCGCTGCTGGCCGACTGGATGCCGCCCGCCGCCTGGGGCGTGGGCGCGCATGCCAAGCACCTGCGCAATCTGTACATCTACTTCTGGCGCTGGGCGACCTGGAAGGTGTTTGACCAGCCGTGCACCCAGCATCCGGCTGAAGGCACGGGCATCGTCTGCTTCATCACGGTGGCCGGGTTTTTAAGCGGCCCGGGCTTTCAGGCCATGCGCGACTACCTGCGACGCCGCTGCGACGAGATCTGGGTGATCGACGGCTCACCCGAAGGCCACCAACCGGAGGTGGCGAGCCGTATTTTTCAAGCCGTGCAGCAGCCGGTGTGCATCGTGCTGGCCTCGCGCTGGCGCGTGGGCGAACAAGCCGCAGCCGCCGTGGTGCGCTGGCGCGCGCTGCCGACGGGCCCGCGCAGTGCCAAATTCGACGCGCTGGCCAAAGTCACACTGGCGGGTGCCGGCTGGGCCACTTGCCCCACCGACAGCCGTGCGCCGTTTTTGCCCGCTGGCAGTGCGGCCTGGGCCAGCCAGCCGGCGCTGGATGACTTTTTTCTCTACAACGGTTCGGGCGTGATGCCCGGGCGCACCTGGGTCATCGCGCCGGATGCCGTTTCGCTGCAGCGGCGCTGGGCCAAACTGGTGGCGGCGCCGTCGGCGGACAAAGAGCGGCTGTTTCATCCGCATCTCGCCAAGGTGGGGTTGGGCGACCGGCATGTGCAGCGTGTCGTTGCAGCGCCGCTGGCCGGCTTTGCCGCCAATCCCAAGCCAGTGGCCACGGAATCGGGTGCGGGGCTTGCGCCAGTGCGCTACGGATTTCGGTCCTTTGATCGGCAGTGGATCATCCCGGATGTGCGGTTGATCAATCGCCCGAACCCGACGTTCTGGGCCCAACAAAGCGATCAGCAGATTTACCTCACCGCGCTTGCCAGGAGCTCGCCCACCGGTGGCCCGGCGCTGACCGTCACCGGGTTGGTGCCGGATCTGGACCACTACAAAGGCTCATTCGGAGGCCGTGTATTCCCGCTCTGGGCCGACGCTGCCGCCACCCAGCCCAACATCCGGCCCGCGCTGCTGTCGCACCTGGCGGTTACCTACGGCAGGCCCGTCAGCGCAGAAGACTTGTTCGCCTACCTGGTGGCGCTCACGGCCCACCCGGCCTACATCGACCACTTCCGCAACGATCTCACCTCGCCCGGGCTGCGCATTCCGCTCAGCGCCGATCCGGCCACGTTTGCCCACGCGGCAGAGATCGGCCGCCGCGTGATCTGGTTGCACACCTTCGGTGAGCGCCTGGCCGATGCGCAAGCCGGCCGCCCGGCAGGCCCGCCGCGCCTGCCGCCCGGGCGCCGGCCGCAGATCAGCGCGGCCGGCGCGATCCCGATGCACGCCGCCGGCATGCCTGACCAGATCGGCTACGACGCCCACCAGCAGCGCTTGATGGTGGGCAGCGGCTGGATAGCGCCGGTGCCGCCGGCGGTGTGGCACTACGCGGTGTCCGGCAAGCAGGTGCTGACGCAATGGTTCAGCTACCGCCGCAAAACCCGTGACCGGCCGCTGATCGGCGACCGCCGGCCGCCGTCACCGCTGTGCGACATCCAGCCCGACGCCTGGCCCGCCGACTACAGCACCGAGCTGCTGAACCTGCTGAATGTGCTGGGCGGCGTGGTGGATCTGGCGCCGGCCCAGGCAACGCTGCTGCGCCGGGTGTGTGCCGGCCCGCTGCTGACGGTGCAAGTGCTGCGCGCGGCCGGCGCCTTGGCCGATGCGCTGCCGACCAAAGCCAAACCTAAACCCAGGCCGGATGCCGGTCAGCCGGATTTTTTTGCCGAGGGCAGATGAGGTTGCCAGGCAGCCTGGTGACCGCCATTTTTCGGGCGCATGTGAGGGGGGTCCGATGGCATCGGCGAGCCACCGGGCGATCAGCGCCAACGCAGGCTCAGCCGGCCAGCGCCCGCCTGGCGATGTAGCCCGAGCGCGACTCACCGGCCGCTTTGGCAGCCTGGTCGATGCGGCGCAGCACCCGGGCCGGCAACGTGATGTTGATGCGCTCGGCTTTGTCGGACAGCGACGCCAAGTCCACCGACACCACGGCCCACACCCAGCCGGTGAACTCAAGATTGGCCTGGTGCATGGCCAGCGGGCCGGGCTCGGGCACGGGCTGGTCATCATCGATGCTGGTTTCCAGCCACAGTTCGATGGCTTCGCGGGCGTTGCCCAGCGCCTCGTCGAGCGTGTCGCCCGCCGAAAAGCAGCCCGGCAAGTCGGGCACCACAACGCCAAAGGCGTGCTGGCTGTCGCCGGGTTCGATGGCGATGACGTAATTCATAGGGCTTTCGATGTCATCGGACTGACAAATTGCCTCACCCCTCCAACCGCCGCTGAAACACCAGCCCGGCATGCTCACGCAGCGCGTGGAACTTGATCTTCGGCCAGTTGCTCTCGATGGCGCGCAGCTCGGGCGCGTACTCCACCAGCAAGGTGGGCGCATTGACCGCGTCGTAAGCCATGCGGTGGCTGTTGGCCTCAATAAAGCGGTCCAGCTCTTTTTCATCGGCCGCCGTGCCCGCACCCGTCTCACACGTCACCCAGCGCGCCATCGAGAAACGGCAGGCGCTGATGCGCGCCTTGCAGCCATATTCATGCGCCAGCCGATGCGCCACCACCTCAAACTGCAATTGCCCCACCGCGCCCAGCATCAACACCGACCCGACGAGCGGCCGAAACACCTGGATCGCGCCCTCTTCACCCAACTGGGTCAGGCCGGCTTTAAGCTGCTTGGTCTTCAGCGGGTCGGCCACCTCGACCATGCGGAACATCTCGGGCGCAAAAAAAGGCAGGCCGGTGAATTGCAGGTTCTCGCCTTCGGTCAGCGTGTCGCCGAGTTGCAGCACGCCGTGGTTGGGGATGCCGATGATGTCGCCGGCATAAGCCTCGTCCAGCAATTCACGGCGCTGGCTCAAGAAACTGACCACGGTGTTGGGCCGCATCTCTTTGCCCGAGCGCACCACTTTGAGTCGCATGCCGCGCTCAAAATGGCCGCTGGCGACGCGCAAAAAGGCAATGCGGTCGCGGTGGCTGGGGTCCATATTGGCCTGGATCTTGAACACCACGCCGGTGAATTTGGGCTCCTCCGGGTGCACCACGCGCTGCATTGCTGCACGGTCACCGGGCGGCGGCGCCAGATCGACCAGCGCGTCCAGCACCTCTTGCACGCCAAAGTTGTTGATGGCCGAGCCAAAGAACATCGGCGTTTGCCGGCCGGCCAGAAATTCGGCCTCATCAAACGCCGGTGCCGCGTCGCGCACCAGCTCGATCTCGCCGCGCGCCTGGGCGTACTGCAAACCAAAGCGCTGGGCGTAGGCCGGGTTGTCGAAGCCGGTGAGGATTTCATCGCCGGCCGACGGGGCGGCGTTCACCCGGTCTTCACCGGGCGAGAACACCCGCATGCGCGCCTCACGCAGGTCCATCACGCCGTGGAACATCTTGCCCATGCCCACCGGCCAGGTGAAGGGCACCACCGTCATGCCCAGCTCACGCTCGATCTCGTCCATCAGCACCAGCGGGTCTTGCACTTCGCGGTCCATCTTGTTGACAAAGGTCAGGATGGGCGTGTTGCGGGCCCGGCAGACTTGCAGCAGGCGCCTCGTTTGGGGTTCAACGCCGTTCGCTGCGTCGATCACCATCAGCGCGGCGTCCACGGCGGTGAGCACCCGGTAGGTGTCTTCAGAGAAATCCTGGTGGCCGGGGGTGTCCAGCAGGTTGATCACGCAATCGCGATATTCCATCTGCATCACGCTGGATGCCACCGAGATGCCGCGCTGCTTTTCGATCTCCATCCAGTCGGACGTGGCATGCCGGCTGGCCTTGCGCGCCTTGACCGAGCCGGCGATCTGGATCGCGCCTGAAAACAGCAGCAGCTTCTCCGTCAGCGTGGTCTTGCCCGCGTCGGGGTGGGAGATGATGGCAAAGGTTCTTCTTCGCCGCGTCTCGTCTAGGTGTGAGTGGTTCGTCATGGAGAAAAATTCGTTGTTATGTACACGTCTATGTACACACGAAATCTGGTCGCGCGCACATGGCGGCGGAACCCTTGATTATCGACGGGTTGGCCTCCGTGGCGGCAGGCCGCCAAGCGACACCTCGGTGCCTGGCAAGCAGCAACTGCTCAATTTCCGCTAAGCCCGGGCATGCCTGGACTCCGGTGAAAGTCACGCCGACCAGCGATCGCTGACTCATGGCTGCGATGGGACGGGCGGCTTTGACCGCCCGTTCTCTTCGGCTTGTCCATTCTCAGTACGAAATAACCTAAAAAC